>JAQVBD010000020.1 GCA_028690485.1 Endomicrobiaceae bacterium
ACATTGACTAGCCCATATGATGACACAAGAATTATTTATGGTACAGGCAAAGAAGAAATAAAATCGGTTATGGTTGGTATAGATATTGAAACACCGGAATTATTATTAGCTAATCAGTTAAAACTTTTCGGTAAAAAAATAGATTTGGTATTAGCTCATCATCCGGAAGGAAAAGCTTATTCAACTTTTCATAATGTTATTGCTATGCAATCGGAAATTATTGAAGGGCAAGGAGTTCCTATCAACATATCAGAAAAACTTATTTCTTCAAGAGTTTCTGAAGTTGGCAGAAGTGTTGCAGGTTCAAATCATCAAAGAGTTTTTGATGCGGCAAAATTGTTAAATATTCCTATGATGACTTCACATACTGTTGCAGATAACCATGTTGTAACTTATTTGCAAACAGAATTGAATAAAATACAGCCAAGATATTTAAAGGATATCGTTTCATTTTTAGAAAATATACCTGAATATAAATATGCATCAACATTTTCTAATGGACCATTTATTTTAAATGGTAATGATAAATCAAAATGCGGGAAGATTTTTGTTGATATGACAGGTGGTACTGAAGGTCCGGCTGAAATTATCGAAAAGTTAGCAGATGCTGGAGTTGGCACTATAGTCGGTATGCATATGAGTGAAAAACATTATAAAATGGCAGAAAAATATAAAATAAATATAGTTATTGCAGGGCATATTTCATCCGACAATTTGGGTATGAATTTAATGCTTGATGCGTTAGAAAAAAAATATGGGCAAGTTGATTATATAGAATGTTCAGGGTTTAGAAGGTTTAGAAGATAATATATGTCTATTTCTGACCAAGTTATAGAACAAGTAAGGACAGCATCTGACATCGTTTCAGTAGTTAGAGACTATGTTCCTGATTTAAAAAAGGCAGGCAGAAATTGGAAATGTTGTTGTCCTTTTCATAGTGAAAAAACACCGTCATTTGTTGTTAGTCCCGAAAAAGGTATATTCAGGTGTTTTGGATGTAATGTTGCAGGAGATGTTTTTAAATTTGTTATGCTCGTTGAAAATATTTCATGGATTGAAGCAGTAAAAAAACTTGCTCAAAAAAATGGAATAACAATAAGTGATACTTTTACAGAAAAAATTTCAGTTTCTGAAAAAACTAAGTTATTTGAAATATTAGAAAATGCTTCAAAATTCTATCATAGATACTTTTTAGAAAGCAGTGCGGCTTCATATGCCAGAGAATATACAAAACAAAGAGGAATAACTCAGGATAGTATAAAAAAGTTTATGATAGGGTATGCTCCAAAAGGGAAAATACTTGAATCTGCCCAAAAAAAAGGCTATGCTTACGAAGTACTTGCAAAAGCAGGACTTGTAACCAAAACAGATTCAGGAACTGTTTTTGAGTATATGTCGGACAGGTTAGTTTTCCCTATTTTTGATGTTCAAGGCAGAGTAGTTGCTTTTGGTGGAAGAACTTTAGCAGATAGTAAAGCAAAATATTTGAATACACCGGAAACAATAGTTTATTCTAAGTCAGCAAATTTGTATGGTTTATTTCAAGCTTTACCTGATATAAGGAAAGATAAATCGATAGTATTGGTTGAGGGGTATATGGATGTTGTTTTATCTCAGCAATACGGTGTTTCCGGAGCAGTAGCGCCTCTGGGAACAGCATTTACTCAGCAACAGGCAAAACTTGTTTCAAGATATTCTGAAAATACTATTTTGCTTTTTGATTCAGATGATGCCGGAAGAAGTGCCACGCAGAGAGCTTTAGAAATTTGTGCCGAAAATGATATAGCTGTAAAAACGGCATCTTTACCTGAGGGTGTTGATCCTGATGAATATTTATTATCAAATGGCAAAGATGATTTTTATAAATTACTAGATAAAAATTCAAAAACAGCTATAAAATTCATGATCGATAGAGAAGAAAAAAAAGTTGATATAAAAACTTCTCAAGGTAAAGCAACAGCGGTATCTGTTCTTTTAGATTTTGTTACAAAAAACAAAAACACAATTATACAAAGAGATTATATAAAGTATATTGCGCAAGCATTTAATTTAGATGAAGAACTTATTTGGCGTGAATTTAAAAGAAAAACTTTATTTAAAACAGATACTATAAAAGAAAATTTATTTGATAAATTTAAGAATGATAAAAAACAATATTCTTTAGAAGAACAATTATTAAAATTTCTTTTAAATATGCAAAACAGACAATATGTCTTAAAAATACAAAAGGATTTTTTTATAGTAGACAATTGTATAGAAATATATAATATGCTTTTGCAAAATAATGGCATTACAGTTGCAGGGATATTGTCAAAGTTAGATTCTACAAAGGCTGAGTGGTTTTCTAAATTAGCTATGGAAAATAGCTCTGATGACCAATTTTCCGAAGAATTTTTTGTAATAGTATGTAAGGATATAGAATCCAATAGATTGAAAATAAAAAGAAAATTACTTGAGAAGGAAATACTACTTATGACAGAAGGTAAAATGGTAGCGGATCCTATCAAAATTAAGGAATATAATTTGTTGACAGCACAAATAAAGGGATCGGGGAAAAAATAAATGGCAAAAAAAGAATTATTTAAAGATTTAATTTTAGTTGGTAAAAAACAAGGATACCTTACTTATGATGAGATAAATAAAAAAATTGCAGAGAAAGATATGACATCTGATAAAATTGATGGTCTTTTCGTTCAATTTGCAGAATTAGGAATAAAAGTTGTAGATAAAAATGCTTCTAAAAAAATAAAAAATACAGCTGAAACATCTGATATTGTTGTTAAAAACCATGAAGATGATGAAATTAATCCTGTCAGGATGTATTTGACTGAAATGGCGAAGGTTCCTCTATTAGAAAGAAATGTTGAAGTTGAACTTGCAAAAAATGTTAAAGAAAATGAGAAAAAACTGACGCATATTGTTTTGGAATCACCTTTAATTATTAAAGAAATCAAAAGTTGGGATACCCTTATAGAGCAAGAAGAAATGACTCCTAAGGAATTAATGCCAAGAGGAAGAAAATCTTCTACACAATTAAAAAATATGAGGATTAAAGTTAAACAAACTGTTCAAAAAATCGGACAATTAGAAAAAAGCATTGAAAAAGCAGAACAGAAATTAAAAGAAAAAGGTATATCAGATAATGGAAAAGATAAATTAATAGAAAAAATTCAGACTATTAGAGCAGAAATCATTTCTTTAATTATAGGATTAAATCTTAACCAAGATAAAATAAAAAGGCTTATAAATAAAATTAAAACAACAGCAAATAAATTAAATGAAATAACATTGGAACTTGATAAAATAGAAAGAAAATATAAAATGCCTGTTGCCAAGATTCAAACATTATACAAACAGTTTTCTACAGGTAAAATTACCCCTGTAGCTTTCAAAAAAATGTCTGGCGGTTTTGTTGCTGTTAATATGACAGAAAATATTGAATATATTCAAACTTTAATAGCTAAACAAACAAATATAAAAGAAGGTTTTACAATAACACCTAAAGAACTTATAGAAACAGATAGAAAAATAAGAGAATTAGAGGAAGTAATTCATAGAGATAAGATGAAATTAATAGAGGCAAATTTCAGACTTGTTGTATCTATTGCAAAAAAACATGTTGGTATAAGTAATTTGGAATTGTCAGATTTAATTCAAGAAGGTAATTTAGGACTTTCAAAAGCTGTTGAAAAATTTGAATGGAAAAGAGGATTTAAATTTTCAACTTATGCTACTTGGTGGATTAGACAATCTATCAATAGAGCTATTGCTGATCAAGCAAGAACAATTAGAATTCCTGTTCATATGAAAGAGTTAATTTCAAAATTAACTAAATTGAAAAAGAAATTCCAGCAGGATCAGGGCAGAGAACCTACTACTGAAGAATATGGTAAATTTTTAAAGATGTCAACAGACAGAGTCAGAAAAATCTTAAAAATGATGCAAGAACCTGTTTCTCTTGCAACACCGGTAGGGGAAGAGGAAGATTCAAAATTGGAAGACTTTATAGAAGATCAAAATAGTCCAAATCCTGTTATGAAAACACAACAATATAGATTGCAGTTAGAACTAGAAAAAGTTTTAAACACTTTGACACCTAGAGAATCTGAAATTATAAGATTGAGATATGGTATAGGGATAGGTTATCCTTCAACACTTGAAGAAGTTGGTAAAAAATTCGGTGTTACCAGAGAAAGAGTAAGACAGATTGAAGCAAAAGCAGTAAGAAAATTAAGACATCCTAGCAGATGTAAGTCTTTGAAGGAATATTTAAATTAAAAAATAAAAAAACAGATAGATTATATAACAAACAATCGGTCTGTTTTTTTATTTATTTCAAAATCTGTAGTATTTTATCTTATTTGTTTAATTGAAATTTTACATTGATTTTTACATTGTTTTTTAATACAATCATCAGATATAGATATACTAAAAAAGAGAGCATTTATAATTATGAAAAAGTTAATATTTATTACACTTTTTGTTTTTGTTGCATCGTATTTGTTTGCTGATTCCAATACATTTAAAATTAAAAATGTAGTTTTTGAAGGTATTCGTAATGTTAAATTAAAGACAGTTCGTTCAGAAATAGATACTAAAAAAGGAAAACTTTATACCCCGGCAATTGCAAGGGAAGATCTTAGAATAATTTTATCGCTGGGTTATTTTGATAATGCAGAATTATCTGTTGATAAAAAAACACAAACAGTAAAGTTTACTGTTACAGAAAAACCTTATGTAAAAAAAATAATATTTAAAGGTAATAAACAGTTTTCAACAGGCAAATTAAAAGGCGAAGCAACTTTAAAGGAAAAAAGTTTTTATAATTTTGTTGAGCTTGAAGAATCAAAAAGAAAAATTTTAACTTTGTATAAAGATAAAGGTTATGCAGATTGTCAAATGGAAGTTTATCCGACTACAGATTCAGATACCAATACAATGAGTATAACATTTTTAATTACTGAAAATAATAAAATTTTAATAGGTGATTTTTTTGTAGAAGGCTGTCAAAATTTTAAACCAAAGAAAATAAAAAAATTAGCGAAGACAAAAAGGAAAAAAGTATTTAAAGATGAAACTTTGAAAGCTGATATGCAAGAAATAACAAAATTTTATAAAAATAACGGTTTTATGGATTTTGCTATGGATGAGCCTGTTATAACATATGATAAAGATAGAACAAAAATGTTCATAACATTAACTGTGCATGAAGGACCTAAGTATAAAATAGGTAATATATCATTTGATGGTAATTATGTTATTACATCAGATGAATTGCTTAAACATTCAAGTATCAAAAAAAATGATATATTCAGTCAGGACAGAGTAGTTGAAGTTTTAAATAAAGTTTACGATGATTATTCTAATAGAGGATATTTACATTCTAATATAGCTCCGGATTTTAAAAAATCCGGTCCTGAAGTAATTTATGATGTTGAAAATGGTATAGAAATTGAGTTGCCAAAAGATGATGGTATTGTTAATGTTATTTATCAGATACAAGAGAACAATATCGTTTATGTTGGAGATATACTCATTGATGGTTTAGTAAGTACAAAAGATCAAACAATTAGAAGAGAAATACTTCTCAAGCCGGGTGATGTTTTTTCATCAGGTAAAGTTAGAAGAAGTATGGAAAAAATTTATAATTTAGGTTTTATAGATGCTGCCGAACCTAATATAATTCCTACAAATACTCCTGATATAATGAATTTGGCTTTTGCGATAACAGAAGGAAAGCCTGCTATGGTAACTGCCGGAGTAGGATATTCTTCAGTAGATCAATTTGTAGGTTCTGTTCAGCTACAACATATGAATCTTTTTGGAAGAGCTCAGAGATTAAATTTGTTATGGGAATTTGGTGCAAGAAGACATAATTATGAAATTGATTGGTCTGAACCATGGTTTTTAGGTAAACCAACTAGTTTAGGACTTTCTTTATTTAATATAGAAAAATTAAGAGATTATGGCAGCGTAACAGATGCTTATAGAGAAGGAAGAATCGGAGGTTCAGTTACTATAAGTCCAAGAATTGCAGAAAATACATCTTTGCTTTTTGGTTATACATATGAACATGTCAGACTTTATGATATAGAATCAGATGAACTAAAAGAAGAAATTTTAAATGATCCTGATTTAGCTAAAGACAGAACTTCCAGTGTTCGTGCACAAATTGTTTATGATTCCAGAGATTATGTTTTTGATGCATCCAGAGGAGCAAGATATTCATATGGAGTGAATGTTGCCGGTGGCCCTTTTGGCGGTAATGTCAATTATCTTAGGAATTCCCTTAAAGGAACTTGGTTCTTTCCAACATTTTGGAAATTTGTTCTGTCAGTAAATGTTACTGCAGGCTGGATAGAAAGCTATGGAAATTCAAGTGATGTTCCTTTGTATGAAAAATATTATGTTGGTGGAGCAGATACTATAAGAGGTTACAAATATAGAACAGAAGTTGGACCTTATGAAGGTGGAAAATTTATGTCTGTTGCAAATGTTGAATATAAATTTCCTATAGTTCAAGAAAATAGAAAGACTATTTTACAAGGTGCATTTTTTTATGATATAGGTGGAACTTGGAAAAATATTGATAATGTAAATTACAGATTTGGTACTGATAATGAAGATAACAACGAATATTATTTAAAATCCGGTGTTGGTTTTGGTATAAGATTTGCAACTCCTGTATTCCCATTGAGACTTGATTGGGGATATGGATTAAACCATAAACCGGGTGAAGAATTACAGCAATTTTATTTTACAATAGGAAATGTTTTCTAGAGGATTTTTATTATGAAATTAACATTAAAACAAATAAATGATATTGTTAATGGCACAATTGTTGGTGATGAAAATATAGTACTCACAGGAGTTAATAGTTTAGAAGAAGCAACAGAAAACGAATTAACTTTTTTAGGTAACAAAAAATATGTTCATTTTTTAAAAGATACAAAAGCCGGTGCAATATTTTTCCCGTCAAATATGCCTAGACAGGAATATGAAAATAAGAATTTAATTCTGTTAGATAATCCTCAATTAGCATTTGCCAAAATATTGACAATGTTAGATCAGGAGAGAATCTCTGCTATAAAAATTGGAATTAGTCCAAAGGCATCTATTACAGAAAATGTTTCTGTTGGTAAAGATGTTACAATCGGGCATAATGTAGTTATTGAAGATAATTCAATTGTAGGTGACAACACAAAGATTTTGGCTAATACATACATTGGAAATAATGTTTGCATTGGTAAAAATTGTTTAATTTATCCTAATGTTACAATAAGAGAAAGAACAAGAATAGGTGATAATTGTATTATTCATCCCGGTGTTGTTATTGGTGCAGACGGTTTTGGATTTGTTAACACCGGTAAAGAAATTTATAAAATTCCTCAGATTGGTTTTGTTGAGATTGGCAATAATGTGGAAATAGGCGCAAATACAACTATTGATAGAGCAGCAATAGGTAAAACTTTTATTGATGATAATACTAAAATAGATAATCTTGTTATGGTAGCTCACAATGTCCAAATCGGTAAAAATTCAACAATAGTTTCACAGGTTGGTATCGCAGGTTCAACAAAAATTGGCAGCAATGTTACAATTGGCGGACAAACTGGAGTTGTTGGTCATATAAAAATAGGTGACAATGTAATGGTAGGAGCAAAAAGCGGTGTAACTTCCAGTTTGGAAGATAATCAAGTTTATGCAGGTTATCCAATTCAGTTATATAGAAAGCATTTACAAACACAGGTGTTTTTGAAAAGATTACCTGAAATGTATGATCAAATAAAATCATTAATTAAAATGTTTAATAAGAAAGAGGGATAAAAAGTTTTATGAGCAAACAGACAACAATTGAAAAAGAAATAATAATAGAAGGTGTTGGTTTACACACAGGTAATAAAAGTAAAATGATTTTTAAGCCTGCAAGTGCAAATTCAGGAATACATTTTATCAGAGTTGATTTACCAAATAAACCGGACATTAAAGCTGATTGGAACAGTTTATCAACAGGAACTGCTATAAGAGGAACAACAATAGAAAAAGGGGATGTAAAAGTTCATACAATAGAACATATTCTTGCAACATGTTCTGCTTTAGGTGTAGATAATTTAATAATAGAAATTGATAATAGCGAGCCGCCAATAACAGACGGCAGTGCAAAATTAATATCTCAGCAGATAATGGCAGCCGGTATTAAAGACCTTGATGCAGTTAAAGAAAGTTATGTTATAAAAGAACCAATTTCTTTTAGTGACGGGAAAACAAAAATTACTGCATATCCTAGTGATAAATTTGAAATAGATTGTACAATTGGTTTTGAACATCCATTTTTATCACATCAACAAGCTAGTTTTGTAATCACAAGAGATACTTTTTTAACTGATATTTCTCCTGCCAGAACTTTTTGCTTTGATTATGAAATAGAAGCTCTTCAATCAAATGGTCTTGCAAGAGGAGGCAGTTTAGAAAATGCAATAGTAATTGGGCCTAATGAAATATACAATAAAGAACCATTAAGATATGAAAATGAGTTTGTTAGACATAAAATTTTAGATTTAATTGGTGATTTAGCTTTGGCCGGTAAATCAATAAAAGCAAAAATAGTTGCTGAAAAACCAGGTCATAAAAGCAATGTTAGTTTTGTTAAAGAATTTGTAAATAAAGCTATTTTAGAAAAAGATGGTAAAATATTGGAGGAGTCAGTGGATACTCAAGAACAGAATAAAGAAGAAAGAATTATTAATAGTGCAGAGATACAAAAGATTATACCACATAGATATCCAATCTTAATGATAGACAGAGTTAAACTTACCAGTGATCCTATAAGAGCAGTAGGCTACAAGTGTGTTAGCGGAAATGAACCTTTTTTTCAAGGACATTTTCCTGGGAAACCTATTATGCCGGGAGTATTAATTGTTGAAGCTATGGCACAAACATCGTGCGTACTATTTTTATCAAGACCTGAAATGAAAAATTGTTTAGCTTATTTTATGGCAATAGATAATGTAAAATTCAGAAAGACAGTCATTCCTGGTGATGTTTTAGAAATGAAAATTGAAGTAATAAGAGACAGCGGAAGAAAAGGGAAAGTAAAAGGCGAAGCTTATGTAGACGGAAAGCTTGCTACAGAAGCTGAATTTATGTTTATTATAGTTGATAAAGAGGCATAAAAATGATACATCAAACTGCAATTGTAGATAAATCTGCCGTAATAGGTAAAAATGTACAAATCGGTCCTTATGCAATAATAGGTGAAAATGTTGTAATAGGTGACGATACTATAATTTTTTCACATGCTGTTATTGAATGTGCAGAAATAGGTAAAAATTGTAAAATTTTCAGTCATAGTGCAATTGGTACTCCTCCACAAGATTTAAAATATGCAGGAGAAAAAACTAAAGCTATTATTGGTGACGGGACTGTTATAAGAGAATATGCTACAGTTAACAGAGGCACAGTAGCACACGGACAAACTGTTGTCGGTAAAAATTGTTTGCTTATGACCTCTAGCCATGTTGCTCATGATTGTATTGTCGGAAATAATGTGATTATTGCAAATTGTTGTGCTATAGCAGGTCATGTAGAAATTGAAGATAACGTTATAATGGGCGGACTTGCAGCTATTCATCAATTTACAAGAGTTGGAAAAAATGCAATTATTGGCGGCGGAGCGATGGTTACAATGGATGTAATCCCTTATGCACAAGCACAAGGTGACAGAGCAAAACTTGCAGGGCTTAATTTAGTCGGACTTAAAAGAAGACAAACTCCGTCTGAAGATATAGAAAATATAAAGCATGCTTACAGAGTATTGTTTATGTCAAAATTAACATTAGAACAAGCTCTCTTAAAACTTGAAGAGATTAAAGGTTGTGTTCCTGTAGAAGAAATAATTACATTTATTAGAAAATCTCAAAGAGGAATCTGTAGGCACAGATAATATGAACAATATAGGCTTGATTGCTGGTAATGGGCGATTCCCTTTTCTTGTTGCAGAAGAAATAAGAAAACAGGGTGACAAAGTTATTACGATTGCTTTAAATGAAGAAGCCGATAAAGATATTGAAAAAGTTTCTGATGAAACTGTTTGGCTTTCTGTCGGCAAATTACAAAAAATAATAGATACGTTCAAAGAAAAAAATGTTAATATTGCCGTTATGGTGGGGCAAGTTAAACATGCTAAAATATATTCAGCTATAAGTATGGATTTTAGAGCAATAAAGTTAATGGGCTCTTTATTAAATAAAAAGGCAGATACAATATTAGGTTCTGTTATAAAAGAGTTTGAAAAAGACGGTATTAATTTTCTACCTTCACATTTATACTTAAAACATTTACTGGCACCAAAAGGCTTAATAGTTGGTAAGAAATTAACATCAGAAGAAAATAAAGATGTTGAATTCGGCTTTAAAATAGCTAAAGGTATAGCAGGTTTTGATATAGGTCAAACAGTTGTTGTAAAAGATAAGTCAGTACTTGCTGTTGAATCAATAGAAGGTACTGATGAATGTATAAAAAGAGCTTATCATCTTGGCGGTGAAAATGCGATTGTTGTAAAAGTTGCAAAGCCAAATCAAGATTTCAGGTTTGATGTTCCTGTTATCGGCATAAATACAATTGATACATTAAAAAACAACAAAATTAGAGCAATGATTATAGAATCTGATGCTACATTGATTTTAGATAAAGAAGAAGTTATAAGAAAAGCGAAAGATTTAGATGTAACTATTGTTGCAATATAAATAGTTTAATTATGGTTTCGGAATTTCAAACCTTAGGTATTTTTTCATATGTATATTATGGTTTGAATTTTTTTTGTTTGTCTTAAAACAATAGTTTTTTTAATTTGAAAAGGCTAATATTAACATTATCAAACATCTGCTTATTAATATGTGGATGAAAATTAATATGGAATTACAAAAATGGTATTGTATTTGACAAATATTTTAAAATTCTCTATACTAAGCAAGCAATTTTTTAAAAATTTAGACTTAATATTCAGGTTATCTTAATGTCTTATGATATTTTATTACTACTTATAGTACTTGTTCCTGTACTTTTATCAACGCTTTTACCGGTAATAGCAAAATTTTCTGTTGCATTAAGAAATTCTTTTGCATTACTATTAATGCTTATTCCTATGTTTTTTTTATGTTCTATATTACCTGAAGTTCTATCCGGTAATATAGTTAAATTCGTATTTCAATTTCCTTTAGGTATCAATTTTATTTTACAAGCAGATATATTTGCAACTTTTACAGCAATAGCATCTGTTTTGGTAAGTACAATCATTCTTATATATTCTTTTGAATATATAAAACATTACGAAAATCAAAATGAATATTATTTTATAGTGGTTTTGTTTTTAGGTTCTATGATGGGAATAATCTTTTCTGCTAATTTAATATTTATATATATTTTTTGGGAAATGACAGCTCTTGCTTCATGGAGACTTATAGGTTTTTTCAGAGAAAAAGAGTATATAAGAAGAGCGAATAAAGCATTTTTGTTAACAGCAATAGGTGCTTTATTTATGTTAACCGGTTTTTTAATTATAGCAGAAGCTTCAGGTTCATTTGATTTAGATATTATTGCTAATGCAGGTATTACCGGCGGATTAGTAGATCTTGCAATTGTATTTATTTTGATTGGTATTTTTACAAAATCTGCAACTTTTCCATTACATTCTTGGCTTGCAGATGCAGGTATTGCGCCTTCACCTGTCACAGCATTGCTTCATGCTGCTGTACTTGTAAAAATTGGTGTTTATGTATATGGAAGATTATTTAGTTTTGTTATAATTCCTTCTGATTCGTTAAGAACAGTAATATTAATTGTTATTGCTGTTAGTGCTTTTGTTTCCGGAGGTATTGCTTTTGTTGAAAAGGATATTAAAAGAGTTATCGCTTTTTCTACAATTAGTCAAATAGCCTTTATTTTTTTAGGATTTGTTTCAGGCGGAAAAGTTGCTTTTGCCGGAGCAATGCTCTTTATATTGATACATGGTATAGCAAAAGCAGGTTTGTTTTTGTGTGCAGGTATTATTGAACATAAAGTTCATACAAAAGATTTAAATAAAATGGGTGGACTTTTAAAATATATGCCTTTTACTGCTATAGCTTTTGCATGTTGTGCATTATCAGTTATGGGTATTCCTCCTTTTGCAGGTTTTTTTAGCAAATTTTTGGTTATAATCGGTAGTGTTATGGATGGCAATGTCTTTACAGGTTTTGCATTTATAATATGTGCCGGATTCACCGTTTTATATTTGGTAAGGCTTTTTACAAAGATATTTTTGGGCGAAGAAAAAGGTGAATTTGTGTCTTTATCAAAAGAAAAGTTACTTTCACCTATGGTACTTAGTGTAATATTTTTAGCAGTTTTATCTTTAGGCTTTGGTTTGTTTTTTGGCGATATTTTTGCAATTGCTAATTTAGCGGCAAATCAAATGATAAGCATTTAATCTTATGAACATATTGTTAAATATTTTTATTATTATTCCTGTATTATTAGGTATACTTTTATACTTTCTTCCTACAAAGTATAATATTACCAAAATAGTGTTATTCCTTATTACTGTATCACTAAATTGTTTTTTTTCTATATATTTTTATGGAAAAGAAATTTTATTTAATACACATGTATTATTTCGTTTAGATTTATACTTCAGATATTATGATTTAAGTTCTTTTATGATATTAGTTTTAGCGATAATAGCTTTTTTAACTGCTATATATTCAGTCGCTTTCATGAAAAAAGATAAAAATACATATACTTTTTATGCATTTATGCTTTTAGCATTATCTTTTACAAATGGAATTTTACTTACTGATAACTTTATAGTATTACTTATCTTTTGGGAAGCTTTAATGATTCCTATGTTTGCAATGATAGCAGTTGGCAAAAATCAAGCCTTTCTGACAGCTATAAAAACATTGATTATTTCCTCTGTTGCTGATCTTTGCTTAATGTTTGGTGTAATGTTAATATGTGTTGTTGGCGGTTCTTTTGTTATTTCTCAGGTTAATATTGATATAAGTCAGCCGGGTGCTTTGTTTGCATTTATAATGATATTTTTAGGTGCAACAGCAAAAGCAGGTGCTATGCCATTTCATAGTTGGATACCGGATGCTTCAGTTAAAGCACCAATACCTTTTATGGTATTTATTGTAACGGCTGTAGAAAAAATATTAAGTATTTATCTTTTGATAAGAATAGTAAAAGATTTCTTTGTTATTGATATCGGATCAGATATCAGCATATATGCAATGTCGTTTGGTGTAGTAACTTTACTTGTTGCAAATATGCTTGCTATTTACCAAAAAGATTTCAAAAAAATGTTATCGTATGCAAGTATAGGACAAGCAGGATATATGATAGTAGCAATTTCTTCAATAACAGTTTTTGGAATGTTTGCAGCATTATTCCATATGATAGCACATATAGTGTATAAGAGCTGTTTATTTTTCGTTGCAGGTAATATTGAACAGGCAGAAGGGTCAACTGAAATATCTTCAATTAAAAATAATCTTAGACAAACAATGCCGTATACTTTTATAAGTTTTATTTTAGCAGGTTCAGCTTTTGCAGGAGTTCCTTTCTTTTTTGCATTCTTTTCTAAAGAGATGATATATGAAAGTGCAATATCTGTCAGTTGGATATTTTATATTTGTCTGGCAGTTGGTTCTTTGTTGTCAGCTGTTGCTATAATGAACTGGGCAGTAAAATTATTTTTTTCTAAACCAAAAGATAAAATTATACAAGAAAAAGAAGTATCAACATTTATGTTTATTCCAACAATTATAACTGCTTTAGCATGTTTGATGTTTGGTATATTTCATAAAGTTCCATATAATTTAATTACAGGTATTATTGGACAAGAAACTGGAGAACATTCAAGTATAGTTGCAGTTATATTAATAGTAGTTTCTGTGTTAGTATTAGTATTGGCATTAGTAAATAATTTATATACATGTAAAAAAAGTCAGAGTGGTCTAGGTTTTGTATTAGTAGCCTTAAATTATTTTAAAGTAGATAAACTTAATGAAAACAAGAGCTTTGATCCTTATGAAATTTTTATAAAATTAATAAGGAAGTTTTCAAATATAATGTTTGTTATAGACAAAGCAGTAAATTATTTTTATGATGTAATAGTTCCTGTTAGTGTTAATTTTGTTTCAGCATCAGTAAAGAAAGCTCATAACGGAAATCTGTCAATTTATCTTTTATGGGTTGTGTTAGGTATAATTTTTATTTTTATAATTTTTTAGGCAGGTAAAATGTCTTTTTCATTAGCGGTATTGATACCATTATTTTTAGTTTTATTTTTTAATTTACCTTTTTATAAAGTATCCGGTAAAATTGCGATTTTCATTGCAAGTTTATTTTGTATAATTCAGGCTTTTTCATTTTTCCTTCCGATAACTGCAAATTGTCCTATATCTCAATATTTTATGTTAGATTTTCAATGTGATGGAATTTCAAGATTAATGTTATTAACTACAGCTATTGTTGCTTTTTCATCACTTTTAGTTTTATATGCTTTGGAAGATACAGACAGGAAACAATTTAATTTTGTCAATTTAATCTTGCTTTCTCTTGCTGGAATGAATGGCTTGTTTTTTGTAAGAGATATTTTTTCAATTTATGTTTTTATAGAAGTTATAGCTTCAACATCTTATGTTTTAATTGCAATAAATAAAGATAAAAATTCATTGGAAGCAAGTTTTAAATATTTGGTTATGTCTTCGGTTGCAACTGTTATGATGTTAAGTTCTATTGCAATATTGTTTTTAGTTGCGGGCAGTACAGATTTTGTAACAATATCAAGTATGTATCAACAATATAGCGGGAATACTCTTGTTGTTGTTGCAATAGTTCTATTTATTGTAGGTTTATTTATAAAGGGCGGAGTAATGCCGTTTCATGGATGGCTTCCGGATTCTTATCTGGCAGCCCCTGCACCTGTTTCTATTTATTTAGCAGGGATAGTAACTAAAACTACAGGTATTTATACTCTTATAAGATTGTTTTACTCAGTTTTTGGTTTTAATACCAGTATACAATCTATACTTTTAATATTTGCAACTATATCAATAGTTTTTGGTGCATTTGCAGCAATAAATCAAAGTAATTTTAAAAGAATGTTAGCATATTCAAGTATAAGCCAAGTTGGTTATATCGTTTTAGGTTTGGGAGCGGGAACAACTTTTGGTGTTGCCGCCGCAATATTTCATTTATTTAATCATTCAATTTTTAAATCTTTACTATTTGTAAATTCTGCTGCATTGGAAAAACAAGTTAATGTTTCAGATATGAATGAGATGGGTGGCTTAGCATCAAAAATGCCAATAACATCAACAACATCTGTAATCGCTTTTTTATCAACCGCAGGAATTCCTCCATTATCAGGTTTTTGGAGTAAGTTGATGATAATACTTGCATTGTGGACTGCAGATTTGAAAGTGTTTGCTTTTATAGCAATTATTGCAAGCATTTTAACAATGACATATTTCCTAATTATGCAAAAGAAAGTATTTTTTGGTAAATTAAAAGAAGGTTTTGAAAATATAAAAGAAGCGCCGCTTGCAATAACTTTTGTTTCTATTTTATTGTGTGCAATTACAGTTGTTGTCGGTATATTTTTCCCATTTATTTTAAATGGATTAATAAATTCAGCAGTATCGTTTTAGTTAGTAAGGAGATATCTTGGATAGTATTTATGTTCACATTATTTTATTGTCGCTGATAATATTATTTGCAATATTTGCAGTTTCTTATGCAAGGGTTATCAGAGGTGCAATTCTTTTAGGTGTAGTCAGTATGTTAGTTTCAATATCTTTATTTTTATTATCAAGTCCGTTAGCCGGTATATTTGAATTATCAGTTTGTTCCGGTCTTATAACTGTTATATTTGTCAGTGTTATCAGTTTAACTATTCCGCCTGATGACAAACAAAGAAAAATGAATGCAATATCAATGGTAAAGAAAATGACTTTGTTGTTTCTTTTAGTTTTAGTTTGTGGTTTTTCTTTATATGTACTTGACAGTAAAAATATAACTTTTATTCCTTTAATGCAAAATGTACAAGAATCTATCGATACAAGAGATAATATTTGGAATTTAAGACATGTCGATTTAATAGGGCAGGCTCTTATACTATTAACCGGTATATTTGCAGTTGTAGTTTTGTTCAAAAAAGATACAAATAAGGATAAGAAATGAGCTTAGAAAATATTTTACTTTTTAAACTTTATGTTATTACAATGCCTATTATGTTTTTGATTGGTATATATGCTATTATGACGACAAAAAATATCATAGCAACAATAATTGGTATAGAAATAATGACAAAAGGTGTCACTTTATTACTTGCAGCTTGCGGTTATTTTAACGGCAGACCGGAAATGGCACAGTCATTTATTATTATAATGATTGTTGTAGAAGTTGTTATTTTAACAATTTCAGCAGGACTTATTTTTAATATTGTAAAGAAACACGATTCATTAGATACCAGAAATATAAGGAATTTAAAAGGATAAAATGGATATAGTTGAATTTTTTAAATTACCGCCTATAGTCTTTGTTTTTGTATCATTATTAATCTTAGTAATATTTTTATTATTAAGAAAGTTATCTTATAAAAGTTCTAATAATCCAAAAGGCAAGTTCAAAAGTTATGCTTGCGGAGAAGAACCTATTGAAGAAAGAAGAAAACCAAACTATAGTCAGTTTTTTCCTTTTGCTTTTTTCTTTACTATTATGCATGTAGTTGTTTTACTTATTGCAACATTACCTATACATATTGATGGCAGTTTATTAATAGTTTTATTATTTTTAATAATATCTTTTGTTAGTATTCCGATTTTATTTAGGGACGAGAAATGAAAATAGTTGATAAAGTTATTAATTGGGCAAGATTAAAATCTCCTTGGGTTATACATTTTAATGCAGGAGCATGTAATGGTTGTGATATTGAAGTAGTTGCTGCTCTTACACCTATTTATGATATTGAAAGATTTGGCTCTATTTTAAGAGGAACACCTAGACATGCAGATGTTTTACTTTGTTGCGGACCTGTTACAAGACAATTAAAAGACAGATTAGTAAGAATATATGAACAAATGCCTGAACCAAAATTTGTTGTGGCTATTGGCGCTTGTGCATGTTCCGGCGGAGCAATTGACGGTTGTTATAGCGTTGTTTCCGGTATAGACCAAGCAATTCCGGTGTCTATGTATATACCGGGATGTCCTGCAAGTCCGGATGCTATAATAGACGGAGTCGTAAAACTTCTAAAATCTTATGAAGAATCCTTAAAACAAGCGGATAAAAAAAATGAAAACAGCAAATGATATAGTAGAAAAATTTAAAGAAACATATTCATCTTTTATTGTGGAAATATTTGCACAAAGAGAACGAAGAATTTGGTTAGAAGTTGATAAAAAATTCTTTAGAAATAGTTTTGAAAAGTTTGTTAATCAAGAAGGCTTTAATATGCTGTCTACTATTTCAGGTCTTGATTTAAAAGATAAGTATCAAGTTATTTATCATATGTGCAATGAATACGGTGTAGTGCTTAATATTAAAGTTTCTTTAAATAAAGAAAATCCGTCAGTTCAAACAATAACAGATTTATTCCCTTCAGCTGAACTTTCGGAAAGAGAACTTGAAGATTTGTTAGGAATAAAAGTTGAAGGATTAGTACAAGGCAGAAGATATCCTTTACCGGATGGCTGGCCTGAAGGGCAGTATCCTTTAAGAAAAGATTGGGATGCATCAGTGTTAGACAAAAAAATAGAAAAAGTTTCAGATGGCGGTAAAAATGAGTAAAAAAGTTGTTATTCCTATAGGTCCACAACATCCGGCACTTAAAGAACCTGCAAGTTTTGATGTAACGCTTAAAGGGGAAAGAGTTGCTGATATTTTAGTGAAAGTAGGTTATAACCATAGAGGTATAGAAAAAGCTTGCGAGCAGAGACCATATTTACAGTGTGTTTACTTAGTAGAAAGAGTTTGCGGAATATGTTCACATTCTCATTCAACTTGTTTTATACAGGCTGTTGAAGAAATTGCTAATATTCAAATTCCTCCAAGAGCAGCTTATATAAGATCTTTAATCGGTGAATTAGAAAGAATTCACAGCCATCTTTTGTGGTTAGGTGTTGCAGCCCACGAAATTGGGTTTGACACACTTCTTATGTATTCATGGAGAGACAGAGAAGTAGTTATGGATTTACTTGCACTGCTTACCGGCAACAGAGTTAATTATGCAGTTAATGTTATCGGCGGAGTTAGAAAAGATATATCCGAAGAAGAAAAAGGTCAAATATTAAAAGCAGTAGATATATTGGAAGAAAGAACAAAATATTATGTTCAGGTAGCAACTGAAGAAATTACTTTAATAGAAAGATTATCAAAAGTTGGTTATATTTCAAAAGAAGATGCTGTAAGGTTAGGAGCAGTAGGTCCGACAGGCAGAGCATCAGGAATAAAAAGAGATATAAGAAAAGATGACCCTTACGCTGCTTACGGCGAAGTTGATTTTGAAGTTATTACAGACGATCATTGTGATGTTTACGGCAGAGCAGTAGTCAGAATCAAAGAATTAATGCAGTCATATTCTATAATCAGACAATTATTAAAGAAACTTCCTCAAACTCCTTTAGCTGTAAATGTTCCAAGGCTTATTCCTGTTGGAGAAGCAGTAAGCAGATACGAAGCTCCAAGAGGGGAAGATATTCATTATCTTAAATCTAACGGAACAGATAAACCTGAAAGAGTTAAATTAAGAGCTCCGACACTTGCAAATGTCCAATCAGTTTCAAAAATGTTAGAAGACGGTTACTTGGCAGATGTTCCTATAGTTATTGCAGCAATAGACCCATGCTTTTCCTGTACAGACAGAATGATAGTTGCTCTTGACGATGTTTCAGCTAAAAAATCCGACAGAATGGATTGGAAATCATTAAGAGAGTTCTCTATTAATTGGTATAAGAAAAACAGAGGTATAGATTTCACTAAAATAAAAAAGATGGGTAAATAGAATGATAGTAATATTATTAAAAGTTTTAATTTTCCCCGGTATATTATTCTTGTTTGTGTTTTCAATGTTAGGGGAATACTTCGATAGAAAACTGCATGCAAAAATGCAAAACAGAGTCGGACCTCCATGGTTTCAGCCTGTAGCAGATTTTATTAAGTTGTTAGCTAAAGAACTTATTATTCCGGAACATGCAGACAGAAAAATCTTTCAGGCTTTGCCGTTAGTTGCTACCGGCGCAGTTATTATGGCATATTTGTATATTCCTTTATGGAACAAAGAATCTTTAATGTCTTTTAACGGAGATATAATTTTTGTTTTGTATATGCTTACTATTCCTACATTAACATACAGTTTGGCAGGTTGGTATTCAAGATCACAATATGCTCTTATAGGTTCTATGAGAGTTTTAACACAACTTTTTTCTTATGAAGTTCCTCTGTTTATGGCAGTGCTTGCTCCGACAATTCTTGCAAGTTCATGGTCATTTACAGAAGTTATTAATTTTTATAATGCTAACAGCGGTTTATGGTTAGTAAATATTATAGGTTTTGCAG
>JAQVBD010000086.1 GCA_028690485.1 Endomicrobiaceae bacterium
GGGCATCCAGATATTCTGGAGGTACGCCAACTGTTGCAATTTGTTTTGGAGATCCAATTCTGGAAACAGTTTGCATGACACGCTTCCTTACAAATTCCAACTGGGAAATAGTGCTAACGATGCCTTGCAGATATGGTTCACCGTCTACAAAAGGCGACGACTTATCCTTGATGTGAATAACTTGTTCAGTTGGAATGTTAATCGGAATACCGGTGGTTCCGTAGTTGTTTTGAAGTTGCCAGTATTCATAGGACTTTGATTTTTTATTGTAAATAATGCCCTTCAGTATATGCCCAACCATATATTTATCGCGGTCACCTTCGGCTTCTGGCGGTGCCTGCTTAAATGACGCAGCGGGCAACCTATTCACAATATCAGGGACTATGTAGCCGTCTTCGTCTTCGCGCCATGTAACTTCTCCAATAAAAGAGCCATACGTCATAATGTCGTATAAGGCTTGCACGCAAAGTATGGTAGTGTCGATGTTGTGGTCCAACTCTTTAAGTTTCGTTAGGATTTCATTGGTGACTTCTGGGTCTTCCTCAATATCGTCAGGCGGATTTAATTTAAAATCAAATCTTGGAAACGCAATCAACTGTAATTGCCATAGGGAGCGGGCAACAGGTGGTGCCCTAGCAGTCTGTTCCAACAACTTTATATCTATACGATTGCCAGAATAAAACGAATATATATTAGGGAATGGTGCGCCAACTGCTGCAGCCGTTATACTACTTCCACCGCCTCCAACTGACGTCACTTGCGCGCCCGGCTTTTTCTTTAAGAAAGCCCGTGGTTTTTTCTTGGGCATTGTTGGAACCATATACTTGATTTCAGTCATATAAAATGAACCTCAAAACAACTTATTCAATAAAAAGGAGCAAATACAGTTTTACGACTAACTTTTATTATAGGACCACCAAAAACTATAAATACAAAAAACCCTATATACATAATTAACGTTATTAGGAGACATACAATGATAATAATTGATTGGATCCAAAGAAAAAACACCAAAAACGCATACATAGAATTTGAAAAAGTAGTACGGTGTGGAGAACCGTGCTATAAAGTATTGACCTTTAAAAACTTCCCAAAAAGAGATGATTGTACAAAAGAATATTTACAATCGAATACGCATGTATTTGAAATATATTGCAAATCAGCGAACTTTGATCAAGTTCCAGTATTGACAATATATATACATATAGAGGACTTTAGATTTTGTAAGGAAATAGAAAAAGGCACCGTAATAACCAATCAAGAATACGCCATATTAGAAAGGTGGATACCAATAGCCCTCACAAAATTTGAAAACGTATCACAAATCAAAAAAACACACCACGGAAAGGTCACGATGTATTTTGAACCATACGTTAGTATGGTATCAGAATTTGAGGAGTGGTTCTGATTATGGAACATATGCGCATGCACATAAAACTCTTACCAATAGGCGGAGAAAACAAAAAACCGTTCATACAATTCGGGAAAATAATGCATCATGGAAACACATATTATGAGGTAATTAATTTTTATGGTTTCCCAGAAATGGATAAAATAGATTTTATTACCAGCTATAGAAAGCAATATCCGCATATATATACAACGAAATTAGTTGCTTCTGACTTACAAAAACAAACATCTGTATTGCGACTGGTTTTAAGCAGTGATAAAGAATTCATCATAAAAGAAGGAACCATATATACCGAACAGCAATACTATGAAATAGATAGAAATATTCCCATTGCACTTAAAACGCTTGAAAACATAATAATTGAAACATTGCCATTATTAAAAAATAGGCACTATGAAACTTTTGTTAAACATTATGAATCGTTAGTTTAAATGCTACAAAATAAAAGTTTCATAGTGTAAATATTTTTTGAAAAAAAACTATATTATAGCATTTAATTGTTTTTCGACTTTCAAATGGCTTCCATATTCTTTACATATTATCACCTAAACCTCATATAATTTACATTCATTTATGAGATTAAAATAAAAATTAATAACCACAAGACCTATAAACAACAATGGTAAAAATAATATAATTCCTAGTATCATATTCGTGCAAAATACATAAATTTCTATACAAACAAATGAAAACCCAAATATAATCAATAATACTAGTGCAAATATTTCTACGAAGTCTTTTGTAGCTGATTTTATACTGCACACGAATACTTCCCATAAATTTTTCATGTATATCTCCTATAAGTTCCACTCAACCATAAGATCAAACCAAGTGCGTGTAATAACGCAACCAATGAAAGCTAGTGGTAGAACCAATACTATACCAAGCAGTGCACTTATAGTAGTCAGTACATAAGCTTCTATGAATGCTAAGAAAATTATAAATACCGTTATTAATAGTATTGCAAGTATTGCTTTAAACGGCGTATTAACAACTATTTTTATGTTATTCATTAATAATTCAAGAATACTTTTCATGATATTCCTCATTGTTTTTTATATTGTTTTGCACAATTTCTATTAATTCTTTCGCAGCACCGTCGAAATCTATTTCATTCGAATGCCAATTATTAACTAAATCAATCAAAAAGTCCTTTACTAGGTCTTCGCATGTAGGTTCTTGTATTTCCCAGTGACCGGTATACACTTTTCTATTATTCACGATGCCAAATAAATCGCTTTTAATATTTTCCATGTAATGGACGGCAGCTGTATAGTCAGATGCCTTAAACAAAACAATCTTGTTTGGGCCGTGCTTTGCGTAAAAGATGCCTTTGTAGGTTTTCATGTTATGCCTCAATATGTTTCACGTAACCAAGCAAACATAATAAGTCCTGTTAGCGCTATTCCACAAATTGCTATTGTTGTTCCAAATTCCTCATAAATTTTCATAAATCCAGCATAAATCAAAACAAATCCCCAAAATGACGTCATGAATAATAATACTGAATCATATAATGCATATCTTAACATTTATTTACTTCCTATCAAGTTTCCAGGATTCTTTAATGTTTTTATCTCCATAAACAATCATATTATGTACGTTACTATATTTTCCAGCAGAAATATTTTTTATGACTCCCTTTTCTTTTAGAACTCTTGCAAGAAATATATTAAATATTGCTTCACTATAAGTAGGTTCTTTGTACATTATAACCACTTCCGTAAATAACCAGTATCTATTATTGAACCAATAAGTATAATAAACACTATCAGATATGCTAACGCAATTATACCGAAAATTATATTAATATAGTCGGGTGCTATTGAACAGCCGTAATTTATTGCACTCATGATAGTTATAATTACTGTAAATGGTATTAAGCCAATTATGAAGTATCTAATGCCTTGTAATATCATCATATAATACTCTTCCTTATTTCTAACCTAAATATACTATCCTTATTAATCATAATTTCTAAATATGGATTATTTGTCCAATAGCACAA
Source organism: Endomicrobiaceae bacterium (assembly GCA_028690485.1). Taxonomy (GTDB): domain Bacteria; phylum Elusimicrobiota; class Endomicrobiia; order Endomicrobiales; family Endomicrobiaceae; genus Praeruminimicrobium. Next base: position 3,420 of record JAQVBD010000086.1, read on the forward strand.
CCAACTGTCATTAATGTTATATCCATCTACTGTTGTTTTTAAATATTTTCCATCCATTGTAATGATAGCTAAATCATGTTTCATTTAATTTTACCTCTTATAATAATCACGCATCTCCAATGTCCAATCAATGATCGTACCAATTGTGTATATAACCAATAATATTGTTCCTGTCATCAAAGTAAATACTATAAATATAGCATAATCTCTTGATAACCACACAAGCAATACTAGTAGCGCACACGATATCAAACCAACCATGAATCTCATAATATGTGTTAACATTCTTAACCTCCCATCAAGTATTTTTTTTGCCTCTTCAAACAAAGAAAAACAAAACAACCGAAAGGATGTTCTGTTCTTTCCTTGTCTGGTTTTGGGTGCACATTAATAAACACTGTATGAGTATTTAAGTTTTTTGGTTATCCTGATTTTCAATACATATGAACTACTGGATCTCCTTTTGGCGGAGTTTCTGCACATTTCCAATGTTCTTGAATATCATCAACATTTATCGTTTCTTCAGCATTTCCAGTGCCCTTACAATGATAATAATTCCCTTTTCTTTTATGATGCGATTCAGACTTATATGGAACCATTATAATAGCTGGAAACTTTG
>JAQVBD010000087.1 GCA_028690485.1 Endomicrobiaceae bacterium
CTTCATCTGTCATATCTATTTCTTCGGTATATTCATCATACCCAGTTGATTCATATTCATGCCAAGGAAGCAAAATATCTTCCAACATACTCATATTAGGGTCCAATTCTGTTACTACATAAGCTAACGCATGCGACATTTCAGTTATACCTCTCTTAAATTTCCCATAGAATATTTATTAGTTATATTCATATTTATATTATATTTTTCTGAATTATAAGGTAGTTCTGTAACTAACTGATTATTTTCAATATTATCAATAACAAATTCAATATCTTTAGTATCGTTTATATTTTTAATGTAATCATTCGCAGTTTCAATATCATCAAATATATCATAGTAAAAATCAGAATCATCAGATAATTCACTAAATTTATCTGATATAGTATTAAGTATGGCTATAACTTCTATTGTGTCACCTTTAACATTATTCAAAATATTAAGATGATCCTTAATAATATTCAACTGTTTCTGACTTATCAAATATACTTTATCCATTCTTTCGTTCCTTCTTTCAACATATTAATGGAGGGAAGTGAGAGAATTTAACTCTCCTTATACCCTTTGCAGGGGTATTACATCAACAGATGAACTTCCCATTACTAATAGTATATCACATAATTATAATTTTGTCAAGTGTTAATTCTAATGAGGCACAAGTTGAGGCACAAGTTAGAAATATCAATTTTGTGACATCATGAAATTAACGTTAAGAGATATCAATTATTTTATATCAAATAAATAATAACCCTTTGACTTAAAATATACTGCTGAAGCATAATTAGAAACAATAGGAGCATATACACAAGAAAAAATAAAATTCTTATTTTTAATTTTAGAATATATTTCTTCAAATTCTTTATATGTTACATGTACAGCATTACCAATACTAAATTCTTCATCTTTTGATACCACATAAATATCTTTACCATCACCATAAAGAAATGATTCCTGATTATATTTATCTCTTAATTCAGACCCAAGCTGTTTAAATTGCTCGTTATCTAAACTTTCACCAGACCATGTTTTATTAGGAATAAAATAAGAAACTTCTACAACTTTAAGTTCATCTGGAGTACCAGCGTTTTCTGTCCAATACCCTTCTAATTGAATAGCACCTAGATTATTTTCTTTAATATCAGATAGTAATTGTTTGTTTCTGATAATATTCTTATTTTTAGAATATTCTCCTCTAAATGCTGTTATTATAATAAAACTTATTCCACTTTGTACATGACTTATAATTCTAGATAAACCAGCACTAGCTTCAATAACTTTAAATTTATCATTATTCAATATATTAGATTCGCTCTGCTCAATAATACTATTCAACTTTTTAATTATATTCATTTTAAGACCTCTCTTATGTATTTATATTTTAATAACATAAAAATATAATATTATCAAATGTTAAATCTTATTCGCTTGCCAGTAAATAGAAGTTTCATAAAAAATATTAAAAGTTTTTCCACAATCAGCACAATCTACTTCTAATACTTCACCTTCACATAAACCACTTAGATATTCCCAAGATTCAGGATCTTCATATCCACAATAAGGACATATTATATTGTCTCTATTATATGTGTAATCATCTTCTTTTGGGTCATTTTCGTGTTTATCAAAATCTGTTATAATATCCATTCCCATTTTATTCATTCCTCTGTTTATCAATTATTTTCTTAAATTGTTTCATAAATTCTAAATAAAATAAATTAGATTCAAAACTTTCACTACAAGAAGGATTAAACCAGTATGTATGACAAACATTTATAAAACACCAATCAGGTAAACCATCATTTCTATTATCAATTGTAAATACAATATCAATATTAATTCTTTTTAATTTATTATTTATTTCGTATTTAACATCAATAGAAGGTTTGTCAGACCATCTATTATATAAACTAAAAATATTTTGTATACAAATAGAATCATATTTAATAATATCATAATTATAATATTCTGTATCATTATCTATTATATAATTTAAAAATCTTTTATTAATTCTAATATCTAATATTTCATTATTATCTAATCTACTAATCATATCTTTATATTCTTCAGAATTTTCATCAACTATTCTATCATGGCCTGTAGTCATGGGATATCGAATGCCATTATATTCTGGAGTATTAACTGTTACAGATTTATTATCGAGATTATCTAAAAATAACTCATAGAAATCTTTAAATAACATAATATCATTCATTATTATTTACTTTCATATAAAACCCAGCATCCTTTTTCCACTTAGCTCAAGAATCTATTTCATTTTATATTTTTTTAAATCTTTGTTCGGCTTCTTCTATTTCTTTTTTTCGTTCTTCTTTTATTTTATTAACTTTACATAAATATTGTATTCTATCTAATTCATCATTAGTACTAAAAGCAACTGTCCATTCATTTTCTTCGTTTATAGGTAATTCATCAAATTCATATTTATCAGTTTCTATTTTATTATATTTAATAGTTGTATTAACTATCTCTCTCACTCTGCCAAGACCGTTACAAAAATCACATTTAATAAAACGATAATCAACAAAACCACTAAATGTTGATTCAGCTTTTTCCATTTTTAAATATCCTCTACCCTTACATTTAGGGCAAATTATAATTTCGTCTGTATTTTTAGAGCAAATTGTAATTTCATCTGTGTTTTTGATTTTTTCATTCATTTCTTATTCTCCTTATCTAAATAATATCTTTCAGCAATTAATTACAATAATCTATTTAATCCCAAAAACTAATATCATCTAATACAATATCTTTTTCTCTTGCCTCATTGTATAAAGCTTGTTCTTCTTCATTTAGATATCTCATTTCACCAAATAAACTCAAAGCTTCTTGTCTTGGTGTTGTTTTGATTTTTTCATTCATTTCTTATTTCCTCTCATCTTCTACAAACACAAATTTATAACAAATAAATTTATGTATCATAAATATAATAAGACTATAAAAAAATCTTGAATAAAACACATTAGCGATATTAAAATAATTAAATACTGGCGCACAAGTAAGAATTATAGCAGGTAAAACAACAAACCAATCTAGAAATATTTTCATAATTATCTCCTAATTTAAATTAATCATCTAATCTATACATTCCTTTATATATTTTAAATTGGTGCTAGTGGTAGGACTTTAACCTACAAAGCCTTTCGACAACTGGTTTACAGCCAATCTCCTTTTTCATTTGGATACACTAGCATTTTTATTCATTGGTTGGTGACCCATACGAGAATCGAACTTATATCTTGTTCGTGACAGGGACATATTTTAACCACTAAACTAATGAGCTATATTAATAACTAATCATAACATTCCAAATAAGGAATATTTTCATTTACATGTTCTGTATCATAATCTGGCATTGGAAGCATTTCAGCCAATATTTCGCACAATACCAAATCACATTCTTTAGGATTATATACCGTATCTGTATTACCATAAGTATTAATATCTTCGTTAATCTCATCAATTATTTCTTCCATAAATTGAATAGCTGAATTTCTATCATTGAAATATTCATTAACATTCATATTATAGCTGTATACAAAGAATCTCTTGCTCATATAATAATCCTCATTTCATAATATAAAATTAAAAAAGATATTGGATAAAAATAATTATATTGAATTTTCTCCATATGATAATCAATATATAACGACCCAATATCTTATAAATCTATTATATCACATCTTACTAATGTTGTCAAGTATCAAATTTTATTTCTAAGTATCGTAACTATATCTTCAGTTTTCATTTTATTTTGTGCTACACTCATTCCTATATTTACTAATTCGTCTGTTTCAAATTTAACATTATAGTTATTAATTTTAAGTAATACCAACATTATATGTATACCAATTCTTTTGTTGCCATCAGTGAAAGGATGATTAGTAATAAAAGAATAACACGCTCTAGCTATCTTTTCAATATCACTTTTATATATTTCTTCATTAAAAGCACCACCATAAGGGGAAAAATAAG
>JAQVBD010000088.1 GCA_028690485.1 Endomicrobiaceae bacterium
AATATGCTCCACATTTTGAATATTATTCAATAATAGCTGCATTACTGCATGATATAGGGAAAAATGCTATACCTGATAGTGTTTTAAATAAACAGGATAACTTAAATGATGAAGAATTTGAAATGATAAAAACACATGCTGCATTAGGTGCTGAAATTTTAAATTTAAGCAGTTTTAAAATTTTTGCTTTTGGTGCACAATATCATCAGGAAAGATATAACGGGCAAGGATATCCAAATCAATTGGAAGATGGTCAAATTCCTTTTATAGCTACGATAATAGCTTTAGCTGATTCCTATGATGCTATGATTTCTAAAAGGGTTTATAAAGATGAATTATACAGATATATAGCTATTGGAAGAATTAAACACGATGAGGGGATATATTTTAATCCAATTGCTGTAGAAGCATTTATGAAAGCTGTAAATAACGGAGAATTTACTCCTTTGAGAAAGGGAGAGATAGATTATTTATTAGAAGCTTCTGTTGATAATTCAAATGTGGAAATTTTACCGGAAAACTTTGAAATTGTAAAAGAAAGTATACAAAAAGGACAAGGAGTCTGGGAAACAGCATTCAGAGTAGCAATAAAAGAAATACCAAACACACTTTCTACAAGGTCTAAAGATAAGAGTAAAATAAAAGCAGCAAAACCAAGATTTAGGGATATTCCAAATATTGTAAAGAATTGGTTGATATTAACATGGAGAATACCAAAATTATCTGAAAAGTTGGGTAAAATTATAAAAAATATAATAGCTGTAGAAACAAGTATAGTAAAGCATATAGTAATAGATTATAAATATGTAAAGTCAACAGGATTGCAAGAAACAATAAAAAAGTTTGGTAATAATGTGACAGTAGATGAGAAAGGTCAGGTCCATATACCTCCAATATTAATAGTTGAAGATATAGAAGAAATACCGGCAGAAGAAAGAAAAAATACCGGTTTGAAAATAAAAGGGAAAACGATTTGGCAGGTAGAAACAAAAGGTATATTAGTATATGGGGCAAAAGGAGCTTTATTAGAAGATGTTTCAAAAACTTTAGGTGTTGATGTTATAAAAGAAGAGTTAGAAAAGAATTTCAGAAAAGAAGGTCATAAAATAAATTTAGTAGTAGATACGATAATGGCAAGTAATACCCAAAAAGAGAGAATAGTTTTTGAAAAGAATATAACAACACTTAGAACAGATGAAATACAAAGAAGGAATAGTAAAGAACAATCAGAATATATAGGATCAGTTTTGGAAATCAGGTCAGCAATAGCAGTCTCTCAAGGAGAAAAAATAATAGTATCATTGGAAAAAATAGAAGATAAAGAATTACTATTACAAAAAATAAAAAATGGGAAATCTAGAAAAATTATCACTGTTGGACAGTATGAAAAATTGAAATCAAAAAATGAAAATATAGGTCAGGAACTTATGAATTTGAGAAAAGAAGGCATAGAAATATATATACAGTTTAGTAATGAACAAATAAACAGAGACTACAGGCAAAAAGGATTCAGTGGATATATAGTCGGAGATAAATTAACAGATTACTATAGTGGGGATACGATAAATATAAAGTTGATAGATAACAGTGACACAGTAACATTAAAATATTTGGAAGAAATGATGACTTCATCACAAGAACCTTTAGTAGTAAACATTGATATATTGGAAAAAGTATTTAAACAAAATAGAGATATATTAGATTCTTATGACATGTTAAATTTATTAATAGGGAGTATAGAAACAACATTTAAAATAGGCAATTTAAGTCCATTAGATGCTAAAGAGATGGTTTACAATATGAATTTTACGAAAATACCTGATATATCAAAAGAAAAAAGACAAGAATTAGCTAATTTGACAGATGAAGAATTAATAGATATATACAATATAAAATCAATACTTGAATTAAGTGGCAGTGATGTAATAAGTATAACAATGCAAGAGTTAGAGAATGTTGAAGAAACAAAAAAAATGTTTATGAAAACGATGAGAGAAAGAATATTAGCAAAATCCATGTTGCAAGAAAATAATAAAAATTATGGATTAAAAGACAGAGAATTAGAAATATTATTAGGAAAGTCAATCGTAAAACAATTTAAAAATAATGATAAAAAAACGACAGATATTTCAGATGAATTTATAGGAAATGAAACAAATATGCTGATGTTTATAAATAAATTGCAGTCAGATGTAGAAATAATAAATACAGAATTAATAATAGAATCAGATAAAATAAAATTAGTAGAATTACAGCAAAAGAAAGAAATAGCAATAAATACAACAATAGAATTAATATTAGTATTTGCAGATGACAACAAGTTTAAAATAATAAATAAAGTAGAAAGCACAAATGATGCAAAAAATTACAGATCTATGTTGTCAGCAGCTTAAATATTTTTAAGGTTGTTGTAAAAACAGTGTAATGTTAATTGTAATAAGAAATCAAACAAAAAGTTATTTATCTGTATCAATTCTTTTCAGTATAAGTACTTTGATAAAATATCTGTCCGTTATGTTTTCGATTACCTGAAAATTTTTGTTTATATCTTGCTGAATTATTAAAATCTTTTCATATAAAGCTTTATCTTCGGCTATGTAATTTTCAATTAAAACATTCTCGGCATTTTTTTGGTATGCTGATATTACCATATCGGCAGGCTTTTCAAAATAATCTAAATTATAAACATACGGGATATCGTTTAAACGAAAAAGAGTGTACAATATTTGATTGTTCCCATTATATCTGTCGAAAAGATAAAATGTTTTATTTGGATATTCTAGTTTTAAATAATTTGTTAAATGTTTAAGATGTCTTCCTATTAAGGGGTTATATATTATATTGCGATAAGACAAATCAAAATATTTTATTGAATGTTTTTTATATTTATATTCCAATTGGAATAAATCTGTGCCTGGTGCATAAGAGAACCACAAGTATTGAAAAATGCCCAAAATTATTATTAAACTTAATAATATGGTTTTTATATATTTTCTTTTTATGTGTGATAAATACAATGCTCCTATTAATATCATGGCAGGTATAAACCCTGATCCATATTCCGGCAGTTTAAAATGAGGCATTAACATTATCCCCAGCCATGGCACTAATATCCATAAAAATATTAAATTTTTATATTTGTTTTTGTATTTTAGAATAAACCATACTAATCCTATTAAAAATATTATGAATATTAGTGGAGATAATAAATTTTCCCATAATCCTATTGTCATTACATGTGTATTTTTAAATATGAAAAGAAATTCTACCGGATTTTTTAAAAAATCAGTTAATGCTTTATTCATTATTGGTTCTCTGAAATAATGGAAACCTGCTGTTAGGCATCCTAAAGAGATTGATATCAGTATATTTGCTGTTTTTGTTTTTGTAATGCTTTCTCTAAAACTTTGTAAAACTATATATAAGAATGGGACAAAAAAATATGCTAGAAACTCATCCTTGATTAATAGTCCCAATCCTACAGATATACCGTATATTATTGTCCATTTCCTGTCTTTAAAATAGTTTGTTTTCAATAAACAGTATATGTTGAGTATTATTGCAGTTGTTATATGATATTCCAAAGCTCCATATTGCCTGCTCATGCCATATATTGCCGGAACTAATGCAAATAATATCATTGCAATATTGCCGGTTTCTTTGTTTTTTAATATAACCCCTAATCTGTATATATAATACAATGAAATCACAAAAAATATATAATTTACAAATATCACTAATAAATCAAAATATTCTTTACCAAATATGTAAAACATAAACTTCATTATCCAAGTTATTAATGGGGCATTAAAAAATAAACAGCTATCTTCAAAAATATCATTAAAATGTAAAGCTGAAATGTCATAAGGAATAATTGGTGTATTGAATTTCCACCATATTAGATTTCCTATTGCATACCATAGTAAAATAATTAAAAATATTGTTTTTGAAT
>JAQVBD010000021.1 GCA_028690485.1 Endomicrobiaceae bacterium
GTATTGCCATATTGCTGGTTCCCGGACTCAAATGTTACTGTCCCTCCGGCTGATGTTATTGTTGTTGAGGAATAATCTACTATGTTTGCTCTCTGATATGTCGCACTTGATGGCCAATATAAATATGAAATATTACCTTCAATACTTACTAATGTTATTTTTAATTTATACGATATGCTGGTATTTGATTCCCCCAATTTTGGTGTTGATATATAAAACTCAGATTTATGATTTATAGAACCCTTTACTACTGTAGAAACATTTACAGTTTGATCATTCAAATAATATAACAAATCAGCACTTGCAGATATATTACTGCCAAAATCAACTGATGATTTTGTTTTTAAAATTCCATTAATTGAAGAAACAGATATGATTGCATTATGTGTTATTTCAGCCGGCGTAAAAGTAGAAAATTTTACTTCTGCTGACATAGTTGTAATTTCTGAAGTTGCATATATATATACCGGCATCAATATAATAAAAAAACATATATATAATAAACATAATATTTTTTTTCTATTCATAAGATAACTCTATTGCTATATTAGCTCTATATGTTAAACCATATAAAGCACTTGTAAAATTTGCACCTAAATATATTCGTGGATAAATACTCCCTTTCATTCCACCAAATCTGCCATAATTTTCTGCAGCATGAAATCCTCTTTTATCCCAAACAACAGCATAATCACCGGCTATTGTGTCTAAAACATCAGTCAAATGAAACCAACACCAATAACCTTCTCCAACTGGGTCAGTAAGAACCACACCACCATCATATAAATTACCTTCATATGAACTTTCTGATATAATTAAAGTTCTCACATCGTCTTCATCGTCTGGATTGGTATATGGTAAAAGATAATCATTTACTCTCCAACATATTGGTAAAACTTTTGAACTGTCCGTAGTAGCAAACAAACCATTTGTCGTTACTGATGAACCACCAACAGTATATATTTTTACAGACCATGCATCTGACTCTAAAATATCTAAATTTAATTCTATGTATTGTTCGGAAGCTACCCATCCTGAACCGAACGTGCTTTGGTTCCATGTAATAGTAGTGGTTGCAATATTATCTGAAATATTTTTTACAGTTGCATCAAAAGAGCCTGATGAAGCTCTTTTTAATACAATACTGTCAAGATCAAATGTGGCTGTCTGCTTAGTTGTAAGAAAAAGCATTACATTTTTTATATTTGTTAAATTTACTGATGGCAAAGTTGTTAAATTTAAACTACACTTTTGCCATGTGTGACTACTATTATTAACACCTAATGAACTTAAAGTAACTGTTCTATCTGCAGCATCTGTAACACCAACACGAATAGAACTTACATCACCTGTTTTAGGTCTAATATAAAATTCTAGTGTTGAAAAAGCACTAATATCTCTTCTTGTTGTTGTATTAGCAATGCCAGTTGCAAAAGTATAACAAAAACCTGAGTATGCCCCAGTATTAGCACCACCTATAACAGTGCAACTATAATATTCATAAGCTTCTTTTGCTGTTGTTGAATCAATTATAATATCTGCTGCTGGGACAACATCTCCACCAGCTATACCATCATTCCATGTATAAAATACAATATTATCATCAACAGTTCTAGCTTCCTGAGTAGCACCATTAAAATTTTCAGTAAATAAACTGTACACATGTTTATCTGTTAAATTGTTAGCAAATGAATAATTCGCAAACAACATCACAAATAGACATATAAACATGAAAGATAATATTATATTTATTTTTTTCACTTAAATACTTTTTATAAACCTTTTATTTTTTATAGCTTACAGTAATAAAAATCATAACTTATCACTATACACTTTTTACATTTATTTAATAAGAACAAGTTTATTCCGTAACTAACTCAAATATTAACTTATCTGTTCCATAACTTGTACCTGCATATATATTCTTAAATCCTGCACCAAAATACATATATGCAGTATTATTTGTATTTTTTGGTAATATATAATTAGGTGTAGGTGGAACTGCAGAACTTACATTTACAACAAAGCCATTGTAATCAGAAACAAGGCTATATGCACCTACTTCATAATTGCCATCACTTTTATCAGTAATATAACGATTTTTATATTGAATTTCTTCTACTGTCGTTTCAGGATCAATAATATAAGTAGAAACATCTAATGTTGTAGTAGAAATTCTGTAACTCATAGCAAGATACCCATTTTCTCCACCACCGGAACCACTTTTTACAAGTCCATTGTACTTTGCTATTGGAAGTGACTCTGTTCCTTCAGTTCTTGATGATGTTGCCACATAATTGCCAACTGCATTTTTATTATCTTGATACATATAAACTTTCGCATTTCCAACTACAGTTGTTATAGTAGAATGTAAAACTGCATAAACATTAGCAATTTGCCAATCAACATTAGGAGAATCTAACGTTATCGTGGATGCATCCCAACTTATTTTTGAAGCCGATGTCGCTGTTGCTGTTGTATAAAAAAGATCTGCACTAAATGATACTTCGCCACCTGTAAAACTAACTTCTGCTGTTTTTGTTATCAATGTTGAAGCAGCAAAAAGAGAACTGCTTAGTAAAAACACAAACCCGAAAAATAGTAATAGGGATACTGTTTTCTTCATACTAAAAACTCCTTAAAACATTTTAGCTATACTTAACTTTGTACAGGCTATAAAAATAAAATACATAAGTCAAGATTTTTCTATTTTTTCACAATTTTTTTACAAAATATAGCTAAAACAGTATATTTTAGTACTTAAAATCATTTTTTAATCGAATCATTTTTTTTATCTTTAAATAATTCTGCAATACCAGCAATAGATGCTGTAACACCAGATGTTTCCAATGGTAAAAATATTTTTGTCGCTTGCCCGTCAGCTATTTTCCCTAATGCTTCCATATATTTTATTGCTAAAAGATCATTGGTTGGCTTACCTGCATGAATAGCATTATATATTGTATCAATTTCATATTTTTGAGCATCTGCAACTCTTTTTATTGCTTCTGCCTGACCTTCTGCCTCAAGAATAGACTGCTGTCTTTTAGCTTCTGCTTCCAAAATAACTGCTTGTCTTGCACCTTCTGCTTTTAAAATAGCTGCTTGTCTGAAACCTTCTGCATCTAATATATTTGCTCTTTTTTCTCTTTCTGCTTTCATCTGTTTCGACATTGAATCTGTAATATCTTTTGGAGGATCAATTTTTTGGATTTCAACTCTTGTAATTTTTACACCCCATTTATCTGTTGCTTCATCCATTACTGTTCTAAGTTGTGTATTTATTTTTTCTCTTGAAGTAAGAGTAGTATCAAGTTCCATATCACCAATAACATTTCTTAAATTTGTCTGAGCAAGTTTTAATGCTGCCATAGCAAAATTTGCAACATTATACACAACTCTTACAGGATCTGTTATCTGAAAATAGATAATAGCATCAACTGTAACTGTAACATTATCTTTTGTAATAACATTTTGAGGAGCAACATCCATTACTTGCTCTCTCATATCAATTTTTCTTAAATTTTGAAACATTGGTACAATAATATTGACACCTGCATCAACAGTTGCTGAATATTTTCCCAAAGTTTCTACTAAACCCTTTTCATATTGTTGAACAATTCTTACCGTATTTGCAACAAAAATAATCACAATAATTATTGCTAAAATCCATAAAAACATATTTATCTCCTCTGTCAAATATTTTTTTTAACTATAAGTTTTGTACCATTAACAGAAATAATTACAACTGTTTCACCAGTATTAATTTCTTCTTCGCTTACAGCCAGCCAAATTTCACCGGCAACTTTAACTTTCCCAATTTTGTTAGATTTAATAATTTCAGTGACAACAGCTGGTGCTCCTATTAATGAATCAACATTCGTTTCTATTTTCTTTTTACTGATATATCTTTTCATAATAGGTCTTATAAATAATACTGATACTAATGAAATTGCACAAAAAACTACTATGGAAATATAATCTGATGCACCTAATAAAGAAACCATCATTGCAAATAATGAACCCAATGAAAAACATAAAAAGAAAAACACACCGGTTGTAATAATTTCAATACCTAAAAACGCCAAAAAAGCAAATAACCAAAAATACCAAAGCATATTTTTTCTCCTAAGATATGTATTTTATCCTTTTTATAGGCCAATAAACAATAAGTGCTTGACCTTTTAAATATTTATCTGGTAAAGGTCCCCAATATCTTGAATCAAATGAATAATCTCTATTATCCCCAAGAACCATATAATGTCCCTCAGGCACTATTACCGGCCCAAAATTATCTCTAACAAATGCAGGTGGTAATGTCGCAAATTTACCTTCTTGCCAAGATTTTTGATACTCTTCCTGTGTTTCAAATAAATTAAAAGTTTCATAATTTTCTGAATCTATAAACTGAGCATAAGGTTCATTTATTTGCATATCATTAACGAAAAGAACTTTGTTCTTTATTTGAACTTTATCACCAGCCAAGGCAATACATCTTTTAATATAATCTTTTTTTATTCCTTCGGATTTTTCAAATAAATTTAAAGCTTCCGGAGGACATTGGAAAATAACGATATTTCCTTTTTTTACATTTTTAATAGGCAAAATTCTTTTCCCATCAGAAAAAGGAACTCTTAAACCGTATATAAATTTTGTTGCAAAAAGATGGTCACCTTCTAACAAAGTCATTCTCATGCTACCGGTTGGTATTTTAAATGCTTGTATTATAAAGTACATTATTATTGATGCAATAATAAGTGCTGACCACCCTGTATCTACCCAAGAATATACATTTTCATAAACTTTTTGAGCTTTAGGTGTTTTAATGAATTTCTTTTTTGTAAGTTGCATAATAATAGCTAAACCTAATAAAATACAACCTATGATAAATAATTTTATTTCCATTTACTTTCCTCTTTACTAGTCATCTATTTGCAATACTGCAACAAACGCTTCTGGCGGAAGTTCTACTCTACCAAACTGCCTCATCTTCTTTTTACCTTCTTTCTGCTTCTCAAGAAGTTTTCTCTTTCTTGTTATATCTCCGCCGTAACATTTTGCTAAAACATCTTTTCTCATTGCAGATATAGTTTCTCTGGCAATTATTTTATTATTTACTCTGGCTTGAATAGGTATTTCAAACATATGTCTGGGTATAATACCTCTTAATTTTTCTGTTAGAAAATGTGCTGTTGTTTGAGCTTTATCTTTGTGCGTAATAACTGAAAAAGCATCTACAACATCTGAATTAACTAAAATTTCTAGTTTTACTAATTCGCCAATTCTTGGAGCAATATGCTCATAATCAAAAGAAGCATATCCTTTTGAAACTGATTTTAAAGCATCGTAAAAACCAACTATTATTTCTGCTAAAGGGATATCATATTTTAAAATAATTATTTTCATATCAAGATACTTCATATCAAGTTGTTTTCCCCTTCTTTTCTGGCATAAATCCATAATTGCACCAAGATATTCATCCGGACAAATTACTGTTGCCATAACATAAGGTTCCCAAATTTCTTGTATTTCTGCATTATTTGGAAATTTTGCAGGATTATCTATAACTAACATTTGATTTTTAACTTTAATTTTGTAAACAACATTAGGTGCTGTAACAAGCAAATTTAATCCAAATTCTCTTTCTAATCTTTCTCTGACAATATCTAAATGGAGATGTCCTAAAAATCCACATCTGTATCCAAAGCCCAAAGCAACTGATGTTTCCGGAGTATATATCAATGAAGAATCAGAAAGTTGCAATTTTTCTAATGCTATTTTTAAGCTGTCATAATCTGAAGAACTATAAGGATAAAGACCTGCAAACACAAAAGGATTTATTTCTTTGTACCCTGCATGAGGATGTGTAGTTGGTCTTGCGGTTTCTGTAATTGTATCACCAATTTTTACATCTTGAATTGTTTTTATACCTGCAACAACATAACCTACTTCACCAACTGAAATAGAATCAGCTTCTATCATCTTTAATTTCATGTACCCGACTTCTATGACTTCATATTCAGCATCAGAAGCTATAAATGTTACCTTCATCCCTTTTTTAATTCTGCCGTCAAAAACTCTTACAATAACGATTACTCCTCTGTAAGAATCATAAAAAGAATCAAAAATTAAAGCTGATAAAGGTGCTTCATTAGAACCGACAGGTGCAGGGATATTATCAATGACAGAATCTATAATTTCTTGCATGCCTATACCTTCTTTTGCACTTGCAAGAATAGGTTCTCCGTCAACTGCTAAACCCTCTTTCATTTGTTCATAGGCTGAATCTACATCTGCTGTCGGTAAATCTATTTTGTTTATAACCGGAATAATTTTAAGATTTGCTTTTTTTGCAAGCATAGTATTTGCAAGAGTTTGTGCTTCCACACCTTGAGAAGCATCTATAATTAATAAAGCACCTTCACAAGCTTCCAAAGCTCTTGAAACTTCATAAGTAAAATCTACATGACCTGGAGTATCAACTAAATTTAGAATATATTCTTTGCCATCTTTATGTTTATAAAGCATTTTGATAGCCTTGGCCTTTATGGTAATACCTCTTTCTCTTTCAAGTTCCATTCCATCAAGAATTTGTTCTTTCATTTCTCTTTTTGAAATAGTCCCTGTAAATTCTAGTAATCTATCTGCCAATGTGCTTTTACCGTGGTCAATATGTGCTATTATACAGAAATTTCTTATATTGTTCATTGCTATTTTACAAACCAACCTTATTTATAAATTTTATCTTATTAATTATACAAGAAGTGATATTTTTTATCAAATAATAATTATAATATTGAAATCAGAGACATCATTCTATTCTGTGTCGGTTCTCTTCTATAAGAATAAAACATTTCAGTTTCATGGCATGTACAATGGTTACTTGAATAAATCCTTTTTATACCAAAATCTTTCAATTGTGTTACAGCTTCTTTTAAAAGAGATAAATTTTTATCACTCTGAGACAAATTAAAAGTTACTTTTACATCTTTGCCAACTTCATAACAACATTGAGCTATATGCGGACCTATATATGTAAAAACATCTTGCTCTATTATTCCAAAATCTTCTTTAAACCTAATTAAGACACTTTCTATTATTCCACAAGCAAGACCTCTCCAACCCGCATGAATAAGTGCAACTACAGAATAATCTCTTGATGCCATAAATATAGGCATACAATCAGCTGTAAAAATACATAAAATTACATTTTTATCATTAGTTATAAGTCCATCACAAGATTCAATAAAATTCCCGCAATCTTTGGAAGAAACTTTTGAAACTACTGTTCCATGTACTTGGTTAGCAAAAACTATTTTTTGATAATCAATTGAATGATTACTACAAAAAACATTTCTTTCATTAACATCTTTCATATTACCACAATATTTTGTTGTTGTCAGATGAAAAGTATTAAATTCTTTTTCAGAAATAAGCAGCTGTTTATTAAATTCTGTTATCATAAACTATTTTAATCTTTTTATTTTCCAATATTCATAAGCTGGCCTGGAAAAAGGATCCATATCCTCAGTGTTTTTTTTATTATCGACAGTAACTGGTATATCTTGCTGTTGAATATCTTCAAACAAATCTTGTCTAATACTTTCTTTTTTATTAAAAGAAGCTATTATTGATACCTTTACTTTAGTATCTAAAGTATCTTCTACCATATTGCCTGGTTTCAAAAATTGAAAATGTTTAAATTCTTTTTTTATAAAATCATCCAGCCAACTTCTATCACCAATAGTAAAAGGATTATTTTTAGAACATGAAATATTTATCAAAATATTATTAGCATCTTTAATATCCGGACCTTCTACAAAAACATTAGTTAATGCTTTTTGGAATGCTTCTTCCAATGTTTCTCCCCCGCCTAATCCTATAATGGCAGTGTCAGAATTTTGCAGGACTCTTTTTACATCAGCAAAATCTATATTTACAGTCCCTATTTTAGTAATTGTATCAGTAATAGATTCTATTGCTCTTCGCAGAACATCGTCTATTATTTTATAACCATCTTCATATGGAGTCTTTTCGTCAACAATTGAAAATATTCTATCATTAGGTATAACAACCAATGCATCTGTATATTTTTTTATATTATCTATACCAATATTTGCATAATCTATTCTTATCTTACCTTCTACAGTAAATGGTTTTGTCACAACTCCAACTGTTAATATCCCATTTTCTTTAGCAAATTTTGCAATAACCGGTGCTGCACCTGTTCCCGTTCCACCACCCATTCCTGTCGTGATGAACACCATATCTGCACCTTTTAACATATCTTTTAACTTTTCTTCACTTTCAATAGCAGACTCTTCACCTCTTAATGGGTCACCACCAACACCAAGACCATCTTTACCGATTTGGATTTTATTATCTGCGCTGGATCTTCTCAAAGTTGGTAAGTCTGTATTTACAACATAAAATTCAACATTTGAAACATTTGCAGCAATCATTCTATTAACTGCATTTGTTCCGCCGCCGCCAACACCTATAATTTTTATAACTGCCGGTTGTTCTATATTATTATTTGGTAATATTATATTTACTGCCATTTTTACTCCTACCTAACTATATTCAACAATTTTTTAAAACCAGATAAAATAGATGATGATTTTGAATTATCATTATTATGTATTAAAATTTGATTTTTATATTCACTACATAATGTTGCAATTGCAGTTGTATATAATTGTGATGATACTAATTTTTTATCTGCGATAATATCATCTTCAGTGAAATTTACAATTTTAGTTACACAATTTAAAGCTTTTTCAAATGCTTCAGCCATACCTTCTAACAGCGCACCTGCACCTGTCAAAATAATCCCACCGGCTAATACATCTATATCTATATTTTTTTTCTTTAAACTATTCAATATATAGTCTATTTGCAAATCTACTTGAGGCTTTATAATATCTACTAATTGTTTTCTAGTATATTTTTGCTGCCTTGTGCCTGCAACAGTATATTCAAATTCACTATCCTGTTCTATTAATTCTTCTAATACAGAACCATATTTTTCTTTGATACTTTTTGCTTCTTTTTGACTTACTCTTAATTTTTTAATTATATCTCTTGTAATGAGATCTGCACCCATTGGCAACTCAAAAACATGCTTAATTTTCCCGTCAATATAAACTACTAAACCTGTTGTCATCCCTCCTAAATCTATCAACACACAACCAAGTTCCTTATCTTCTTTTGATACTAAAACATCACCTACAGAATTATATCCGTAATATAATAGTGGGCTTTCGTCATCAATTGCCTTTCTAATATTTGTCATATTCGTTTTTGTTGCGACTACGACAAGTGCATCCAACTCTAAATATTCCCCTTCCATACCTATAGGATCTTGCACACATTGTTCGTCCAAAACATATTCTTTTGGAATAATTTGTATTATTTCCTGTTTGTCACTAATTCTTTTTACATCTTCTATTTTATCAACTAATTCTTGTATTGTATCATCTCTAACTTCTGTATCATTTTCCGATATTCTAACCCCTGCACTTTCACTAGATACCTCTATTAATAAACCTCTTATTCCTATAACTTTTTTGGTAATTTCACCTTCTTGGTTTTTTTCAAGTTTAGCAAGTATTTGTCCAATTGTTTTATATGCTTCTTGAATAGCAATTACAGCACCATCTTTTATCCCATCTGAGAATAATGTATCTCCAGCCAAAACTTCTATTTTATTGTTATCCTCATTATATTTTGCAATAACACCATGTACTGAATTGCTTCCTATATCCAAACTTATTACTAATTCTTCTTTTGCCATATATACTCCTATTTTTTAAGCTACTTGTAATGTAGGTTTTATAATAATTTTGTTTTTATTTTCATCTAAAAATGTTAAATCTATATAATCAACTGAATTATATCTTTTAAAAGAGTCTTCACAAACTATTTTAAGTTTTTTAACTTTATCTTTGATATCTTTTTCTTTTGGAGATCCCCAAAAAATTAAAGTTTTATTATCAAGCACAAAAATAATATCCTCTACTTCTCCATATTTTATTTCTGTTATCCTAGGTATTAAATCTTTTATATATGGTTTGAAAATTTTAACAAAATTCAGCAAATCCAATCTCTCTTTTTCGGAAGAATATTTTAAAATTGGAACTTTCATATCAAACATATTACCTCGTAAAGCAAACGGCATATTATCAAAATCAAGCCCAACTATTTCATTATCTCTTAAAATAAAAACTTCCGGATTTCTTTCTTTAAGAGTAATTGTAATCTTTTTTGACATCAAATTTCTTGACATAGATATATCTTTTAACTCAGGTTTACATTTTTGCATTTCTTTTTCAGCTTTTGACAAATCAACTTTGAACAAATTATCACCAGTTTTAAATGGGATAAGTTCTCTTATTTCTGTTTTGGTTACATTATTGCAACCTGAAACATCTATATCTTCAATTAAAAAATTATCAGAAGCATATATATATGAAACCGTAAATTTATAGCCATAAACAATTGCAATCAATAAACATGTAAACAAAAAAATCTTTATGAAAGTTTTGAATGAACTTAAAAATGATGATTTTGATTTTCTGTCTAGGTTAGTATATCTAACATATCTACGATGTTTTGATAATTTAGATTTATTTAATTTTAACATTATCTACCTTACAGACGACTTTAAAATTTCTAACACCAAATTCTCAAAACTCATTCCCTGAGCTCTTGCAGCATCCGGAAATAAAGAAGTTTCTGTCATTCCCGGAAGGGTATTTATTTCTAATACCCATATATCGTTATTTTTATCTACTATCATATCAACTCTACACATACTTTTGCATTGAAATGCTTTATAAACTTTAATTGCTATTTCTTGTATATTTGATATAACTTTTTGTGGTAATCTTGGAGGAATAATATGTTTTGATTTACCAACTGTATATTTTGACTTAAAATCATAAAATTTACCATCCGGAACTATTTCTATTACAGGCAGAGAGTTACCATTTAAAACACCTGCTGTAATCTCTGTTCCTTTAATATATTTTTCAACTAAAACTTTATTATCATAAGAAAAAGCATTCTTTACAGCTTTCGGAAATTCTTTTTTATTTTTGACTATTGAAATTCCTATAGCAGAACCTTGTGTCGCAGGTTTTACAACAACAGGATATTTTATTTCATCAACTGATTTAAATTTTTCAATGACAACCCATTGTGGAGTAGGTATTTTTGAATATTCAAAAATTTTCTTTGAAATTATCTTATCCATACTAGCCGAACTTGAAAAAACTCCACACCCGGTATAAGGAATACCCATTATCTCAAGCATCCCCTGAATTGTCCCGTCTTCTCCCATTGGTCCATGTAAAGTTATATAAGCAACATCTATTTTTTCTTTTAAAAGTTTTAATGCAACATTTTTATTAACATCCACCAAAACAGCTTTTAACCCTAATTTTTTTAAAGCATTATAAACAGCTTTTCCAGATTTTAATGATATCTCCCTTTCTGAAGATGTACCACCACACAATACACCAATTTTTTTGTTTTTTAGATTTTTCATTTTATTATTTTTATTTCCGTTTTAAGTTCTATATTAAACTTATCTTTTATTTTTTCCTTAACAAAATTTATCAACAACAACATATCATTTGATGAGCCAAAACCTTTATTTATAAAAAAATTTGCATGAACATCTGATATTTGTATATTACCAATACTATAATTTTTTAATCCCAAAGAATCTATTAAACTACCAGCTGCACTACTTTGTGGATTTTTAAATATACATCCTGCATTTTTAGTGCCAAGTGGTTGAGAATATTTTCTTTTTTCTATCTCTTGTGACACTGTGTTTAAAATACCATTTTTATCTGCTTTTTTCAATACGAATTTAACTTTAGTTATAATACAATTTTTTAAGTTACTATTTCTGTATTCAAAATCCATTTCTTTTTTGACTAAAATTTTCTTTTTACCTTGATAACTGAATATTTCTATAGTATCTATTACAGAATCTATCCAAATATCTTTTAAACCGGCATTACCACATACTGCACCGCCAACAGTTCCAGGAATAGCTATAAAATGCTCTAAACCACTTAAAGAATGCTCTACTGATTGTTTGACTACAGAAGTTAAATTTGAACCTGCTCCACAAACCAACGTTGTATCTATTACTTCAACTTTTTCAAATTCATCAACCAATTTAATTATTATTCCTTTAAAACCTTCATCACAAAATAACAAATTTGAACCACTGCCTATGATATAAAAAGGTATTTCATATTCATTTATAATTTTTAATAACAATATTAATTCTTCATCATTTTTTACTTCAATAAAATAATCAGCCGGACCACCTAAACATAATGTGGTATGTTTTGACATAAGTTCTTTTTCTTTAAAGTCATTAAATATAGATGATAATTTTTGACCTATATCAATTTTAATAATTCTTCTCCCTGCTGCCATACATTACCTGCACCTATTGTTAGCAAAATATCACCGGTTTTTAAAGTTTTTACGATGTTTTCTATATTATCAAACTTACAAACTTCGCATTTATTTCCAATTGCACTTTTCACAATCAAATCTGATGTTACACCATCAATCGATTTTTCCCCGGCACTATAGATGTCCATTACATAAACAACATCTGCTTTTTTTAATGCTGCACCAAAATCTTTATATAAATTTTTTGTTCTTGTATATCTGTGCGGTTGAAAAATTGCAACTAATTTTCTTTTTGGCCAATTATATTTTATAGCAGATAAAGTAGCATTTATTTCGGTAGGATGATGTCCATAATCATCAATTACAGTAATACCGTTTTTTTCACCTTTTATTTCCATTCTTCTGCCAACTCCGGCATAATTATTCAAAGCATTTTTGATACTTTTAAAAGCAATATTAAATTGCAGTCCAACACCAATAGCAGCTAAAGCATTTAGAATATTATGTTTACCTAAAACTTTCAAACTGATTCTGCCAAGTTTCTTACCCTTATAAACAACTTGAAATTCTATACTTCCGTCAGTCACAGAAATATCAATTGCTGTAATATCAGGATTGCCTGTAAATCCATAAGTTATATATTTTCTAGTAATTTTCGGTAAAATCTCTTTTATTAAAGGATTATCTGTGCAAACTATTGCACACCCATAAAACGGTACACTATTTATATGTTTAATAAATGCTTCTTTCAAATTTATCATATCACCATAATAGTCTAAATGATCATTATCTATATTTGTAACAACAGTAATAACCGGAGATAGTTTTAAAAATGAGCCGTCCGATTCATCAGCTTCAGCAACTATATATTCACCTTTGCCAAGTCGTGCACTGCTTTTTAAATTTTTTAATTTACCACCAATAACTATAGTCGGATCAAGCCCTCCTGCATCTAAAACCATTGATGTAAGAGATGTTGTGGTTGTTTTACCATGAGTTCCTGCAACAGTAATTGCATATTTTAATCTTGCAAGTTCTGCCAACATTTCTATTCTGGGAATTATTGGTATTTTATTTTTTGATGCTTGTATAACTTCCGGATTATCTTTTGATATCGCTGTTGATGTAACAACAACATCAATATTCTTTATATTGTCTGCACTATGACCAATATATATTTTTGCACCTAAATCCTTTAAATGTTGTGTAATCTCCGTCTTTTTTATATCTGAGCCGGAAACTTTATGTCCTAAATTAAGTAACACTTCTGCAATGCCTGACATTCCGGAACCACCAATACCGACAAAATGTATTTTCTGCTCTTTATTAAACACTATTTCCCTCTTTCTAACATTTATTTTCTAACATATATTAAATTTGCAACTTCACTATCTATTGCTATCTGAGTTTCATTCACTTTTACTATATATGTCGGAAATTTTTGATGTAAAATTAATTTTGCACCAGGTACCATTCCAAGTGACAATAACTTATGTAAATAATCATGATTTGTCGTAACAATATATGAAAGTTTCACTTCTTCCGCAATATCTAAGTGAGACAACGGAACAACTATTGATTCAATTTTATCTTCTGATTTTTTACAACATTCCCCTTCAGGAATTGGTGCTCCGTGAGGACATTCTTTTGGATGTCCTAGCAATGTACATATTGAATCAGCTAAATCCGTTGATATATTATGTTCTAAATCACATGCTATTTTTTCTATTTCTTCTCTATTAAATTCTAAAACATCAGCGAGTAATCTTTCTGTTAATCTGTGTCTTCTTGTAAGTTCTTTGCCTAAATATCCACCTTTTTCTGTAAGCCTTATTTTTAAACCCTCTTTTATTACATAATTATCTTTTATTAATTCATCCATAATATTTTCATTTACACCTTCTTTAATAACAGATAATACTTTATCGAAATTATCATTCCCTCTTTGAATTGATGTCCATATTACTCCCAATGCTTCTTCCACATCAATTTTTTCTTTTGTTTTCATTTTATACCTCTAAAAACTTACAATTTTTGAAACTATTAATCTTAATGCCCCGCCAAATAAAATAGCATATGCCGTAATGGAACAAAAAATCAATGTAGCATTTTTTGCTCCGTGTTCTTTAACAACCATTAAGCTTTGTGCAAGACAAGGAACAAATAATGTTATTACTACGGAACTAACAAGAATCTGGGTTGTAGAAAGCATTCCATGTTGAGCAAGATCATATATTCCTGAAGCTCCATAATCTCTTCTTAAAAAACCCATAATAAATGTACTTGTTGTTTCTATTGGCAATCCCAAAAATTTAACAACAATTGGAGCAAATAGTTTTTCTAAATGTCCTAACAAATGTATTTTATCAATAAAAAAAAGACCTGCTGTTGCCAAAATAAATAATGGCACAACTTCTTTCATGTACCATACTAATCTCATTTTAACTTTTGACAAAATATTTATTATTGACGGAAGTCTCATTTTTGGAATTTCTATAATAAAAGGAGTCGATTCACCTTTAATATAAAATTCTAATATTTTACCGACTAAAAGAACAGAAAAAATTATACATAGTAACCAAATTATTGTTACTTTATACGACACGGAAGATAACATTGCAAGAATGATACCAAGCTGGGCAGAACAAGGAATTGCAAGAGAAAGTAATACTAAAACTATCATTCTTTCTTTTTTTGTTTCAAGTATCCTGCTGCTTAAAACTGCCATGGTTCCACACCCAAGCCCTAATACCATAGGCAAAACAGCTTTGCCATTTAAACCGACTAAAGAAAAAACTCTGTTAAGTATGACTGAAAGTCTAGGTAAATATCCTGAATCTTCCAATATTCCAAAAAACAAAAAGAAAGCTATTACTATTGGAAAAATAATTGCAAAAGCATATGGAATTGCCATAGTAAAAAACCCATATTTCCCAACAAAAAAATCTTTAATTAAAAGGCTAACATTATAATAATCAAAAATACTTGCAATAATAGGATTTATCGTTTCGGCAAATACTTTTGTTTGGATATAATCTACAACTGTACCTGCAACAAAAACACCAATGAATTCATACATTACAAATATTACTGCAATCATTATAAAAAAACCGACAAAAGGGTTAACACAAAGATTCCCCAAAAACTCTAAGAAACCTTTTTGTGCTATATGTTTAACACTTTTTACTTCTTGAATAATTTTTATAATAGCATTATTATTATCATTAAAAATTTGTGCAGCAAACATTTTGAATTCATTTTTTACAGTTTTTGCACAAAAATCCAAAACAAAAGATTTCATATTCTCGGGTATATATTTATATATATCTTTATCACCTGATAATAAATATATAGATATTGCTTTTGAAAAATTCAATTTTTCTTTCAAACTATTATTAACACAATCAATATCATTTTGGTATTTGTATTTGATATTAATATTACTTATTTTTGCTGACGGAATATTTTTTATTATATCTTTAACACCGTCGCCGGTTGTTGCTGTGCATACAACTATTGGAACCTGCAAAATTGCTTCAAGTTTAGAGATATTTATTTTAATCCCTGATTGTACAGCTTCATCATACATATTTAATACAAAAATCATAGGAATATTAAATAAAGAAAGTTCAAAAAACAGATGCAATGATCTTTCTATATTTTTCATATCACAAACTTGTACAATGATATTTGGTTTTTCTCTGATTATCAAATCTCTTGTAACTTGTTCATCTTCGGATAAAGGCATTAAAGAATATATACCTGGTGTATCAACAACTTGGTATTGTTCTCCTGCAATATTAACAGTTCCTCTTGTTACATCAACAGTTGTCCCTGCATAATTTGATACAACAGCATATTGACCAGTTGTTTTATTAAATATAACTGATTTCCCAACATTTGGATTACCGACAAAAGCAATTAGCTTCTGCATTTACATGTCCCTTTTTTAGATGTGTTTGCAGAAACTGTTGTTGTAATTCCACCACGAATTTTAAATTTCAATTCGATAGATATATCTTTTGGTTTTAAAATATCGGATAAATCTTTCATAATACTGTTAACTACACTTTCATGAACCATTCCAACCATTCTATATGACTGCAAATACATTTTAAATGATTTTAATTCAACAACAACTTTATTTGGAACATAATTAATTATCAAATAAGCATAATCAGGAAGACCAGTCCAAGGGCACAAGCAAGTAAATTCTTCTGTTTCTATGCAAACATTGATATTTTTACTAGGATATTCATATGGCATAACCTGTAATAATTCTTTTGAAACTTTGTTAAATTGTGGCATATTTTTCATAACAAACCTCTTTATTAAATTTAATAATTAATTATATCAAATGCCTATATAAAATACTATCAAAAAGCCTGGCTGAATTATCCAGTCTTTTTGATAAATATTTTTATTTTTTATTCTACTTCTATAGCTTTTTTAAAAAATGTACTATATGACAAAGATATACCTGCATATAGGTTTTCGCCTATACCTGAAAAATGCTTTGCTTGTGCCGTATAGTAATTTATAAATGGTGCAAGTGAAAGATTTTTATATAGCATTACATCTAATCTAACATCTAGTTCTAGTTCATAATCTAGATCCGTACTTCTTTCTTTACTTTCACTAATATAATCTCTGTAATATCCAAAATAAACAACTTTTAATCCTTCTCTTATTGGGTTCTCTGCTTTAAAACCTGCTTCCCATGCAAATTTAGTAGATTCTGGCTCGTAAGTGTAATCTACTTCACCAACACCTGCTATGTATAAATTTTTCAGATACTTACCTTCAAATAATTTTGCACCTAACATACTACGAATTATTTTTTTAATTGAAGAATTTTCTTGAGCATCAAATTCAGTTTCATAGCCAATATTTACAAAAGGACCTGCTTCAAAACCACCAAGGAAATTTTTTATATTCCAAAGTCTTCTCGTATAATCTGTAGTAAGTAATATTTTATCAGCATTTTCATTAGTAATTTCATCTTTTCCGACTGGACGAATATATGTTTTACCGTATTCCATTAATAATGTATTAGACCAAAATGATTTTGGTGCATATAAATCTGCTGCAAAATTGAATATTCCTTGAATTAAAGTTTGTGAATCTGATGTCAATCTTGCATTTGAAACATCTTGGTTTTTATATGTTTCTGCATTTGTAACTTCTGTTGTAGTAAAATTAAGTGCAATTTTTTTAAGTTCTAGTTGCCATCCTTCCTTAACACCTTCAGAATAAGATATTTGTGAAAAAAATAAAAAAACGACTAACAACATTAAAACAACTCTAAATGTTCTAATCATTTAAAGCTCCTTATAATTTAATTCTCAAAAATATTTATTGATTATACTATTTCTTTTAAAATTTTAAAATAAAAGATATAACCTTAAAGATTTTTTAAATTTATTTGATGGTCTATGTTTGTAGAAATTGTTTTATGTCTATTTTGTTTTATATCGGTATAGAAAATTTCATTAGCGGAATATTCCATTATTCACTAAGTTCTTTACTATCTAAATTTCATGATACTTTTCTTTTTGGAACTTTTGCAATCAACATTATAGGTTTTCTAATTCTTAGTATTATATATGCTCTTTGTGATAACGGAAATTTAGCTAACCAAAATCTTAAATTATTTTTAATAGATTGTAAAATTTTTATTATAAAACAACCTGAAAATTTTCAGAATTATCAAAGATTATAATTTTATTCTATTCTTATTTAAAGCTAACTGAAAAGACCTGGCTACCAAAGGATTCAACATCACATTTGGTAAACTTAATTTATCTATAACTTGTTTACAAAATTCCATTGAGTCCAATTGTTTTTGTTTTATAGCAACTTCTTTAATTGCTCTATCTATTTCTGTTA
>JAQVBD010000022.1:0-13071 GCA_028690485.1 Endomicrobiaceae bacterium
AATCAAACAATGTATATTTAGAAACAATACAGGAATATGTTGATATATTAAATGACAGTGTTAATGTAAGACCTATAGATGAAGAACCTTTGAATATAAGTTTTCCTAAAATACTGGCAAGCGCTTTTGTTGAATTAAATTCAAATACTTCGTTATCAAAAGAAGTGAAAATCCAATATATAAATGAAATTATAAAAGAAGTTTCACAGTCCAATTCTCCGAGAAGTATTTCTTTAGAAAAGTGCTCGATAGATTCTTTGTCTTCAACAGATGCAAAAATTTCTGTTACATATAAAGATAAGTCTAACAATGATATGGCAAGCACATATGAGTATTTACTGGACAATAGCGGAACTATCCAAACTTATGCTCAGGTTGATGTTTCCAAAACTCTTGATATGATCGGAAGATATTTCGGGAATATAAAATATGCTATGCCGTCAGTTATTTTAGAACCGTCAAATTCTGCAAGAAACAAAATAGGTAAAACAGTTATAGAATCCCTTAAATCTGTTTCAGGAGACAGTATTTCTTTTATGCCTGTACAGAAACTGCATATTACCGTAGCTTATGATTCCGGGTCAGCAATGTCGGAAACACAGATAGATGAAGCTGTAAATTCAAAAGATGTGACAAACACTATTTTTGCAGATACTGAAAAACTTGGTAATTTTTTAAATTCTTCTAAAGTCCCGTTGGAAGGCAAAATAAAATTAATGCCGGACGGAGCTGTTATTTTAGAGATAACAAATGAAGAACTTGTTTCCCAAATTCTTGGGTTACGGAATATTTTAAAAAAGACTGATAAGTATAGTTTCCCTAAAATAGTTCATATGACTTTGGGAAGAATTTCAGATAAAGGTTTGCTTGATTCAGGTAATGTCCAATCAAGACAACAACTTGCAGAGTTAGTATCAAAACTGAATGATAAAATATATGAAATAAATAAACAAAATGAATTATCAAAAACAAAGAGCAGTTTAACACTAAAAGGCGGATATATATCAGCAACAGGAGACCGTGATTATTTAGTTGTTAAAGCAAAACCTTCATCTCAAATATTGTCAATTCTTAATAATTTATTTATCAATACAAAATCAATTACATATAAGGTTTATACATGTTTTATAGCACCAATATGGGAAGAAACTGTGTTCAGATTTTTACCATTTATGGTAACAGGATTGTTCATAAGTAACACGGAATTAGTAATGCCTGTCTTATTTACATCAATATCAGGGGCATTGCTCTTTCCTTTAGTACATATGATTGTCGGTAAAAAAACATCAAATAGAGATAATAAAAATTTAAAATCATTATTTATTTCTTCTGCTATATTAACATCTTCATATTTAGCAATATCATTTATTTTTCCGGGTATGCCTTTGTTAGCACTTGCAACATCAACAGTGTTGCATTCAATATACAATGTTTTGGCATTGAGAGGAATAATAAAAACAAAAGTATTAAGTATTTTTGATAGTAAAGAAATAAATGATGTAGATAAAGAAATAAGTGATTTTACTTCTAGAGTAAGGCAGATTCTTACTAACTATGAAAACAAAGAAAGGGGCTATAATGTAGATAAAAATATAGTTAGCGATATAAATTCAATTTTATATTCTTTAGAAAAAGCAAATACTTTATCTAAAGATGAAAAATATAAGATTTTTTCAAAATCAGTAAATGATTTATTTGAATTTATTGTTTCATTAAACACTAATAAAAATGTATATTTTGATTTAAATTATTTATTAGAGCCAATATTAATATCTTCTGTATATGTAAAAAATGATACAGGCAATAATTTGTTTGATAAACTTATTGAATTTGAAATTTCTGAAGGTAAAAGAACAGGCTCTTCTAGGTTTAAAGAACAACTTATATATATGGTTGAATATTTTTATAGTATAAATAAACAATATTCATATGAAATTCTGAAAATATTATATGAAAATAATATACTTCCATTACCTTCTCCGTCAGGTTTTTCATCTGTTAATGAATGGGAAAAAGAAATTTCATCCATTATTTCAAAATCGAAACAATATGAGTATTCTTATATTAATATGGTAGAAATTTTCTATCCGATAAATAAAGAATATGCATATGCAATTTTAAGAGCGTTGTATAAAAATGGGTATTGTCAAAAAACACCGTTTGTCAGATTTTCGCACGGCTATCAATGGGAAAAAGAATTCAATTCAATTATATCTAGTGATAATACTTCTGATGAACCGTTATTAACATTTAAAAACATTAATGATAAAGAACTATTAGAAAAATACAATATTTCTTTCAATGATATTATAGCAAGGCTTCAATATATCAAAAAACTTTCTAAGTATGAAAAAACAGAAACAATACATAAACAATATGATGAAATTTTGGAAACATTAATATCTGCAAAAGATAATAGTAAAAATGAAAAATATAAAATTGTTGTTGAACAAATGAACATTTTGTCAAATTTACTGCTTTCAGATGTTACTAAAAACAGATCGTTAGCTATGGAAATGTTGGAGACATTAGCTCCTGTTTGGTTGTATATTAAGTATGCAGATTCAGAAGATACACTACTGAATAATGTTATCAATTTATTGTTGTTGGATGAAGTAAAAAATTATAAATCTGGATTTTCTTCAAATGAAAGGGTTTCATATGATTTTAAAGCAAAATTTTACAGAATATTTGAACAAATTTATCCTATAGATAAACAATTTGCTTTAGCTGTTTTAAATAAATTCCATAGTATAGAACCTTTTGCAAAATATGAAGCTTGGATGCCTGATGATATTGGTGATGCATATCAAAATACGCCTAGTGAAATTTCAGATGCAATAAAAAAATATGAGGATTTAGAACTTTTCTATGAAGCTGTTGGTATTGAATGGGATGATGTAAATCAAAAATCATTGATTTATGATAAATATTTTCATACATATGATTATATGAAAATTTTGGAGATGTTACCAAAAAATCTTATAGAACAATTAAAATTTCTACCGAATAAACCTGTGTATTTTAGATATAAAAAGTCTAAATATAATAGTGACAATACTAAATCAAAAAAAACAACAAATCGGTTTACATTTTTTAATGAAATCTTGGAAAATAATTCATTAGCTTTGGAAGAATTAAATACTACTGATGCAAGATCAATGTATGCAGCAATTGTTTTTTTGGAAAAAATGATAGATGGGCTTAAGCAAATTGATCAACAACACGGAGAAGCTGCTCAAAAAGCGTTAGATAACATAAAAAAGTTATTTAATGAAAATGAGATGACACCTGAATTTGTAAAGGAACAAAAAAATTTAACTTCGTGGACAGTTTTAGGTATAAAAAATATAAAAAGTTTACATACCTTAATAAATGCTGTTCATCAAACAGCTATAGCTGATTTTACTAATATTAGAGAAGGCATAAAAGGTATTGATAAATCAAAATTAGTAACAATAGAGCCGGGCAAAATGCAAATTCCTGTTTATGACTTTTCTGATTATAAAATGAGACCGGAAGTATTGGATTTCTTATCAAAATTATCTGAATATCATTTTGGTTATGCCGATAATAAAATTATGATGAAAGATGGTAAATTAATATGGAGTAAAAAATTAGGCGTTCATAGTGTAGATGTTCTAATTAATTTTGATGACATTAATGAAGGAATAAGAGTAAGTTACTATGATTCCAGCAGAGGAGATGGTGCTGCCAGAAGAGTATCTCTATTAGCAGGAGTATTATCTGCTATTGGTTTTGAAATTACAAATTTTGATAACATTGTTGATACTTATGTTCTAGACAAAGATATTGATGGCGTTTGTGGTCTTAAAGCAGTATTCAGAGTTGAAAATAATTTAAATGTTGGACAAGATTTTGCAGAAGTATTTTATAAAGTATATAGACTTATGAGTAGTACAAAAAATCTTGATTTTGCTCTCGAAGGGAAAATAGACGATGACGATGATAAAGGACACTACTATGGGCAATATTCAGTTCCAAAATTTACATTAGATGATTTTAAAAAACTTAAAGGTAATTTAGATGCCATAAGTAAACATATTAATGATTCTTTTCTTAATGAATATTTATTAACATTAAATAATCAAACAATCATAAAACAGAAAGAAATGGATGGGTTGGAATCAGTTTATGATTATTTTGAAATAAGTAAAGATAAAAGAAATATAGAAACAATTACAAGAATGTTTGTTGAAGGTAAAATCATAGTTAATGAAGACACAAAAAATATTGAACTAAATAAAAAATATGTTCCAATGCAGCAAATTGTATCAGCAATAAAAGAAGATCAGAATGAGACATTAAGACAAGCTCAATTGATTAATTTAATAGATTACAGTAATTTAAATTTTGTATCTGATGGATATATCGGCAAAATGATAGCAGTAAGCGGAATTTTGAGATTACAAAATGGATGGCTTTCTATAAAAGGTGTTGTTGATAATGAAAGAAGAAGAATGAAATGTGCATATATTGAATATGTAGATTTTGAAGGTAATAGGAGAATGTTGAAGTATAATGAATTAATAGAACTCTTGAATGCAGAAGGGTATTCTGTAAAACAACAAAAAGAGAGAAGTTCTTCAGAAAAAAGAGAAACAATAAATGCTTTAAAACAAAAAATTTCAAATAAAAAACAAGCAGTAGATATAATAGGGAGAGGCGTTTCAAGCGGGCAAGGCGGATATGTTTCAGGCATAGTTACATATAATAACGAAAATATTAATAAAGACAGTATATTGGTCATTTCATATACAACACCTGATGATATAGAACAAATAGAAAGAGTTAAAGGCTTAATAACAACGAGCGGCGGTATGTTGAGTCATGCCAATATTACAGCCAGAGAACAAAAGAAAACTGCTTTAATTGCAAATGGTCAATGGGAAGGAAATTCTCTTCAATGCAGATATTATACAACACAAGGGAATATATTAGAACAAAAAGGTTTTCAAACACAGGAAATACAAGAACATCAAATCATATTAAAAGAAGGAGACAGAGTTCTTATTAACGGTGAAACAGGTAATATATTATTATTCAATGATATAACAAGAGAAGATTTAAATAGTTTACAAAATGAAATAGACAAAAATAACACTTCATGGGTTAAAGAATTTTTAACTAAACATAAAAATGATAAAAATATAGGAACAATAGTTGAATATGTATATTTACAATCTATTAATAATGAACAATTAAAAAAAATATTAGAAATGCTTTTATCATGGGAAGAAACTGATTTTGTCAAAGCGAAGATAAAAGAACTAAATGATGAATACATCAAAGATAAACTTAATAAAATAAATGATGTCTTGGCGAATACTAAAAATATAGATAATCCAAATATTGCATATGCGATAATTTTTAGAGTAGAACAACAAATAAATTCAATAAAATCTTTAGCTAAAATTGAAGATATAGAAGAATTGACAAAATATATAAAAGTATTGAAAGCAGATGTGTCGAAAAAATTAATGAAATTTATTGCATCTTTTAAATCAAGGTTGTCATATTTATTAAATAAAGAATCATGGACAGAAGAAGAAAAAGAAGAAGCTGTTAGTTTAGCAGAAATGGCAAAGGTATGGAAGTATTTTTATCAATATCCGGGTATTGAGACAATGGTTTCTAAGTTGGAAGCAAAGACAATTCAATCTGTTGATACAAATATAAGTGTAGAAAATGAAATTAAAGGTTTTGAAAATATTAAATCCGGCGATATTTTAAAATATGGTTCAAAAACTACAGAATTAGCAAAAATAACAAAATTAATTAATAGTATGAATATTGATGAAGTAAAAGTTCCTTATGGAATAGGACTTAGTAAAAATGTTCTGACAATATTCTTTGAGCAAGCCGGCAAAGGGGAACAATATAAGAAAACAATAAGATTATTTGAACAAGCTATTATTGAAGGTAATAAAGAAGATGCTCAGTCATTAGGTAAAAATATAGTTAATGAAATTAAGAAAAATGACAGTGAACAATTAAAAAATTATATTTCTTCTCTTATTAATAACAGTAAAATGTATGCAGTAAGGTCTTCCGGAGTTGGAGAAGATGGAGCGACATATGCTTTTGCAGGTATGGGTGAAACAAGTTTGAATGTAGATTCAAATGATGTCTATCAGCATATAAAGACATCTTGGGAATCTTTCTTTTCATACAGAAGTATAGACTATATGTTACAAAGTAAACAAATTGTAATGCCGGCAGTATTAGTACAAGAGATGGTTGTGGATGTTTCTAAAGCTGGAGTTATATTCACAAGAGAAGAAAATGGGGATTTAACGGAAGAAGTTGTTTGGGGATTAGGAGAAGGTTTAGTATCAGGAAGAATAAATCCTGACCATATATCTATCAGTTTGAAAGATAAAAAAATAGATTATATTAGAGCT
The DNA here is from genome assembly GCA_028690485.1 of Endomicrobiaceae bacterium. Lineage (GTDB taxonomy): Bacteria > Elusimicrobiota > Endomicrobiia > Endomicrobiales > Endomicrobiaceae > Praeruminimicrobium. The sequence continues at coordinate 6,426 of JAQVBD010000022.1, forward strand.
CTTGATAATATGAAAAAAGTAGTTAGTGTAAAAGGCGGCGGAACTGTACAAGTCAAATTAACAAGGGATGAAAAAATAGAAAGAGTGATAGATGAAAGTATGATAAGAAAGTTATCTGAGATTGCTCTTGAATTAGAAAAAAGCGTAGGTTATCCGATTGATATAGAATTTGCAATAGATCAAAATAATCAAATATATATATTGCAAAGAAGACCTATTACAACTTTGGCAATAAATGAAACATTTGCAGGAACAATAGAGAACAAACAAGATATTGATCAAGCAATAATTGATAAATTAATTTCAGATTTAAATGGAATAAGCAGAGATAATAATCTTGCAATAATTCTTGATGTAAAAGAAACTTTGAAAAATTTGCCGGCAGATATTATTGAAAGATATGAAATAATTACAGAACAAATTAACAGGTTGTTTGATATTATAAAATCTGATTCAAGAACATATAAAAGTTATTTGGTAAAATATATACTACCATTTATTCCATTTATAAATTTAAGAGGAACAGGTAAATCACTTATAAATGCTTTGTTAGATTTATTTCCTGTTGATAATAAAAGCGATTATTATGATGCTATCAAGTTATCAGGCGATATGATAAAACAAACATATCCGTTAAGCATTGAAAAAACAATAGAAATAATTAAATTTTTAAATCAAAAAGATGTTATAAGTTATCGAGAAATGCCATATTCTATAAAAGATGCATTAAGTGAATATAAATATGATGGATTAAAATCATATTATATTACAGTTGCAGAATCAGGCATTGATAAAGAACTGGCTGATATATTAATAGATGAAAATAATAAGTTAAAAAAACTTAATATTTTAGATTCAGAAATAAATGATAAATTAAAATTATATACAAAAGAATTTGATTTCTTATCGGATAAAATAAATATTTCAACTGTACCATTACTTGAATATCAGTTAAATTCATTGATAAATGATGTAGTTAATAATACCTCATTGGAACCGGAGAATAAATCAATAATCATAAATTCTGTTTTATCGATTTCTAAGCAAATCATTATTAAAACGAATAGAATTGATAAAAATATTTTAAATAAACTTTCTAATATAACATTAGAATCATATAATGTTAATCATAATATCAAAGATTTTGAACAAATAATTACATTTTTCTTATTTGTTGTACAAAATACTAATAATTTTGATAAATCAGAAACTAACAATTTGGCAGTTGAATATTTAGCAAAAATTGCTTTGGATATTTATGCACCTGTTAAAAATAAGACAGGGGATGAAAAAGAATATAATGCAAGAGAAGAACTATGTTTGAGTATTTTTAAACAATTATCAGACTACTCTCCTAATAATTTATCTGTATACAGATTCCTTTTTAATACGAACGAATATGAGAAAGTTGAAGGAATAAACTTATCTGCAAAAACACTTGCAATATTTTTAAATGCAGTCAATAATAGTAAGTTTACTAATGTTTCATGTCCTATTCCATACAAAGATTCAGATATTATATATTCTGATAAACTAATAGATATGTTTGTTAATTCATCTAAAAAACTTGATATGGTAAGTATATGCAGAAAATTATACAGTAGTGGGAAAAATGGCAAAAAAATTGTATTTGAAATTATAAAAAAATTGCATGAAATATCTGGAGAAAATTGGAATATACAAACTAGAATAGATGCTGCTTTGTCATTAGCATCATTAGCATCATCATCATTATATTCAATAATAAATGATGAACAAATTTTTAATATAGATAAGATTAATAAAGTTTTTGAAGAACTAGATGCGGCATCATTCTTAAAACCGACAGAAGCATATATATCAAATATATATGGAAATTCCAGATATTCAGAAAACAGTGCAAAAGATATATATGAATTTACTTCATTGATACAACATTTACCGCCAGAAATATTGTCAGATGCAGATATTGTACAAAAATCACCGGTTTATTTTAGAACAGATGGTACAACAAATACAAAGCAAAAAGAAGTTAAAAAATTAGTAGAAAGATTTGATACATTACAGGAAATATTAAATTATAATGCTCTTGTTCTTGCTATGTTAGATAATTCATCAGGTTCAATGTCTGAAAAAGATTTTAATAATATTATTGATTGTTTAAGAAAAATGATAGATGGTTTTATCAAAATTAATGAAAAACATGGGAATGAATCTAAGCAGTCATTACAGAAAATTTTAAATTCGATGGGGAAAATTAGCAGCGATTCTATAAAAAAACAAATGACAATATCAAAGTGGGATTTTGACTCTATTCCTGATATAGAAGAAATACATACATTAATAAATGCAGTGCATCAAACATCAATATATGACTTTAAAAAAAGCATAGGTGATGTTAGTGATGTCGGCAATACTCATATAAAAACAATAACTGCAACACAAGAAGATACATCAATTTTAGCATATGACTTATCGGATAAAAGAATCAATAGAGATATTATAAATTTAATTGGTAATTTAGTTACAAAAAAAATTCCTAAACCGGTTGAAGGCAGTGGCAGATATAAAATAGAAGATTTTATATGTAAAGATGATATGCTTGTTTGGACAACAAGATTATTTGTTCATAGCGTTGATGTATTTATGAATTTTGGAAATACTGACAGAGGTATAACAATATATTACCATGAAGGTGGACGAAATATAGGTAATGCAGAGAGGGTAAGGTATTTTACAACAATATTAGAAAAGTTAGGTTTTAATGTTGAAGCAGATATGAAGGTTGATCAACATGATAATTCCGGAGTATGCGGATTGAAAGCAGTTTTAAATAAAGATTTTGGGTTAGATGATACGACTAATATGGTTGATATTGCTTCCAGAGTTATTTTATTATTCAAATACTCTAATATGTTAGATTGGGATCTTGGTGGTTTATATGATATGTATAGTTATACATCATATTTGCAGACATTTAATAACTTAGTTGAAAAATTTATTGATGGAGAAATTTGGGTTGGATATTCACCTACATCTACTGATTCTTTTGGCGACAAAGGACATAATTTAACACAAAGACTTGAAAAACCTAGAGCGAATATGACGAAATTTTATAATTCCATTTTATCATATTTAGGGTTAGATACATTGCCTGAAACGATTAAAGGATGGAATTTAGAACAACCAAAAATAGACAAGTATTTTAATAAATATATAGAAAGATCTTATATAGAAGGAGCAATTATTTTTGATGAAAAAGGAATATTAAAGAAGAATGAAAAATACGATATTATGTCTTCAATAATATATGAGATAACCAGTAATGTCTCAGAAACTTCAAAACAAAGCAGAATAGTAAACTTGATTAATAGATATGAATTTTCATTCAGGACATTGGGGTATGTTGGAAGTTTAATAGCAGTTACCGGTATTATGAAGTTGACTAATGGTGATAAGTTATTTGTAAAAGGTGTGATGAATCCATATACAAGAAGAATGAAGTATGCGATAGTTGAACTTGTCACAACAAACGGAAGAAAAAAATTGGATAGTGATGAGTTAATATCATTATTATCTCAAGAAGGATATGATATATCTAATCAAGAATGGGTTGGAACAAGAGAAAGAAAATTGATAAGAAATTTATTAGAAAGAAATATTCAGGTTATAGACAGCCCTGAAGTTCGCTGTACTTCTACATCTGACGGTAATGGTATATATGTATCAGGAAATATTACTTTTGATAAAAATAATGTGAATAATGATAGTATACTGGTTGTACCTTATACTACACCGGATGATATAGAAGCTATAAAAACTTCAAGAGGAATAATAACTACAGGCGGTGGAATTTTAAGTCATGCTGCAATTACAACTAGAGAATATAAAAAACCATCGGTTGTTATAAATGGAGCAACATGGTTAGATAAAGAAGCAGAAATCCAATATTATCTTTCAGTTGGAGATGTTGAAACTATAAAAAATTTCCAATTACAAAAAGTTAAAGTAAAAAATTTAGTGTTAAAAGAAGGATATAGAGTTCTTATGAACGGAGAAACAGGAACAGTTCTTTTATTTAATGACATAGATATCAAGTTATTAAATGAATTACAAAGTTGTATTGAAGAAAACAATCAAAAATCTATTATTAATTTTATGAAAAAATATGAAGATAATAAAGATATCAGAAGATTGGTAGAGTATGTTTATTTTCAATCAATAGGTAATTCTAATTTACAGCAAATATTATTTGCTGTTTTTAGCAATGAAATGCCTGCAACAGTTAAAACAAAAATAAAAGAATTGAATGAAAGTTATATACAAGATAAAATACGAAATATAACAGAAGGTATAGAAAATATAAGGTCAATTGATAATGTCAATATATCTTACGGTATTATAGAAATGTTAAGCAAAAAATTAAATTTAATAAAAACATCAGACGAAAGAGCAGATTTAAAAAATTTAAAAGAAGAAATAACCTCTTTACAAAAAGAAATAAAAGACAGGTTATTTATTTATATAAAACTTTTGATATCTGACAGTCAAATGTATATTGAAAAAAAACATTTAGATATAAAAGATGTCAGAAATATAATAAATATGCTTAATACTGCAAATGTTTATGATTTTTTTGTCCCGTCAAGTGAAGAAAGAACAGATTTGAAAGATATGAGTAATATATTAATACAATTAATGGGTCAATTAGAAATAAAAATAAAAGACTATTTATTAAAAGATGAAATAGTAGGAACAAATAGAGAGATTACTACTTTTGATAATATATATGAAGAAGATGGTAATAAATTTGGTTCCAAAACGACTGAACTTGCAAAAATGTACAGATTACTCAAAAATCAAAAAGGGGTACATATTCCTAATGGAATGGGAGTTAGCGTAGATGTTTTAGAATTATTATTTAATGTTGTTGGTAATAAAGATGGTTTTATGCTTAAAGATTTTGATAATGCTATAAAAAATAAAGACTATAGTGCAGCTGTACAAATAGCGGAGAAAATATCAAGTGCAATAGATGATAAAAATATATCTGCAGTCAGAAAAGAATTTGAAAATTTTTTAAAAAACAAAATCTCTGAATTTGCTATACAAGGTGTAAAATATTCTGTCAGATCATCCGGTGTTGGTGAAGATGGTTCAAGCAGAGCATTTGCCGGTATGGGTGAAACAAAATTGAATGTTAGTTCCGACAATGTTTATGACAGCATAAAAGAATGTTGGAAATCATTTTTTTCTGAAAGATGTATCAGTTATATGATAGAAAGCGGACAAGTTGTAAAACCGGCAGTATTAGTACAGGAAATGGTAAATGTTGATAAAGCAGGTGTTGTTTTTAGTAGAAATAAATATGGCAATGAAACCATAGAAGTTCTATATGGTTTGGGGGAAGGATTAGTTTCAGGAACATTAACACCGGATACTATTGAAGTAGATATTAAGAATGGAGAAATAATAGAATATTCTGTTGCCGATAAACAATTCAAAATAGTTGCAACTGATGACGGCACAGCAAGAGAAACAGTAGAACAAGGTGTAAAAGCAAGAACTTTAGATGCTAAAACTGTAAAACAATTGACTGAAATAATCAGAATTTTAGAAAAAGATGCCGGTTATCCGGTTGATGTAGAGTTTGGTATTAAAGATGGAGAGATATATATACTTCAAAGAAGAGCGATAACAACTTTGGATGCTTCATCTCAAGAAAATAATAATATTATAGATAATAAAAATCTAAATGATAAAAATGAACTAAAACAATTTATAACAGTCATTACCGGAGATATATCTAAAGAATCAGATATCTTTGTTAATATACCAAATCCGGAAAATTCAGATGAGGCAATATCAATATATTTAAAGTCTACAGAGAATAATAGAAGTATATTCTATGTAGATAGTAAATACAGCCATTTAATAAAAGATGGCAGAATTATTTCATTACTTGTGGAAAGAATAAATACAGATTCTGTTATAAGAGAAAAATTTAATAGTAATTTATCTATATTTGATAGAGTAGATAATGGAGAAATTGGAATATTGCCTATAATTGACATCTTAGATGATTCTATTTTAGAAAAATCTATAGATATAAACATAGAGAATATAAAAAGTATACTATCAGCAGCATAAAATTTTTAAAAAGGTTTTTTTATTTGTATAATGAACATATTATTTAAATATGGGATGGATTTTTTATGAAACTTGGTATCGTCGGTCTTCCAAATGTTGGTAAATCAACATTGTTTAATGCTATTACAAAAGCTGGTGCAGAGTGTGCAAATTATCCGTTTTGTACGATAGATCCTAATATAGGTGTTGTAGCAGTTCCGGATAAAAGATTAGATTTTCTAGACAAATTGTATTCATCAAAGAAAAAGGTTCCGGCAATGGTAGAATTTGTAGACATTGCAGGTTTAGTTAAAGGTGCATCTCAAGGTGAAGGTCTTGGAAATCAATTCTTAGCACATATAAGAGAAACATCAGCAATTATTCATGTTGTAAGATGTTACGAAAATCCTGATATAACTCATGTGGCCGGAGAAATAGATCCGTTAAGAGACATTGAAATTATTGATACAGAACTTATGTTAGCTGATTTAGAAACAATAAATAAGAAGCTGGAAAGATTACAGAGAGATGTAAAATC
>JAQVBD010000022.1:13171-18310 GCA_028690485.1 Endomicrobiaceae bacterium
ATATAACTCATGTGGCCGGAGAAATAGATCCGTTAAGAGACATTGAAATTATTGATACAGAACTTATGTTAGCTGATTTAGAAACAATAAATAAGAAGCTGGAAAGATTACAGAGAGATGTAAAATCGAGAGACAAAACAGTTGTATTAGAAAAAGATTTAGCAGAAAAAGTTAAGAATCATTTGGAAATAGGAAAGCCGGTTAGAATACTTGATGTTAATGAAGAAGAAAAAGAATTGTTGAAAACTTTCTTTTTAATTACATCAAAGCCTGTTTTATATGCTTGTAATGTTTCTGAAAATGATTTGCCGCAAATGTCTAATAATTTTAGTAAACTGGTTGAAGAAAGGGCAAAAAGTGAAAATGCGCAAGCTATTCCAATATGTGCAAAAATAGAAGCAGAGTTGTCTGAACTGTCAGAAGAAGACCAAAAAAGTTTTTTGTCAGATTTAGGACTTTCCGAACCGGGGCTTAACCGTTTAGTAAAATCCAGTTATAATTTGTTAGGACTTATTACATATTTGACAGCCGGTGAAGATGAATGCAGAGCTTGGACAATAAAAAAAGGTTTTTTAGCTCCTCAGGCTGCCGGAGTAATACATACAGATTTTGAAAGAGGTTTTATTAGAGCTGAAGTAATGACATATGATGATATATTCAAATTAGGTAATGAAAAAGCTGTAAAAGAAGCAGGTCTTTTAAGAAGTGAGGGTAAAGATTATGTTGTTAAAGACGGTGATATCATTGAATTTAAGTTTAATGTGTCAAAATAGAGTAAAAATATGAAACAATCAGTAATTACAATTGGTACTTTTGACGGAATTCATAAAGGGCATAAAGCTATTATTGATAAAGTAATAGAAATATCAAAAACAAAGAATTTAAAAAGTATTCTAATATCTTTTGAAAAGCCTATAAAGCAAGTTAATGGACTTTTGACTTTGCCGGATGAAAAAATAGATATATTATCTTCTTTTATTGTCGATGAGATTCTAATATTGCCGGTTGATAAAAGTATAGTTTCAATTACTGCAGAGAGTTTTTTTAATGAAGTATTGTTAAAACAACTGCATGTAAGTCATATAGTTGTAGGATATGATTGTGCTTTTGGTAAAGACAGAGTTGGGAATATTGCATGGCTTCAGAAAAAAGCAAAGCAGCATAATATTTCTATAGATATAGTTAAACCTGTAAAAGTGAAAAAACAAATAATATCTTCTTCCAAGATAAGAAATTTGATACAAAAAAACAATATATCATTAGCAAATAAGATGCTGGATAGAGTATTTGAAATTAATGGCAAAAAAATTTCCGGGAATAAAATTGGCAGAGAAATTGGATTTCCAACAATAAATATAGAAGTTAATCAAAATAAAGTTTTACCTAGGGGTGTTTTTATCTGTTCAATAGCTGATAAAACCGGGCAAATTTATCCGGGAGTTTTAAATATTGGTACAAGACCAACAGTAAAACTTAAGAATCATGCTCTATCAATTGAAATTCATCTGTTAGAGTTTGCCGGGAATTGGAAAGAGAAAAATATCAAGGTTTCTATTTATAAATATATAAGAAATGAAAAAAAATTTACAAGTATAGATTGTCTAAAAAAAGCTATCAGACATGATATAATCAAAACAAAACACTTTTTTTCTCTTTAAAACTCAGAATTTTTCAAATTGACTTAAAAGATTTATAAATGGTAAAATAATCGGATATTATTGCGGATATGGCGGAATTGGCAGACGCGTACGGCTTAGGACCGTATACCGGAAGGTGTGTGGGTTCAACTCCCTCTATCCGCAGTTTTTGATATTGTATTTGTATTTATAATAATAAATAAAATAAAAGAGGATAATATGAGTGTATCGAAGTATGAATTTCAATCGAAAGTAGTAGAAAAAAAACCATGTGCAATAGTTATGGAAGTCGAAGTTGCACCGGCACAAACAGATATAGAGTTATCTAATGTGTATCAGGCTATACAAACAACAGCAAAAGTTGCAGGATTTAGAGCAGGGAAAGTCCCTATGGATTTAGTAAAGAAAACTTATCCTGAGGCTGCAAGAGAAAGACTTATTGAAGAAGTAATAAAAAAGACAGTTTTTTCAGCATTGGAAAAAGAAAATTTTGCGCCAATAGATATGCCGGTTATAAATACTGTAGATTATGAATTTGGACAAACTTTAAAATATGTTTTTAAAGCGGAATGTCAGCCTGAAATAAAAGCACAAGATTATAAAGGAATAAATATAAATAAAGAAGAGTTTAAAATTGGTGACACAAATATTAATGAAAATATAAAAGTGATGCTTGATAGAAATGCAAAACTTATAATTTCAAAAGATGAAACTGTTAAACAAGATAGTTTTGTTATTGTAAACTATGAAGGTTTTTGTGATGGTGTTGCCGTAGAAAATATTAAGGCAAAAGATCATATGTTGGATTTAGGTGCTGAAAATACATTAAAAGGTTTTAAAGATGCACTTGTTAATGCTAAAAAAGGTGATACAAAAGATGTTGAAATTGAATATCCTGCAGATTATACAAATAAAGTTTTAGCAGGTAAAAAAGTTGTTTTTAAAACAACAATAGTTGAACTTAAAGAAAAACAATTGCCTGAATTAAATGATGATTTTGCAAAAGATATGGGATTGGAAAATCTTGAAGATTTAAAAATAAAAATAAAAGAATCAATGGAACAAGAAGAAAAAAGAAGACAGGAATCAGAAGTTGAAAGACAAATTGTAGAACATTTGTTAGAAAAAAATAAGTTTGAAGTACCGGAATCAATAGTTGCACAACAAAAAGAATACTTGATAAAAAGAATGTCTGATTATATGAAAAAACAAGGTGCTGATGATGAATTTATAGCAAAGCAAGTTGAATTTTCAAAGGACAAATATTTAGAAGAAGCAAATAAAAATGTAAGATTATCTTATATTCTTAATTCTATATATAGTGAAGAAAAACTTGAAGTTACGGATCAAGAAATAGAAACAGAAAAGCAAAAAATATTAGATTCTAATCAAGCAAGAAAAGAAGAAGTTGAAAAATATTTTACAGAATACAAATCAAATATTTCAGCATCTTTGAAAGAAAAGAAAATATTTGATTTTATTCTTAATAATGCAAAAATCACAAAAACAGAAAAAGATATGCCAATTACAGAAAGTAAATAGTAGAGAGGGAAAATGCCAAATTTTATACCAACAGTTATAGATAAAAATGGAAACAGTTCTGTAGGGTATGATATCTATTCCAGACTTTTGAAAGATAGAGTTGTTTTTGTTGGCGGGCATGAAGGAGCAGTTACTACAGATTCTGCAAATGCTCTTATAGCTCAACTTCTATTTTTAGATGCTGAAGATAACACGAAAGACATTAATTTGTATATAAATTGTCCAGGTGGTATGGTTACTGCAGGTCTTGCTGTATATGATACTATGCAGTATATAAAAAGTCCGGTCACTACTATTTGTATGGGCATGGCTATGTCATTTGGAGCAGTCCTTTTAGCAGCCGGGACAAAAGGTAAAAGATATGCTTTACAACATTCAAGAATAATGATACATCAACCATTAATTTATGGTGGCGGGCTTTCAGGTACGGTGTCTGATATTGATATTGAGACAAAAGAATTAGTTTTAACAAAAGATAAGTTATCAGCTATAATTGCAGAACATACCGGTCAAACAAAAGAAAAAGTTTTAGCAGATACAGAAAGAAATTGTTATATGTCTGCTCAAGAAGCAAAAGAATATGGTATTATTGACGAAATTATATTTCCTGGGAAAAAATAAGATATGACAGAAAATAACGATAATAATAAAGAACAAAAATGCCTTTTTTGCGGTAAATTGAAATCCAAAGGAAAAAGATTTATTGGCGGTGGCGGAGCTATTGTTTGTTCCGAATGCATAAAAAGTTCAAATGAAATTTTAAATAGATTAGAACATGAAGAAGTTAAGGCTGTAATAAAAAAAGTTCCTAAACCAAAAGAAATTAAAAAAATTCTTGATGATTATGTAATTGGACAGGAACAGGCAAAAAAAGTTTTATCAGTTGCTGTTTATAATCATTATAAAAGAATAGAAAATTCATCTGTTATTAACGATGTTGAATTACAAAAGTCAAATATTTTGTTGATAGGTCCTACCGGGACAGGAAAAACTTTACTTGCTCAAACTTTAGCAAAAATGTTAGATGTACCTTTTGCTATTTCTGATGCTACAACATTAACTGAAGCCGGTTATGTTGGTGAAGATGTTGAAAATATACTTTTAAGACTTTTACAAAATTGTTCTTTTGATGTAAAAAAAGCAGAAAGAGGCATTATTTATATTGATGAAATAGATAAAATTTCTAGAAAGTCTGAAACACCATCTATCACAAGAGATGTTTCCGGAGAAGGTGTTCAACAGGCTCTTCTTAAAATTATTGAAGGTACTATTGCGAATGTTCCTCCTCAAGGTGGAAGAAAACATCCTCAACAGGAATGTATTGCTTTAGATACAACAAATATTTTATTTATTTGTGGCGGAGCTTTTGACGGACTTGAAAAAATTATAGAAACAAGGTTGAATAAAAAAGTTGTTGGTTTTATTACTGATAATGTTAAAGTTTTAAAAGAAGAAAAATTAAAAAATAAAGATAAAATATTTGCAGAAGTAGAAACACATGATTTAATAAAATATGGAATAATACCTGAATTAGTCGGTAGACTTCCTGTAGTTTCGACTTTATCACATCTTACAGTTGATGACTTAGTTCATATTTTAAAAGAACCAAAAAATTCTTTGGTAAAACAATATGCAAAGATTTTTGAACTTGAGGGAATTGAACTAATATTTGAAGAAGAAGCTTTAAAAGAAATAGCTGCTCTTGCTATAAAAAAAGGATCCGGGGCAAGAGGTCTTAGGGCTATGATTGAAGATATATTAATGGAAACTATGTTTGAAACATTTCAAACAGGAACTATTAAACAATGCATAGTTGATATAAATGCAGTACATAAAACAACAGGACCAAAATTTATTTTTAAAGATAAATCTGAGGAGAGTGCATGAGTGAATTAGATAAGACTTTAAATGATAAAAACAATATCCAAGATATTCCAAAAATATTGCCAATGTTACCTGT
>JAQVBD010000003.1:0-4933 GCA_028690485.1 Endomicrobiaceae bacterium
TCATTGATGAACAGTTTAAAGGAGACAGGGTAAATCCTTTGACACCAAAAGAACTTTTAGAATTGACAAAAAAACATATACTCAAAGATAAGTAAATTAAATAAAACAAAAAACTACCGGTAAAAGAAAAATTAATACCGGTAGTTTTTTTATGTTATCAAATTTAATTTTATACTATCACCAATATTAATATTATAAACTTGGTTTGAAGGTATTTCTAAAATATGAACAATATCTTTTTGTGGAAAAATGAACTTAAAAGACTTTAGGTTGTTCAAAATTTTAATTACTTTAAAATTTTTATCTAAACAAACTATATTTATATTATATCTCATAAAACATGTATGAATAGAATTACAGTTTTTAATAAGAAGCCCATATTGTCTGTCGTTAGGATTAAACATTAATCCTTTTAATCTTTCATAAAAAGTTTCTGCAATATAAACATTATCATAAACAATATTATTATTAATTATAATCTGATATCTATTTTTCATTTTTTATTAAATAATTTAAAACAAAGAATTGTATGAAGTATCCGCAAAATATGAACTTCTAACATATCTTCCGGCTACACAATTTTTCAATCCGGCATTTAATGCTTTTTGCTTTAATTGTTCAAATTCTTCTTCAGTATATTCTTTCACAATAGAAATATTATCTTTTGTCGGCTGAAGATATTGTCCAATTGTTAAAATATCACATTTAATATTTTTTAAATCTTGAAAGACCTTTAATAATTCTTTTTCTGTTTCACCTAATCCAAGCATAATACCGGTCTTAATAATAAAATTATTTTGTTTAGCATAAGATAAAACATCTAATGACCTTTGATATATTGCATTATTTCTAAATTTATATAAAGATGGCACTGTTTCTATATTATGAGAAAAAACATCTATATGTGATGAAAAAACAATATCTAACGAACTTTTACAACCTTTAAAATCCGGCACTAATACTTCTATTTTTATATCCGGTATATTGTTTTTTATTGATTCTACTACATTTTTAAAATGTTCAGCTCCACCATCTTGTAAATCATCTCTAGTTACAGATGTTATAACAATATACTTTAATTTTAAATCTTTTATCGTCTGAGCTATTTTTTTAGGTTCATCTTTATCAATGATAACAGGTTTACCATGAATTGTCGCACAAAATGAACAATTTCTGGTACAAATATTACCTAATATCATAAATGTTGCAGTTTTATTTTTAAAACATTCTCCAATATTCGGACATTTTGCTGTCTGACAAACTGTATGTAACCCTTTACTTTGAAAATGTTTTTTTAAAATATCTAAATCTGCTAATGTTATTTTTTTCTTATTCATTTTTTTATACCAAATAATATATCCATGGAATTTCTACAGCTTTATCATATTTTTTTGAAATTTCAAAATCTTTTATAAATATTTGTTCTACGAATTCATCAACAAGTATTTTATCATAAAAAGCTATATTTATCTCTCTATTTTTAAACATGCTGAGACGATTGAAATTTGCACTTCCTAAACATACCCAGTTATCATATACAGCTGCTTTTACATGTGTCATTCTAGGATAAAGATATACAACTATACCATTTTCTATCAGGTAATTAGCTATTTTAAGATTTACCTTATCAAAGAACATCATATCATTGACTCCAGGTAAAATAATCCTAACATCTACACCTCTTTTTTTAGAAAGAATTAATTCTTCAATTAAAGTCTTTTCACTAAAATACGGACTTTCTATAAATATTCTTTGTTTTGCTCTTCTAATAGCTTCTAACTGTGCATCATATATCTGATAATCTGATGCACTAGTTGTCAAAAGTCTAACATCAATCATATCATCAGTTTCTTTTGTAATATTCCTCTTTGACTTTGTAAATAAGCTTCTCCATGCTACAGAAAAATCTCCACCTAATCCGGCAAAAGACCATGCTTTATAAAAATTTTTTACTATTATTGAAACTATTGGACCTTCTAAAGATACCATTAAATCATGCCAACCATATCTGTATTCATTTGCTATATTCATACCACCAATATATGCTTTTTTTCTATCAACTATGAAAATTTTCCTATGATCAAAAGTTAACCAAGTATTAGGATGAACTCTAACAGCAACTTTTGAATCTTTTTCCAAGAAATCAATTATACTATCCGGAGATTTATAACCACTCGTAAAAATATTATCTTCTATTGCAGACTTTGATTCTCCTGCCCCGATTCTATCAATTAAGACTCTAACATCAACAGTTTCTGAACACTTTTTTAAAAAATTAGATACCTCGATAGAAAATTCATCAGTCTTAAAAATATGTGTTTGTATAAAGATTGAATGTGTAGCTTTTTTAGCAGAATCTATAAAATCTGTAAAAAAAGATTCTCCATCTATTAAGAATTTTATTTTTGCTTTATATTCTTTTGTTCCTATTTCTTCATCAAGATATTCATTAAAAGAATTCATATCCATAATATGATTTTTATCTTCTATAGTTATATCACTAAAGGGCTCATTGATATTTGTAGGGGAAAACTCTAAAAGTGAAGTCGAAAAAAGAGAAAACAACCTATAAGTTGATGTAAATGGAGACTTTATAACAGGAACTATATGATTTTTAACTATAAATGAATATAAGAAATCAGTACTAGTTTCTATGGGATTTTTTTTAATTCCTTCTTTTTTATATGGCGGTAAAATCAATGGTGCCATATAAATATTTTCAGTATCAATATAAAAATATGTAATTCTGGGCATATTTCTTGATATAAATATAAATTTCTTATTTATAATATCATATTTTTTTATTGTGTTCATAAAAGAAAGAAATAATTTACTAGATAATTCTCTATCTTGTTTGGTTTCTATACTTTTCGATTGCTTTTTGTTTTTCTTATCTTTTTTTGTGATAAATTCGTCATAGAATTCATCATAACTTCCAAAATCATTCTTATAAGAATAATGTAAAAAATGTTTCTTATGTTTTAGATCAAATTCAATAATGATTTCATTAATAACTTTTTGGCATATTTCTTCTGACATAACGACAACATCTTTAATTCTTTTAGATTTATCTTTTAACTTTTCTGTATCTAATTTTAATCTAATAATTTCATTATTATGTTTAGCATATGATTTTTCTTTAGGTAATTTTGTTGTTAAAAATATATACTTCTCACCAAAATTCAAATACAGTTTGTTTTTTACAATAAAGACTTTTGTTGGTTTAATTGTATAATCTGCAATTTGAGATAAATCTATACCGGAAGAATAGGAAATGTTAAAGCAAAAAAACAAACAAATAAATAGAAAATATATTAATTTCATGTATTATTATATCAATTCTAGATAATTTAATGATATTTAAAATTATCTACGAAAAACTTTTACTAAGAATATAATACAATGTTTGTATTATATATATTTATATAACACTATTGTAACTTTTATAGTACAAACAGAATTATTTATATAAATTTAGCTGTCAAATTAATTAATGCTTAAAATGTCTCATTGATGTAAATTGCATCGCAATATTTTTTTCATTACATATATTTATAGATAAATCATCTCTTATAGAACCACCCGGTTGTATAATTGCTGTAATGCCTTCTTTTGCCGATTCTTCAACAACATCTGGAAATGGGAAAAAAGCATCAGAAGCTAAAACTAAAGGATATTTATTTTCATCTAATCCATGTTTAACACTTCCCATTTTTCTAACAGCTATATTTAATGAATCTATTCTACTCATTTGCCCTGCACCAATACCAACTGTTTGTCTTCCTCTAACAAGAATTATTGCATTTGATTTCACATGTTTACAGATTTTCCAAGCAAATTCTAATGCATCTATTTCTTCTTTTGTCGGTTCTCTTTTTGTTATTGTTTTAATTTCTGATAATAATTGTTCATCTCTTTCTTGTACAAGCATACCATTTGACAGCATTCTATATTCTATAGATGTTATAGGTTTTGTATATTTATTTGGTTGTTTCAACAATCTAATATTTTTTTTAGCAAATAAAATTGCAGTTGCTTCTTCTGTAAAATCCGGAGCTATAATACATTCAACAAAAAGTTTTGCTAATTCTTCTGCAACAGTTTTGTCAACTACAACATTAAAAGCAACTATTCCGCCAAATGCACTGACAGAATCACAAGATAATGCTTTTAAATACGCATCTCTAGCATCAATACCTTCTGCACAACCACAAGGATTATTATGCTTTATAATCGCACATGCTGTATTATCAAATTCATGAACAAGTCTCCATGCTGATTCTAAATCTAAATAATTATTATAAGATAATTCTTTTCCATGAATTTGTTTTGCTGATATTGCAGAACAAGAATTTTCTTCATTGCCAAAGCTATATAACGATGCTTTTTGGTGTGGATTTTCTCCATATCTTAAAGATGCCAATTTTTTTAATGGTATAGCTGCTTGTGATGGGAAACTCTCATAAGATAAATAATTTGATATCAAAGCATCATAATATGCTGTATGTCTGAATGCTTTTCCGGCTAACTCTAACCTAAAATCGTTTGTTATTGTTTTATTCTTTAAGTTTTCAATAATCGTTGAATAATCACAAGGAGAACAAACAATCAAAACATCTTTATAATTTTTTGCACCGGCTCTAATTAATGTCACTCCACCTATATCAATATTTTCAATTATGTCTTGTGCAATTTTTTTATCTTCTGGTTTTTGAATTTTTTTTGCAGTTTCTTCAAATGGATATAAATTAACAACAACTATATCTATTTGTTCAATATTATATTTTTTTAATTCTTCTATATGTTTAGATATATCCCTTCTTGCAAGGATTCCACCATGAATTTTTGGATTTAATGTTTTTACTCTGCCATCAAGCATTTCAGGAAAACCAGTAACATCTGATATTTCAGTACAATCAATAGAATTATCTTT
>JAQVBD010000003.1:5033-75015 GCA_028690485.1 Endomicrobiaceae bacterium
GTTTTAAAAAAATATTTTAGCATTTTAATAATAGAAGGACAACTTAAAATATAATTAAAAATATGAACGAGTTATATAAAAAAACCTCATTCAATTGAAAAACTTATTTAATAATTAATTGTTATTTTTATTAACTATACATACTAATGGCTTATTTTTATATTCATGTAATATAAGATTAACATTTTTCAATAACCCATTAGTATCGGAAGTAGAAACAATAGAAAACTCAGCTTCTTGCTCAGTACCTGGAACAAATACAGCAAAATTTTTAAAATATGAATTAGTTCTTGCATCTATATCTAATTCTTTATTATATGACGATTTATCAATTGGCATATAATAATTATATTCTACATAATAAGCTTTTTCTAATTTAGCAATTGAATACATCATAGACTTGCCTTCAATAATCATTGCATATCGTATATGTTTTAAATAACTAAAAAACATAATAATAGTCAATATGAAAACTATAACCAACACCATAATCAATTCTAATGAAATATAAACCTTTTCTTTTTCCATAAAAATCCTTAAAATTAATAATATGCTCTTATCTTATCCCATATTTTGAAAAAGATGTCAAATTGAATCTGATATTATGATGATTTTTTTGATATTAAATAGTTATTGAATTATATGAAGTTTTAAAAATCGGATCATATTGTCATTAATTGTTTTATGTAATTTGCATAGAAGGTCATAAATATTAATGCTAAAATACCAACGATGATAAGTGTAACTATTATCCCAACTAAAGTGTAATCTTTCATCGCTTCCTCCCTGCTCTATTTCTCCCTATATATACTTTAGCCTATAAAAATATAAAATCAAGGACTTTTTCACAAATATTTTACAATTTATATATAATTTATTTTTCTATTATTGATATTTTTTTAAAAAATTTTACTATAATTTCACATATGAATTTTATTTTTTAGATAAGATTTGATATGAAAACAACTTAGCAATATCTTGCAATATGATGTTTTTAAATTAAGTTATAGGTGGGGGAAAATCATTAAATTACTATTGATTAGTAATTCACTAACTCATAATCTATTGAACCAATACCAAGCTCAGTCGCATATTTAAATTGTATATTATAATCAATCTCCGGAAAAATATGTTTACAGAAATCTTTTCCAAAATGTTTATTAACCATATCAACGCTAGCCTTATCAACAGCTACCGGGTCAGCACCTGCAATTATACCAATATCATCCATAAGGACTTTACCTTTAGTAGTATAACAATCACAAAATTTTGTTATATGATTTAAAAAATTAATACTAAAACTTTTTTTATTTTGTAAAACTCCATAGCAAAACTCAATAATTTTTTCTTGAATATTTTTAGTATTTTCATTCCAACCTAATTTAAAAACATTTTTTGCACAACTTAAAACACATTCTCCACAACCTATGCATTTTTTCTTATCGAAGGTAATTTTTTTATCATTAATTTTTAAAGCATTTGCGGGGCACCACTTTATACAAGCACCACACCCTATACATTTTTCAATATCAAGATCCGGATTAGCATTATGATGCATTGCATATTTACCTGCTTTACTACCACATCCCATACCAATATTTTTTAATGCCCCTCCAAAACCTGTTATCTCATGTCCTTTAAAATGATTTAAAAATATAAATGAATCTGCATAACAAATATCTCTCGAAATAGAAACAGTTTTGCAATGTTTTTTATTTATCTCAATATCAACAGCAGTATTACCTCTTAACCCATCAGCAATAATAATAGGACATCCGCAATTATCTATTGTAAATCCATGCTTATTCGCGAGTAGCAGATGATGATATGCATCAGACCTTTTACCAACATATATTGTACTTGCATCTGTTAAAAATGGAAATGCTGTTTTTTCTTTAGCTATATCTGTTAAAGTTTTTGTATATTCCGGTTTTATATATCCTTCATTACCATCTTCACCAAAATGCATTTTTATAGCAAGAAATTGTCGTGCTTTAACATGATCAAACGCTCTGGCGGTTTTTAAAAATTGATATAACTCATTTTTTCTATTCCAAGGTAAAAAATAAACTTTGCCTGCCATACAATCAACCTCTTTTATTATACTTTCTTAATTGTTTTAAAGTTATATTGATATCATCCGGTAACAATGATTCAAAAACACTTTTAGTTTTTTTGTCCGGCAAAAACAATTCTATTTTTGATAAATGTAAAGGTAACCTTGATAACAATGGTTTTTCTTTATCAACACCTTTATATCTTCGTTTTAAAGTTGATAACAATATAGGTTCCGAACTGGCATAAACTTCATCTATAGCTAACGGATTACCAATAGACCAAAAATGTGCTCTTATCTGATTTTTTCTTGTTGTCATTGGCATTACTTCAATAAAAGCAAAACTTTTAAACTGCTCTTTAACTTCATATTTAGTAAGAGAATCTACCCCTTTTTCACTTACAACCGTATTATGTTTATCAATTAAAAGAGGTTTATCTATTTCTCCTTTGCCATCTTCTATAATACCATTTACAAGTATTTGATATATTCTTTTAACTTTTCCTTCGTTGAATTGTTTAGATATAAAATCATAAGTATCTTTATTTTTAGCAAATAATACTAGCCCAGAAGCACTCACATCAAGAGATATAACAGGAAAAACTTCTTGTTTAATGTAATTTTTTATTTGCCACAATAATGTGTTTTCTTCAGGCTGATCATCTTTTGCAATAACACATATACCAGATTTTTTATTTACTACTAAAATATTACTATCTTCAAAAATTATATCAAGTTGATTTATTTTCATTTGTTAATTAATTCCTTAAATTCTTTTTCATTTAATATTTTTATTCCTAAATTAATAGCCTTCTGATATTTAGAACCAGGTTCATTGCCCACAACAACAAAATCTGTTTTTTTACTTACAGCAGATGTTGTTTTACCTCCAAGAGATAATATATAATTTTCCGCATCTTTTCTTGTAATAGTTGAAAGTTCACCAGTTAAGACAAAAGTTTTATCTGCTAATGGGGAAAAAGATTTATCTTTTTCAGGTTCAATTGCATTAACTCCAAGTAATTTTAACTCTTTTATCATTGATAAAGTTTCTTCATTTGAAAAATAATCCAAAATTGATTGTACAAGTATAGGTCCTATTTCGTTTATTGATAATAACTGTTCTTGTGTCGCATTGATTAAATTATCAATATTAGTGAATTTGTCAGCTAATATAACAGCAGATTTCTCACCGATGTGTCTGATACCTAAAGCAAATATAAGCTTATTTAATGGGTTTTGTTTGCTTTTAATGATAGATTGTATTAAGTTGTTAGCTTTTTTTTCTTTAAATAAATCTAACATCATTAAATCGTCAAATGTAAGTTTGTATATATCTGCAAATGTGTGTAACTTATTGAGTTTTAATAATTGGTCAACAACAACTTCTCCAAACCCATCAATGTTCATTGCATCCCTAGAAACAAAATGTACAAGACTTCTTTGAAACTGTGCAGGGCATGATGGATTTACACATCTATAATAAACATCTTCTTCTGTCTCTTTTACAATTCTGCTGTTGCAAGATGGACAATGTAATGGCGGAAGAAAATGTCCTTGGGAATTTTTATTAATTATTTTAACAACTTTAGGTATAACATCGCCGGCTCTTTCTATAATTATATCATCACCGACATTTAAGTTCAATCTTTCAATTTCGTCAAAGTTATGTAATGTTGCATTAGATATTGTCACACCTGATAAACTTACAGGTTCTAATGAAGCAGCAGGAGTAATAACACCTGTTCTGCCAACTTGTAACTTTATTGATAACAACTTTGTTTGGGCTTGTCTAGCCGGAAATTTATATGCCATTGCCCATTTTGGACTTTTATTTGTATATCCAATAATCTTTTGTGTTTTATAATCGTTAACTTTTACAACCACACCATCTATTTCATAAGCTAATTTATCTCTATTTTCTTGTAAATATTTTATAAAGTCTAAAACTTGGTCTATACTTTTACAAACTTTTATATCTTTCTGTACTGCAAAACCAATCTTAGAGCAGAAATCTATAAATTGAGAATGCTTATTAAGTTCTATACCACTAACTTGCCCAAAAGAATGTACAAAAAAACTTAACTTTCTTTCAGCTGTTACTTTAGGATTTTTTTGTCTTAAAGAACCTGCAGCTGCATTTCTTGGGTTAGCAAACTTTTGCATTTCTGCATCTACTAAATTATCATTTAGCATTTGAAAATCTTTTTTGTTAATATAAACTTCGCCTCTTACTTCACAAACTGTAAGTTCTTCTAATGGTGTATTTATATCTTGTGAGCCAAATTTTGGTGAATATCCTTGATTGTATATAAGTTTTAACGGTATATTTTTAACTGTTTTTAAGTTCTCTGTTATATCTTCTCCATATTCTCCGTCACCTCTTGTGCAGCCTATAACAAACAAATTATTTATATAAGTTAAACTTGCACTGAGACCATCTATTTTAGGTTCTACAATAAACTCAATATCATCATCACTTATATTCTTTTTAATTCTTGCATACCATTGCAAAATATCATCAGTTGAATAAGAGTTATCTAATGATAACATTGGCACTTTATGTTTAACTTGATTAAATGTCGATGAAACAGAACCTGAAACCCTTTGTGTTGGGGAATCTTGTGTTATAAATTGAGGGTTTGAATTTTCTAATGCTTGTAATTGTTTAAATAGATTATCATAGTCAAAATCAGAAATTTTAGGATCATCAAGACAATAATAAAAATAATCGTGCTGTCTGATTTGATTTCTTAATTCTTCTATTTGTTTGGCAATATTATTTATATCTTCTTGCATCAAAAGACCTTAATTATTTTTTTCTTTCATCTTTTAATTTGTCTAATATTCCATTAACAAATTTGCTTGAATCTTTATTTGAATATGTTTTTGAAATTTCTACAGCTTCATCAATTATAACACTTATTGGGGTTTCTTTCATATAAAGGATTTCATAAGCTGCAATCCTCATAATATTTCTATCTATTGCAGACATTCTTTTTATTTCCCAATTATCTGCAAATTCTTCAATAAGGTTATCAATTTGTTGTTGATTTTGACAAACACCTCTAAAAATAACTATCGCAAATTCTCTATAGGGAATTTCAACTGGTAAAATTTCATCAAAACATTTAAAAATATCTTGTTCTAACATACAACAATTATCAAATGCATATAACATCTGTAAAGAACATTCTCTAGCTTGTCTTCTCGTTCCCATAAAAAAAAGATCCTTTGATATATATATAACTGGCATTGATTATATATTTTTTATACTTTCTTTTCAACAAAAAATCTTATTTCAATAATAATTTTTTAAAAATTAATACAAACAACATACATTTGTATTTTCTATCTATTCTTTTATTAAAAAACACTAAACTACATAATTTAAATCCATAAACTCATAAAAATACTGATTTTTCAGCTTTTAAGGTATAAACCCATTACCAAAAACGAATTTGCTAAATTAAATTTTGTTTAAAAGACTTAACTAATGAAACAAAAATACTAAAACAACAAAGTAAAATAATAAATACTCCCGAATTTTACTATTTCACAAGGTATAAAACCATTACCAAAAGTGAATTTGGGGAAAATTTTATCAATTAGAAAACTTTCCTGACCATAAATTTACCAAATAAAAAAAGCAATATCTCTAATTTTATTAGTAGGATAAAAACAACATGTGAGTGCTATTGTATAACAATTAAAATAAAATATAAATCACAAGTATTTTTATACTTATAAATATATAAAAAAAACGTATATTTAATATTTTACTTTAATGTTAATGGTTTATTAAATCATATATATAACTTAACATAATATATCTTATCGGAACTTGATAAAATAAGAATTTTGACAATTATTTCGTGATTTTTTCCATTTTTTAAAAAATTTTAATTTTCCCAAAAAATTTAAAACTTACTAAAATAATACTTTTAATTTTTCTCTGAATTTTTATTAAAATTTCTTTGATTGGAAAATTTGGAATTTAATTTTTCAGTTTATATCAGCTTAAATACTCAAAATAAAAATTTACGCTATTAAACAAAAAACTAGCCCAAACAAATACAACTTAAGAAAAAATCTCTTTAAAGTAACTTATTTAAAAATATCCCTCATTAAAACAGGTTATCCAATAAAAAACCTCTCTAATATAAAAATATTAAAGTTTTCGACAAAAAAAACCTTGAAGAGAAAAATAAAGAATATTTAAGCCAATATGAACATCTCTTTTAATATTAATATTCTGTTTTTGATTAATTTGATCTGAAATGTTTGAAAAAACGAACAATTGAATTGATAAAAATATGAAAACAAGTAAACTAGATAAAATAATAGCAAATCTTAAGTTGTATAAAAAACAATAAGATTTGCTATTACAAAATTATAAATGATTATGAAATGCTATTAAATTTGTTCAAATAAACTGACCATCTCAATAGCAGTTACTGCTGCATCTGCACCCTTATTACCAGCCTTTGTACCGGCTCTTTCTATTGCTTGCTCTATTGTATCTGTAGTTAAAACACCAAATACTACCGGAATTTTACTAGATAAGCCAACCATTGCAACACCTTTTGAAACTTCTGAAGAAACATAATCAAAATGTGGTGTAGATCCCCTAATAACGCATCCAACGCATATAACAGCATCATATTTAGATGCTTCAGCTAATTTTTTAGCAACTGATGATATTTCAAATGCCCCCGGAACCCAAACTACTGTAATATCGTCTTCTTTTGCACCATGTCTTGTTAACATATCTAGTGCACCTGCAACAAGCTTATTTGTTATAAACTCGTTGAATCTTGAAACTACAATAGCAAACTTCTTACCTGTTGAACTTAGTTGACCATTAATTATTTGCATTCTTAACTCCTTGCCTACATATTTTTAACAACAATATTTAAACTTTTTTTAATGTATGTCCCATCTTATCTTTTTTAGTCTTCAAGTATCTTTTATTTACAGAATTTGGCTGAACTTCAATTTGCAACCTTTTACTTACTTTTAAACCATATCCTTGCAATCCTACAATCTTTCTAGGATTATTTGTCATAAGCCTTATGCTCGAGATACCAAGCTCGCAAAGAATTTGAGCCCCTATACCGTAATCTCTTAAATCCGGAGCAAAACCAAGTGCAACATTTGCCTCAACTGTATCTAAACCTTCTTCCTGCAACTTATAAGCTCTTAACTTATTTAGTAAACCAATTCCTCTGCCTTCCTGATGCATATATAGAACCACCCCTGTTTTTTCTTTTTCTATCATCCTTAATGCATTTTCTAATTGTTCCCCACAATCACATTTCAAAGAATGAAAAATATCACCTGTTTCGCATGAAGAATGAACTCTTACCAATACATTCTTTTTGTTTCTGACATCTCCTTTAATAATAGCCAAGTGATTCTCTTTCTTAATTGTATCTTCAAAAATAGAAAGCTTAAAAGTTCCGAATTTTGTAGGAAAATTAACAGAAACCATTTCTTTTACCAATTTCTCATTTTGTCTTCTATACTTTATTAAATCGGCAACCGTAACAATTTTAAGTTTATGCTTCTTTGCAAACAAAATCAAATCGTTTAATCTTGCCATTGTTCCATCATCTTTCATTATTTCACAAATAACGGCAGAACTATCTAGTCCGGCCAGCCTTGCAAGATCTACAGAAGCTTCTGTATGCCCTGCTCTTACCAAAACACCGCCTTCTCTGTATCTTAATGGAAATATATGTCCAGGTCTTACAAAATCATCTGCTATACTCTTATGGTTTGTAATAGCCTTAATAGTTTTCGCTCTGTCGTAAGCTGATATTCCTGTAGTTGTTCCTTTTTTATAATCAATTGATTCTGTAAACGCACAACTTATTTTCTCGTTAGTTTTTACACCATGCTTCCTTTCAACAACATCTATCTCAAGTCTATCCAATGTTTTACCGTTTACAGGAACGCAAACCAGTCCCCTTCCATATTTTGTCATAAAATTGATTATTTCAGGCGTAACTTTCTCAGCAGCACAAACCAAATCTCCTTCATTTTCTCTGCTAGGGTCATCAACAACAACAACCATTTTACCGTTCTTTATATCCTTTAGAACTTCTTCAATTGATGCAAATTTTGACTTTGTTTCCATTTTTACCCTCTTAAACAAATCCATTTTCTTTAAGCATTTGTAAAGAAATATCTGTTTCTTTATTATTTTTTATATTGTTTAGCATTTTTTCAACATACTTCGCTAAAATATCCAATTCTATATTCACAATATCATTCGCCTTTCTTGTTTTGAATATCGTTTTGTTAAAAGTCTCCGGTATCATAGTAACATTAAAATATTCATTATTGCATTCAGATATTGTCAGACTTATTCCGTCAATGGCAATAAAACCTTTGTCTACTATATATTTTTTCATTTTATCATTTATACCAAAATCTATTATGTAAAAATTATCAATTTTTTTTATACTAATAATTCTTGTAGTCGTATCAATATGTCCATAAACAATATGACCTCCAAGCCTCGAATTAAACAGAAGAGCCCTTTCCAAATTAACAATTGAATCCTTTTGAAGCTGCGATATATTAGTCAATTTACTTGTAGTAGGGCTGTAATCAAAATCAATCAATCTTCCGGCAATTTTTGTAGCCGTTAAACATACTCCGTTTACAGCAATGCTGTCGCCAATATTTATTCCGTCAAGATTAGTTTCTATTCTTATGGCAGAATTTTTTAAATTCACAATTTTCCCGATATCTTCAATTATTCCGGTAAACATTAAATTTTTCCTGTGAGCAAAATATCATTGCCAAATCTTTTTATTGTTATTTTTTTAAGTTTTAACGAATCTGTTATACAATCATTCCCATCACCTTCAACAAATGTTTTTGCATTCCTTCCACCTACGATTAATGGTGCTATAAAAAGCATTATTTCATTTACTTTGCCTGTCTTTAGAACTGAAGCATTTATTTCCCCGCCACCTTCTACAACAATTCGTTTTAACGACATATTATGAAGTTTATCTATAATAACATTAAAATCTTTTTTTACAATTTTAAAATCAACAGGTATCAATTTAACAAAATCTTTTAAAAAATATTCAGGTATGTTTTTTAGATTCTCATCATAAAAAATCATTGTAGGAATTTTTGAATTGATTATATTATAGTTAACTGGGGTTTTAAGTTTTTCATCTAATATAACTCTTATTGGATTTTTACCTTTATTATGACTGGATAATACAGGATTGTCTTTTAAAACTGTATTAGTACCAACAAGTATTGCATCATACTGTGTCCTAATTTGATGAACAAAATTTCTTGATTTTTCATTTGTTATCCATTTTGAATCACCTTTACTTGTTGCTATTTTACCATCAAGAGAAACGGCTGTCTTAATGGTTATATATGCTTTGACTTTTTTTATATGATTAACATACTCTTTGTTTAAGTTTATAGATTTTTTTTCTAGAACACCATTAATTACTTCTATTCCATTATCTTTTAATTTTTTAAAACTTTTACCACTGGCATGCGAATTTGGATCGATCATAGAACATACAACTTTTTTAATCTGTGATTTTATTATTAAGTCAACACAAGGTGGACATTTGCCCCAATTATTGCATGGTTCCAAGTTTACATACAAAGTCGATCCTTTTGCTTTATCACCTGCATTTCTAATTGCTTGAGCTTCTGCATGTTCTGCACCAAAAAACTTATGATATCCTCTAGAAATTACTTTATGATTTTTGACTAAAATACACCCCACCATTGGATTTGGATAAACATATCCTTGTCCTTTTTTAGCCAAATCTAATGCTAATTGCATAAATTTTTTATGTTCTTGCATAAAATAAAAAACTCCGAAATAAAAAAATAATTTCGGGGAAAGTTAAAAACTATATAATATCTTCTATTATCCGGACTTTACCGTCGGCATCTGATTTACACAGATTCAATCCACTTTAAAAAGCAGACTCGTAGGCTTGCTAAAATTAATAGCTTCACTACCGGTAAGGATTTTCACCTTCCCCGAAGATTTTTAATCTATGTTATTTTACATTATTTTATAAAAAAAATAAAGTATATGTAATAAATTAAAAGATATACCCCCATTGTTTTTTATTATATATTTAGTATAATAATAGAATTCAAAGTTTTATAAAATTTATTTATATTATAGAAGGGTTAAAATGTTTAATTATCTTTTTAAGTTATTTTCAAATGATTTAGGTATTGATCTTGGGACAGCAGCAGTACTTGTATATGTTAAAGGACAAGGAATAGTATTGACAGAACCATCAGTAGTAGCAATGGACAAAGAAACAAAAAATGTTTTAGCAATAGGTACAGAAGCAAAAAAAATGTTAGGTAAAACCCCTGCTAATATTATTGCTGTAAGACCATTAAGAGATGGTGTTATTGCAGATTTTGCTGCAACAGAAAAAATGATTAGATATTTTATTAAAAAAGTTAATAAATCAAAAAGATTATTACATCCAAGAATAGTAATTGGTGTTCCATCCGGAATTACAGAAGTAGAAAGAAGAGCTGTTAGAGAATCTGCAGAACAAGCAGGAGCCAGAGAAGTTTACATAATAGAAGAACCTATGGCTGCAGCTATCGGTGCCGGAATTCCAATACAAGAAGCAGAAGGTAATATGATTGTTGATATCGGTGGTGGAACTACTGATGTTGCTGTAATATCTCTCGGTGGAATGGTCGTATCAAAAGCTGTTGATATTGCCGGAGATAAGATGGATGAAGCAATTGTTCAATATTTCAGAAGAAAATATAATTTGCTAATAGGTGATAATACTGCTGAAACTGTCAAAATACAAATAGGTTCCGTTTTCCCTATGGCAGAAGAATTAAGTATGGAAGTAAAAGGCAGAGATCAGGTAACTGGTCTTCCAAAAACAATAGTTGTAACCTCTGAAGAAATTCGTTCTGCTTTGTCTGAACCTGTAAAAGCAATAGTTGAAGTTATAAAAGATACTCTTGAAGAAACTCCTGCAGAATTATCAGCAGATCTAGTTGACAGAGGAATTGTTCTTGCTGGTGGTGGAGCATTACTAAGAGGTCTTGCAGAACTTTTAGCACAAGAAACAGAATTGCCGATTAATATTGCTGACGATCCTTTAACTTGTGTTGTTAGAGGAACTGGAATATATTTAGAAGAACTAGATAATATAAAATTTGCTCAGAAAAGAAATATTATCTAACTTGTTTTATATTTCTTTTAT
This sequence comes from Endomicrobiaceae bacterium, assembly GCA_028690485.1. Lineage (GTDB taxonomy): Bacteria > Elusimicrobiota > Endomicrobiia > Endomicrobiales > Endomicrobiaceae > Praeruminimicrobium. The sequence continues at coordinate 16,344 of JAQVBD010000003.1, forward strand.
AAATTATGACTTTTAATATTAACAACAATAAATCACATAAACATGCTAATAGACTTTTTTGGGTATTGATTTGCATTTCTTTATTAATGATTTCAGCGAGACTTACACCAACCATTCAAGCTATGAAGTATTTGGCATATTCTGTATTGTCCCCTACTTTAAAGCTCACATCTGATTCTTTTACGGGAACAAATAATCTTATATTCAATATAATCAATATTATCAAAGTAAATCAAGAAAATATAAAATTAAAAAAACAATTACTTGATTTATCTGATCAACTTAAAGATTATCAATCTTTAATTAATGATAATGTAAGACTTAGACAATTATTAAATCTTCCACAAAAAAATCATTCTACAACTATATTTGCAAATGTAATTATTAGAGAACCTTCGCAATGGTATCAATGGATGATCATAAACAAAGGTTCAGAAGACGGTATTAAACAAGATTCTCCTGTTATAGCAATTGTGAATAATTCTCAATATTGTGCATTTGGCAGAATCGTCGAGATTTACAAATCTACTTCTAAAGTTGCTTTATTAACAAATTCGCTTTCTTCAATACCTGCCCAAATTAAAAATTCTCAAATTGATTGTTTAGCTGATGGGTACAATTCTCAATATTTAAAATTAAATTATATTCCACAATTTGTAGAACTAAATATAGGTGATGAAATCATCACAAGCCAATTAAATTCTTCTTTTGATAAAGGTATTGATATTGGGAAAATAGTTAAAATATCAAAAACTAATTCCGGAGAATATAGTGATGTAAGTGTAATGCCTTATTCACAAATGGAAAGAGTTTATGAAGTTGTTGTGTTGGTTCCAAACGAGGAAAACTAATTATATGTATTCTTTTATAATATCTTTTATTTATTACTTATTTTTAATTATACTACAATTTGTGTTATCAAAATACATCTCTTTTAGTGGAATATACCCTAATTTTATTTTAATGTTTATCGTTTATAATGCTTTAAATAAAGGACCTCTTAAAGGTGAATTGACAGGTTTCTTGTATGGCTTAACTTGGGATATTTTATCCACAGATATTTTTGGAATTCGAACTTTGACATTTACAATAGCAGGATATTTAGCCGGTAAATTTAATAAGAAGCTAAATAAAAATCAACCTTTAACTCAAGTTATTGTAATGGGCATTTGTTTAATTGTATCACAATTTGGAATCAGCTTAATTTATATAATAATGCCTAATGACATAAATAGCACATCTTTTGAACTAACACATTTTGTATGGTTATCTGTCATATTTAATTTAGTACTTACACCTTTTGTATTTAAAATACTTTCTACAATTGATAAAAAATTAAATTATTTTCATAATTAGTTTTGATTAATAACTCTCATACTTTTCCACTTACCGGTTCTATATCTCAGAAAAAATGCAATAGCCAGAACAACGATGTTTGTTGTAAGAATAGACCAACTTGTATATAAACCACCTAATTTAAAAAATAAAACTATTAAACATAAAGGAATTATAATAACACATATAACAGATATTACCAATGTTTTCATAACAAAAGCAGTATCACCTGCACCTTTTATAGCAAAAGAAAAAATTATACAAATTGGATCTCCAATCGCATATACAGCCAAAAATTTTAGTAATGTTATACAAATTGGATATATTTGACTATACATCTCTGTTGTATACTCTTTTAAAAATGGTGCTATAAAAAAATCTGCCAAAAACAAATAACAACTTATTACTATTAAAACATGTATCATAGCTATATGTAAAGCAGAATATACGCTTCTTACTGCCAGAAAAATATTATTCTTACCAATATTTTGAGCGACCATAATAGATGTTGTCATCCCTATGCCTAAAACAGGCATAAACATCAACATATTAATATTTAATACTATTGTGCTTGCTATAAGTTCTACTGTACCAATTTTGCCTATTACAAACACAAAAAATGTAAATCCAGCCATATCAAAGAAAAATTGAATACCATTGGCAAAACCATAATTCCACAATCTTTTTAAAAATCCAAAATTTATATGGATATTTCTAGTATTAAACAACATATTATTGTTTTTAGAAGTAATCAAAGCGATATATATTAACATCATTATAATAGATGATATTACTGTAGCAATACCTGCACCTTTTATCCCCATATTAGGAAAACCAAATTTACCAAAAATCAAAATATAATCTAAAATACAGTTTATTGTTATAGTTATAATATTAACCAATACAATAATTTTAGTTCTGCCTTGTCCTGCATAAAATCCAGAAAGACTGGAATTAGCAAGAGTTGGAAATGCTCCATAACATAATATTTTAAAATAATCTATTTCTTTTTGCATAACATCTTTGGAATGATTTATTATGCTAAAAATATTTGTTGAAAAAAATGCTATTATTAATAATACAATAGCACCAAATACAGATAAATAAACTCCTTGCCATACAGCGGGTCCTATTTTATTGTAATCTTCTTTACCATAATATTGTGCAATAAAAACATCAACATAACTAACCGTTCCTACAAACAAGCTCATAATTGCAAAATTTAAAACACCTGCCGGAAGTGATGCTGCTAAATCAATTTGAGAATGCCAAGCCAGAAACATTCTATTAATAAATTGTTGAATAGATATTATGCCTGTACAGATTATAAGAGGGATTGCGATACTTAAAAACTCTCTATATCCTGCTTTACACTGATATCGTTTAATTAATTTTAAAAATATTTTTTTTATCATATAAATTTTATTTTTTTAGTTTTAGAGGAAAGTTAATAAATGTAAATCGTGTTGTATACTAACAGAATTGAATACTACACATAAATCTAAAGTTATAAAGCTTTACTCTTAAGTCTAGGTCGTTGATATTATAATATTTAAAAAATTTTGTCAAATTAGTTAAATAAATATTTATTTATTAACCATAATAAAAATTTATGAGCATACTTTAATTTGATTTTTAACTTTAGAGAAAAATTTGTATATTAATGAAATATTGCAGAATAAAGTTTTTCATGTTGTTTAATCATATAATCTATAGAAAATGTATTATCTATAGAATCTTTAGCTTTTTGTCCCATTTGCTTTCTTATGTCAATATTATTTGCCAACAATAATATTTTTTCAACAGCAGTTTTTATATCATAAGGTTTAATTAAAAATCCTGTTTGATTATCTTCAATTATTTCAAGCTGTCCATCAACAGCATTTACTATTGGAGCAAGACCACAACTCATTGCTTCTATAGTTGAAATAGGTAACCCTTCCCAAAGTGAAGTCATAACAAAGATATCACTGGAATTAAGAATATTTGAAATATCTTTTCTCCATCCTAATAAAATAACATTATTTGATATATTAAATTTTGCTATTAAAATTTCAAGATCTTTCCTGCCTTCTCCATCTCCAACAACAATAAATTTAAAGTTCTTATTATTTTTTATTATATTATTTGCTATTTTAATAAAATCAGTTAAATTCTTTTGAGGTTTAAATGGACCTATTGTTGTTACAATAACATCATTATTTTGTAATTTTAATTCTTCTCTTAATGAAGGTTTTAATTGATAATTTTTAAAGTTATCAATATCTATTCCAAGTCTTATATATCGATACTGTTCTTTTTTACCTATATTATTTTTCAAACCTTTATTTATATTTTCTATACTCACAGGTATTAAATACTTTGATATTTTTGCTCCTGCTCTTTCAAAAAAAATGAATAACTTCTTTTTTAATATTCTTTGTGTATCATTAAAGCTAAAACCATGAATTGTATGAATTATGTTTGGAACACGTGAAAATTTTGCCCCAAGTCTTCCTATAATACCTGCTTTTGAAGAGTGTGTATGAACTATATCAGGTTTTTCTTGTTTTAATATCTTATATATTTGAACTAAAGCCTTAAAATCTTTTAAAGGACTAATCTCTCTAACTAAATCTCTTATAAAATAAACTTTTATTTTCCCTTCAATTTCTTTATCTAGTATCCCCCCGCAGCCACAAATAAGAAATGGCTCGAATTTATTCAAATTTATTTTTTGACAAAGAGATATGGCAACTTTCTGAGCTCCACCAAGTTCTAATTTTGTAACGATTATACATAATTTAATTTTTTTCATTTTTGATTAGTTAATTTAAGTGCGAGATTTTTTGCATCTACAATATTTTTTTCTATAAAAGAATATTCCCATGCCCCATATCTGCCAATAGTATATATATTATTTTTATTTAAGAATTTATTTATATGTTCTAATGCCTTTTTTCTTTTTTTATCAAAAACGACATATGCATACGGCATATCAACAACACTTAGTGCTACAATTTCATCATCAACATTCATTATACCAGCTTGTTTTAAATATTTAACAGTATCTTCACATTGTTCATAGCTGTTATTATTGCTAGAAAATTCTACATACAGAGAGTAACATTTTTTAGGTACTAATTTTGGACTTACATTTGAATAAATACCAACTCGATAAAAAGGATATTTATCTTCCGGAAAATATATCCAATGTTTATTCTGAATTAGTTCAGGAATATCTTTCTTATATCTTATCCCGATATTTATACATCTGACTGATGTAACTGAAAGATTCTTTAAACTTTGCAATATTTGTTTTGGAGGATTATGCAATTGTTTTATAAGTTCAATTAATGGTTGTGTTGATATTAAATTATTATATTGATACTTTTTATATCCTGCATAAATCATTTTATTTTTCCAATCAATATTTTCAACTTTTGTATCAGTTAATATAATATCTTTTAATTTTTTGAATAAACTTTCAGCAACATCTCCGCAGCCATTTTCTGGTGGATAATAAAATTCACTATTATATCCATAATTTATACTATTTATTCTATAAGCAGCATCTATAATACTTTGGGCTGTTGGTTTTGGAACAAAAGGAGCAGTCCAAGATGCTGTTAATTTTTTTAAGTCACAACTCCAAAGTTTTTGATTATAAGGTTGCATAAAATATTTAGTTATTCCATCGCCAAACATTGCTTTACTCCAATCAATAAAAGGCATATCATCATAAATTTTAACATTTTTTCTATTCTTAACACCTTCTATACATTCTTGTTTTTCTTTTTCATTAAGATAATATAAATTTGCTTGAAAAGGAAAAGGGATAGATATCCCTTCAAAATATATTGAAGCATTCCTTTTAACTTTTAAAAGTTTTTTGCCAATTATTTTTTCTAATAATTTTTTTATTTTTTGATCTTTTATATGTATGAAATGACCTGAATAATCGAATATAAATCCACTATCTTTAATAGATTTACACAGTCCACCTGCAATCGTTTCTTTTTCAAATATAATACATGACTCTTTCGAAAAATATCCGAAAAACAAACCAGTAATACCTGCCCCAATAACAATATTATTACCCATAATTAATCTACTTTTATCTTTGATAACTTAATTGCAAAAAATATTAAAATTATTATAATTATTGTAAAAAGAATGAGAGCTAAAGATTGAGATAAGTTGACTGTTAAATATGCAGCGATTCCTAAAATAGAGCATGCAATATAAACAAATATCAGGATTTGTTTCCTTGTATATCCTATTTTTTCTAATCTAAGCGGGAAATGATCTTTACTTCCAAGAAATGGATTCTTACCTTTTTTTACTCTTATAATACTTACAAATATAGTTTCATATATTGGAACAGATAAAATTAATAAAGGAGCAAACATACCTATAGGATTTATTTTTGTATATGATGTTCCCATAGCGATTGTTGCAAGTATAAAACCAATAGATAAACTTCCGGTATCTCCCATAAATATTTTTTTAGTTTTTGATAAATTATAAGGCAAAAATCCCAAACAACCACCAACAAGGGCAATAGCACAAAAATTCACATAAATCATTTCACTTGGTAAGGCTATAAAGAAAAAGAACAAAGAAGCGATTGTTGCAACACCACAAGATAAACCGTCCATAATATCTATAATATTAAATGCATTTGATAAACCTATTATCCATAATATACTTAATACAACAGATAAAGTATAATTTTCAATAAAATTTATTCTGATATCAAAAACTACTACTACAACTATACAGGCTATTATCTGTATAAGAAACTTAAATTTAAAACCTAGCCCGCCTTTTTTTATATCATCAAATAATCCTAACAATAAAAGTAAAAAAGAACCTATAAGCAAAGATCTGATATTATTTAGAGTACCCGTTGGAAAATGAGTAATACATCGTATAATAAGTAAACTTATTATCCAACCACTCCAGATAGCAATCCCACCCAAATAAGGAGTACTTACTTTATGAGTTTTTACATCGGTAATAGGTCTATCATATATATTTAAGTTCATTGCAATATACCTAAATATAGGAGTCAATATAAGAGAAATTGCATAGGCTATTATAAAAGTAATAGAATACAAGAATTCATTTGTCATTTTAAAATAATCCATTCCATTGCTCAGTATTATATTTTGAAGATGCAATAATACCTGCATCAAGAATTTCTTGTTTTAATAATTTATTAACTTCAATATCACAATTTAAGCATTTTGAAATATTTTTAAAGAATTTACTAGCAAAAATATTTATTTGTTCATCTGTTAATTTTATATGTATAGAACCTTCAACTAATATTCTTTTTCCCCTTCTTCTTTGGCAAGACCCTACAAGCTTTTTCCCATTTAAAAAAACATCATCTTTATAAAAAGTTTTAATACAAGATATATCTTTATGAGATGTATCAATTTTATCTACATTATCACATATTATCTTTATATCAAACAAAGCTTTTTTTATTTCATTATGAATTATTTTATAAGTTTGTTCTTGATCATAAATATAAGGCCAAATACTATCCGATACTATTAAAGAATACGATAAATCCATATCATGTAATACTGCCAATCCTGCTGTCATTCTTCTAATTATTGGATAATTATTTTCATTTTTGATATCTGATTTTTTTTGAAAATATCCTATTGTATACGATGGTTCTGTCCACATATAAAATCTTAAAATAGGAACAAACTCGTCTTTGATAAAAAACATTTCATCTATTGACATATTAATTTGACAATTCCTAGGTTTATCAATAACACATCTTAATTTCATATAGTATTCCATATCAAATAAGTTTTTTTAATTTATATTTCATTTTTTGATACTGCTTCGAGAAAGGCATCAACAACTGCTGGATTAAATTGTTTATTTTTATTTAACTCTATTTCCCTAATAACCTTATCTTTATCTATCCCTTTTCTGTAAGGTCTATCACCTAACATAGCATCATAAGCATCTGCTACGGATATTATAGTTGCAATCAATGGTATATCTTCACCAACTAATCCGTAAGGATACCCGGAACCATCATATTTTTCATGATGAAATTTTACACCTAAAGTTGCAACCTGAAACTCACTTATTGGCTCTAATATTTCTGCTCCCATAGCAGGATGTTTTCTAACTAAATCTATTTCATCATCTGATAATCTTGTCGGTTTATTTAAAATATCTTCAGGTATTCCGATTTTACCAATATCATGTAATAATGCTGATATTTTTAAAGAATCCTCAAATACTTTTAAATCAGCAATTAAATTATGCGGAATATATTTTACTAAAGCCATCGAATATTTCATAACTCTTTCTGCATGACCATGAGTATAAGCATTTTTTATATCTATTGCTGTAGCTAAAGTTTCTACAGTATTTAATAATAATTGTTTATTTACATCTAATTGCTGTTTTATATCTTCAAACAATTTTGCATTTTGAATAGCCATAACAACATCAGAAGCAAGAACTGTCAAAAACTCTATATCATCATCTGTAAAATCTTGATTTTCTATTTTGCCACCTATAAAAAATACAACCATTAAATCTTTTCTAAAAAACCCGGGAACAATAAGTTCAGCACGATATAAAGAAAGTTCATTTTCCAAATCTATAAGCAATTCAATAAATTCTTTATTGAATTTATTCTCTTCTTTTATCTTTTTAATCTGAGATAATAATAAATATTCTCTATTATTTATGGATAAATTCTGATTTAGAAAGAAATTTATTATTGGATTAGTATTTCTGATTTTTGTAAAACCAACAGGAATTTTAAGTCCCTTCTTACCACGAGAAACCTCAATTATATATTCTTGGTTAGTTTTGTTGTAAAGGAATAAGCCCGCATGTTTAACACTTAAACTTCTTGTAACTGTTCTGATTATTAATTTAGACAAAAGATTAGCATCATGAATTAAAATCATCTGTTTAGCTACTCTAGATAAATAATTTTTAAAATCTTTTTCTTGTTTCATAAATGGATTAAATATAATTTAAAATTTTTTCTTTTAAGTCTGCTAAATCTATAGGTTTTTGTAAATAATCTATTGCTCCTAAATCTAGAACTTTATCTCTATTATCAGAACTAATACTTCCAGTAATAACTATAACTTTAGCATTAGGATTTATTTTCTTTAATTTTTTTAATACATCTATGCCACTGATTCCACCTAAATGTATATCCAAAAAAACACAGTCAAATTTATCTATCTGATAATATTCTAATGCTTCTTCACCGGAAATAGCTGTAACACTATCTATATTTAATCTTTTTAAAAATCTAGCCATAAATGCTACTATTTCTTCTTCATCATCAACTATTAAAACTTTTTTATTCACAAATTTTCCCCAATATTATATATGCTTTTTTAGTATAACATAAGATTATATATTTGGCAACTCAATAATGATATCTGTTCCATGCATATAAGTTGATTCTAACCAAACTTTGCCATTATGGTTTTCAACAACCATTCTTTTGACTATATACATACCTATTCCTGTTCCTGACTTAGATGATGCTTTTGTTGTAAAAAAAGGAATAAATATCTTTGATACATTTTCCTCTTTTATCCCAATACCATTATCAGAAATTTTAAAAACATTAGTTTTCTCTTTTTTAATTAAAAATATGTCTATTTTAGGGACAAACTTAAGCTGTTCATCTTTTTTTAACATAGAAAATTTTTCATCTATAGCTTCATAAGCATTATCCATTAAATTATAAACTACTTCCATCATCTGAGACTTTATACCAAAAAAAACATCATGATCTTCAAAATGGCTAATAATTTTTAATTTTTTAGATAAACGATGTTTTACTTTTAAAAGATCATATGATAAATCAACAATCTCTTTTAACTGAAAAACTTCAAACATTCTATATCTTGACTCTATTTTTGCATAATCTAATATTCCTTTTATAACATCATCAGTTTTTTCAACATTATTTTTCAAAGACTCAGATAACTCATCGATATAATTAAAAGTATTTGTTAATTTTGTGTTACTATCTATTACATTTTTATTTGATTCTTTAAAATCTTTAATCTCATATTTTAACTCTCCTGAAATCATAGAAAATTGATTTAATCTATTTCTAATTTGATGAGCAATACCTTCAGCAAGTCCACCTATTGAAGCAAGTTTTTCTGCTGTAAAAATTTTTTCTTGAGCTTGTTTATATTCATCAAAGAATAAACAATTTTCCATAGCAAGAGAGGTTTGTCTAGCCAACATTTTAAAAATACTAATATCATCTCTTGTAAAAATATCTTTATTGTTTTTTTCTCCGATTACCATAAAACCCTTAACACCTTCAAAAAAAGATGGAACCACCAAAGCTGCCCTAAATGGTAAAATAACAGAATGAGCTATATATTGTGGCATTTCATCAAATAAGAAAGGTGCTTCTTTATGACGAACAAAATTTACAAAAGGATGTTCATAGTCATAAGAAAACATAAGTTCACTTGTCTTATTTGAAAAAGATCTTAAAATTTTTATCTCAAAATTTTGTTCTTGTTTGTTTTCTAAAAAAATAGCAACAAAACTTACTTTTATTGTTTTTAAAACTATAATAGCTATAAGTTTTAATAAGCGTTCTAAATTGTGTTCTTTTGCCATACCGCTAGCTGCATGTATAAGCAAGTTTTGATAATGTCTATTTTGTGCAAGTAAAACTTCTTCTGTTTTAATAATAACCTTTTTATATACTAAAAAACATCCTATTGTTAACATAAAAGATAGGAAATTTGAAATATAGATATTTGTTGATGATACTAAAATATAATTTGAAAGTATTAAAACTAAAAACAACATAAAAATAAAAATTAAAAATTTAATTAAAGTAACTTTAACGTTTGTTAAATTATAACTTGAAATAATTATTGTAATTGAAACTAAACAAAATAACGTTGTTAAGTATAGTATTGGTTCAAAAACGAAAATATCATAGAAAAATAAATTATCAAATAGGAATAAAACCAATGATAATAAATATACAAGCATCATATATATAACTTTTTGTTTTTTTATAGATGTAACTTCATTATTTTGAATATATTTGTATGAATTATATATAGGGAATAAAATCATTAAAATGCTATACCCAATAAACAAAATATATAATTTTCCTGCATGGGGATAAATTCCCCAAGAATTAGGAGCTACTTCTTTTATAACTAAATCAGAAAATATTGCTAAACAGATAAAAAACAAAACAGGAATAACTAATAATAAATATTGACTCTTTTTTAATTTAATATCAATAAAAGTAAAAATAAACAAAAACACAGACAACGGGAAAAAAGCAATACCAATAAAGCCTATTTTTGCCCAAATAAAAGCTATATCTAAATTATAAGTTCCTGACATCTGTGCATATGAAAAAAGCAGAATAAATATTGATAATGATAATGATAAAAAATTAAATGAAATTTGAGATTTTTTATTTTTTATAAAAACAAATATGGATAATAGAATAGCTATAATTGAAGAGATATAAAGAAAATTTTGATATAAGCTATACATATTTTCCCTTAAATGTGTTAATAACTATAAATCATTTTGAAATTATAAATTTTAAAATACTGCATTATTCTTATTTTTTAGGTTTAATGATATCAAATCCTGTATATTTTCTCAAAACTTCCGGAATAATAACAGACCCATCTTCTTGTTGGTAATTTTCAAGTATTGTTGCAAAAGTTCTTCCAACAGCAACACCTGAACCATTTAATGTATGAACAAATTCTCTCTTTTTTGTAACATTATTTTTAGATTTTACATTCATTCTTCTTGCTTGAAAATCTTTAAAATTTGTACATGAAGAAATCTCTCTATAAGTATTTTCTGCACTCATCCATGCTTCTATATCATAAGTTTTTGATGAACCAAAACCAATATCTCCTGTACATAAACAAACTACTCTGTACGGAATCCCTAATAATTGTAAAACATTTTCTGCATCAGCCGTTAATAACTCCAATTCATTTGCTGATTCTTCTGGCTTCACAAATTTCACTAATTCAACTTTATTAAATTGATGGTTTCTTATCAAGCCTTTAGTATCTTTGCCATATGTACCTGCTTCTCTTCTAAAGCATGCAGAATACGAAACATATTTTATTGGTAATTTTGAATCATCAAGAACATCACCTCTGTGCATATTGGTTACAGAAACTTCTGCTGTAGGAATTAAATACATTTCATCATCCAAACACCTGAATAAATCTTCTTCAAACTTTGGAAGTTGTCCTGTCCCTTTCATAGAGGCCTTGTTAACAAGATATGGTGCCATTATTTCCTGATAGTTTTTTTGTTTATGTGTATCAAGAAAAAAACTAATAATAGCCCTTTCTAAAGAGCACCCTTCATTTTTTAATATGGCAAATCTTGAACCTGAAATTTTAGAAGCTGTTTCAAAATCTAAAATTTCTAATTTTTCTCCAATTTCCCAATGGTGTCTAGGTTTAAATGAAAACTGCGGAATTGTTCCAAAAGTTCTAATTACGACATTGTCCTTTTCATCTTTTCCAATAGGTGTAGTTTCATCAGGAATATTTGGCAGTCTCATTAAGAAGTCTTCAATCTGATTTTCAACATTTAATAAAAATCTTTCTTTTTCTTGTATTCTATCTCTGAGTTGGTCTAATTCTTCTAATAATCCTTTTTCAGGTTCTTTGCCTTCTCTCTTTAATTTACCTATTTTTTCTGAATCAGTATTTCTTCTCAATCTGCATTGTTCTATTTCTGTAATTATTGTTCTTCTCTCATTATCCCAATCCATCAATTGCTCTAAATTAATATTTTGGCCCCTACTCTTTAAACCTTTTTTAACAACTTCAATATTTTCTCTAAACAACTTAATATCAAGCATTTTTTCAGCTCCTTATAAATAAGAAAATGCCACCAATGGGATTTGAACCCATGATCTCCGCCTTGAGAGGGCGATGTCCTAAACCGCTAGACGATGATGGCATCATCTTTGTTCAAATATTATATACAATTTCATGTGTTATTGACAATCAATTTAGTTTAATATAGCATATTTTATATATTTTTGAAATTTTTTTTAGAGGGATTAGAAAAAATTATGTTGCTTTGTGCTTGTGTTTCAAATGTTGATGAATTATCTTATAAAATTGCTAAATAATATCGAACTTTTGAATATGGAATCCTCATCTAAAATTACCACGATATCAAATATAATTTAATTACTCTTTATGGATGGTAAAATAGAAATGGCTGAACAACTAATAGATAAACTAATTAATAGGATAAAAGAAGATAATTTATTTTTTTTACTAAAAAAGTCATTGACACTTTGGATTTTAATAGGTTTTTTTATTAGCTTGTTTTTTCATGGCATTGATTCAATTTATTTAAGTTATATATTAACTTTTTCACAATATATTTACATTATATTGATTATAACTACAAATATAAAATCCACATTAATTTCTAAGAATATAAATACTATCAAGCATTTATTTTTAGTTTTTTTTTCATTTATAATTTTCAGTAATAATAAAATTATATTAACTGATTATATATTAGATATATTATTGGTTTTATTTATAATCTTATTTTTGTACTTATTATTCTGGTTTATACATTTTAAAATGTTACATAAATTATTTTCAATAAAATTATATTTTATCTCTTCAATTTTAGAATTTATACTAATTTTGTCTATCCTGATACTTGGTATAAACTATAGTTTAACAATTAAATTTTTGATAATAGGAATGTTTGATATTATATATGGCATAACTGTTTTAACAAGTATTTTACATCTAAATAAGCGATTTAATATGTTATTGATTCAAAAAAAATAATAAAAGAAAGTATATAACTTATAATTGTAAAATTAAGCCAAAATATAAATTTTCTGTTATATTTAATTTTTTTATTTGTTATTTTTCTATACAATTTTAAAATTAGCGAAAGAATCAACGATACTATAGTTGATAAAACAAAAGATATTACAATAATAGAAATAAACAATATGCTTATTGATATTATAGAGTTATTTAATAAGCCAATAAGAATTAATTGCTGATTAATAAAATAATATAATATTAAAGATATTATTGCCAAAACAATAAAAAATAAAATTTTATTTTTATAAAACATAATTTTTAAAAAGTTTCTAAAATTGTCCTAAGTTCTTTAACTGCATCGTCATTTCCACAATATGCAGCTATTTTTAAATATTTTATAGCTTCTGCTAACATATTTAATTTCTTATAACTCATACCTGTGTAATAGTTTATGATGCTATTGTTGTTTTCTATTTTTAATGCCTTTTGATACCAATTTATTGCTTGTTGATAATCTTGTTTTTCATAATATATATTCCCAATTTTATAATATGGCAAAACATAATCAGAATTTATTTCAATAACTTGCTGATAATATTTTTCTGAATTGTCAAAATCATTTTTAATTTTATAAATTTCTCCCATACTACAATAAGCGGAAATATAATTTTTATTATAATCAATGGCTCTTCTATAATATTTCATAGCATCATCTAATCTAGATTCTTCAAAATAAGTATAAGCTATAAAACCATAAAATTCACTTGGATTTTCAATATCTTCAAATAATGCCTTTCTATACCATGTTCTAGCATGCTCAAACTTTTTTAATTGTTCATAAATTTGTCCGATTAAACGATATGATGATTTATTTTTTGTATCTAACTCTATACTTTTTTTTAGATATTTAATTGCTTCTTCTGAATATTCCTGTAAAAGTGATATTTGTGATTTTGCATAATATGTATATCCTAAAAGATAATATATTTCTGAAGATGGGTTATTTTTCAATGCTTCCTTCAAATATTTTTTTGCCCTTTTATAATCCCCTAATTTAATTAAAGAATTTGAAGTATTTATATAAACTTTTTCATCGACAAAACCCATAGAAATTAACTTTCTATAATATCTGGCAGATTGTAAAAAATTTTCATTTAAAAAGTAATGATTAGCCCTGTATAAAAAAGTATCACAAGAATATTGTTTATTTTTTATAAAATAAATAGTACCTGCAATTATGAACAATAGAATTGTAATTAGTAAACTTATCTTATAATTTAAATTTTTTACCATGTCGATAATTGTATTATTTTTACTAATTTATTGCAAAATTTTTGTTATAGAATACTATTAATATTTATTTTTTAATTAATAATTATGTCTGTTCGCCAATAACTTTTGTAACTCTTTACATGCCATTTCTAAATTTGTTTTAAATACATAAGAATATTTAACAACCATTGTTTTATAGTATCTAACTTCATTTATTTGATTTTTAATTTCTAATTTTTTTATTTGTTTTAAAAATTCATTATGCCTTTTTATATACATCTTTATTTACCTTTTTTTAGATAATAAATAAAATATTTTTATTTCGACTATTGATATTTAACATAAGTAATTGATAAAATAGTGCTAGGATATTAATGACACCGCAAAATGTTTTAATGTTTTTTTCGGTTTGTTTATAACAAAAGAAACCGCCTAGCTTTTTTATATGGCTTATTTAGCAAATTTTTATTGTTTTTTGAAACATTGTTTTTATCTAAACTTGGCACTACTGTGTCCTTTATTGTTTCATTAAATATTTTTTAATGAGCAACGTTATTTTTGTGTTAATAAAATAACACAAAAATAACAATTTGTCAAGCATTTTTGTTTTTTATAGGATTTTTATGGATGATATTAAAACTTATTTAAAAATTTTAGAAGTATTAAGAAAACAGCATATTTCTCAGAAATACCTTGCTGAGAAAATAAAAATAAAACCATCTTCTTTAAGTAGAATGTTATCTGGGAAACATAAAGTAAAACTTGAAAATCTGGAAAAAATTTCAAAAGTTTTAGATTTACCGGTATCATTTTTTTTAGAAAATAATAGTTATCAATATGAACATAAACTATCAGATACTATTGAAATCAATGAGAATAATTCTTTTTCTAGAGAAATTGAGTTGTTAAAAAGAGAAATAAATATAATTAAAAAAGAAAATCAAATTCTACAAAAAGAAAATAAACAACTAAAATCAAAAATTAAAAAGTAATTACATATAATTCTAAAATATAAATCCTAAAACAAAAATAACTTTTATTGTTTTAGGATTTTTTTAATTATAACTTTAATTAATGTAATCATTATTTATTAATTTAAAATAAAAGAGCGGGCAATGGGAATCGAACCCACATCTCCAGCTTGGGAAGCTGGGGTTTTACCACTAGACTATGCCCGCAATACTTTTATATTTTATGTTTTTTTCGTACTAGTGTCAATTTAGATTTAGCAAAAGATATTGCTTCTTTTTTATTATTAATTTTACCTTCTTCTTGTGCAATATCAATAAGTTTTAGTAATTCCCCGACAAGCTTGCCAGGTTTTAATGAAAGTTCTTTCATTAAAATGGTCCCATCAATAATTTTTTCTTGAATTTTTTTATTAATAAACTCAAAATAATTATATATTAAACTTGCAACTGTTTTTTCTTGTTGTTTTAAAATTTTTTTAGAATAAACTTTTAAAGATTTATATGAATGCCAATCTGACATTGCTAAAATCAACACATCCGGCACATTTCCTTGAATATCCCTAAATAGCTTAAGTTGAGCTTTATTTGTAATAACATCCGATTTTGCTAGATTTGAAGGTCTCATATGCTGAGAAATAATGCTTTTGGCATAATCTATTTCTTTGTTACTCATTTTCAAATTTTTCATTATTTTTGATGTTGCTTCTGCGCCAAGTTCTTCATGTCCTAAAAATCTCATTTTTTTGTCTATTTTTTTTGCACATTCCGGTTTTGCGCAATCATGAAAAATTGCTATAAATTTTAACATATTGATTCTATGTACATTATCAGAAAATTTTTCTTCCAAATGTTTGAATAATTTATCTTTTGATTCAGGAAAATATATATCTAATTTTATCAATATTTTTTCTAAAGACTCCAATGTTTGGAAACAATGTTGAAATAATCCTTTTGGATGATAATAAAAATTTTTAGCTGATTTCTTCATTTTTAATATTACAGGAAAAAGTATTTCTAATAATTTTGTATCATCTAATAACAAAACATATTGTGCAGAATTTTTATTATTTAAAATTCTAAAAAACTCATTTTTTATTCTTTCCGGAGCAATTAAAGTAATTTTATTGGAATATTTCTTTATAGAAGAAATTAGTTTCTTCGACATTTTAAAATTATATTCACTTGCAATTCTAAAAGCTCTTAGCATTCTTAACGGATCATCAACAAATGCTTTGTCATAAACAAGATTTATTTCTTTATTTTTTAAATCTTCTTTCCCATTATAAAAATCAATTACATTTTTTTTTATATTATCGAAACAATTTATATCGACCGCTAATGAATTTATTGTAAAATCTCTCTTTTTTAAATCTTCTTTAATTGTTTTCCCTTGCATTAATGATATATCTATATATTTCAAATTAGGATTATCAAAAATAGCAACTCTATAAACTTGTGTATCGTTATGCAATATAAAACATTTACCATTAGTAACTTCTGCTATTTTCTTTGCAAAACTGTTTGCAGATTTAGATACAACCAAATCTAAATCATAAGAGTTTTTCTTTAGCAAAAAATCTCTTATATAACCGCCAACTAAAAATGTTGCTGTATTTGTACTTTCACTAATTTTTTGAATAGATTTTATTATTTTTTCCAAAATTTTACTCCATTAAATAAGTTGCTGTAATAAGTTCATTAATGTACTCATCTGTTCTATCTTTTTTTATATTTTCATTAATATCATATTTTACAATATTACCATCTTTTAGTATCAAGATTTTGTCAGATAGTTCCATCGCAGAAGCTATATCATGTGTAATAAATATTATATTTGTCTTTTTTTCTTCTTTTATTTTCATAAAAATATCCATTATGACTGATTGCGAAATTACATCTAAAGAAGCAAAAGGCTCATCAGCTATTAAAATTTTAGGATTTTTAAGTAATGCTCTGGCAATAGCAATTCTTTGTCTTTGACCACCTGAAAATTGATGAGGATATTTATCTAAAATATTTTTTTCTAGCCCAACTAATGCCAACTTTTCTTTTATAATATCTTGTTCATATTTTATGTGATGATCAAATGCTTGTGATAAAGAATTGCCGATTGTTAACTTAGGATTAAAAGAGGCATATGGATTTTGAAATATCATTTGAACAGTATTAGATAAGTCTTGCCTTGTAAAAGATAAAATGTTTTTATTATCAATTTCGACAGTTCCACTATCGAAAGGAATTAAAGCTGATATTATTTTTGCAAGTGTTGTTTTTCCGGAACCGCTTTCTCCTATAATTGATAGTACAACATTATCATTTAAAGAAAAAGTTATATCATTTAAAACATTAAATTTTTTTTCTCGTTTGAAAAAAGATGAATTTGTCTTATATATTTTATTTAAATGTTTTATATTTATTAACATTTTAACCCTTAATTTTCTATTTTTTTAATATGTTTACATAACAACTTTGTATAATTATGTTGTGGATTAAAAAACAGTTTCTCAGAATTACCATTTTCAACAACTTCACCATTTAATAATACTGCTGTTGTATCTGAAAACTTTTTTGCTATCAAAATATTATGTGTAATAATTACTAAAGTTAAATTCAACTGATTTCTTAATTCAACAAATAATTCTAATATTTGTTTTTGAACAGATAAATCTAATCCCGATGTAGGCTCATCAGCTATTAAAATTTTTGGATTATTTATTATTGCCATAGCTATTAAAATTCTCTGTTTTTGTCCACCAGAAAGTTGGTGCGGATAAGAATTATATATTCGTTCTACTTCATCTAATTTAACTTTTATAAATGTATCTTTTATTTTTTCATTAATTTCTTTTGAAGTCAAATTAATATTATAAATTTCTAATGCTTCTCTTACTTGCTGACCTACTTTTATTACAGGATTTAAATAAGAATGAGGATCTTGCAAAACAATTGATATATCTTTACCTCTAATATGTTTTACCTTCGAAATTAAATCTTCATCATTAAATTTAATTTGTCCATTTATAATTTTGCCATTATCTATTGATAATAACCCCATTATTGCAAGAGCTAATGTACTTTTACCAGAGCCGGATTGTCCAACTATTGCAAAACTTTCACCTTCTTTAATGTTTAAATTTATATCTTTTAAAACATTGATATATTGACCATTGACATAGTATCCAGCTGATAGATTATTAATTGATAATATATTTTTATTATTCAATATGATCTTCCTTTGGATCAAAAACATCCCTTATAGCTTCACCCACAAGATTAAAAGATAACACTGTCAATAATATTGCAATACCTGGAAATATTGATAGCCACCAAGCAATATAAATATAATCTTTACCGGATGTTAATATTTGCCCCCATGACGGCATAGGAGGCTGTACCCCCAAACCTAAAAAAGATAATGATGATTCTGTTAATATTGCACCACCTATTGCAAGAGAAGAATACACCATTAATGGAGAAATAATATTTGGTAAAATATGCACTGTAAATATTTTAATATTACTTAAAGCCATCATTTTTGCAACTAAAATAAATTCTCTTTCTTTTAATGACAAAACCTCTGCTCTTACAAGTCTTGCAAGCCCAGGCCATGAAGTAAATCCAATTACTATCATGACATTATATATATTAGGCTCTAAAAATGCGATTATAAGTAATATCAAAAAAAATATTGGAAAACATAAAACAATATCTGTAAATCTCATTATCACATAATCAATCTTTCCGCCATAAAACCCTGAAACTATTCCTAAAAATGTTCCAATAATTAAAATAATAAGAACAGATATAAAACCAACAATTAAGGATATTCTTGACCCATAAATCATTCTTGTAAAGATATCTCTGCCTAAGTCATCTGTACCAAAAAAATGTTCCATTGATGGTTTTAATAATCTTTCAGACAAATTCTGTTCAGATGGAGTATATGGAGAAATCACAGATGCAAAAACAGCAACGAATATAAGCAAAAAAATTATAGTTAAACCTATAACAGCAAATTTATTTTTTAATAATTTTTTTATATTATTTCCCATTATTTATATTTAATCCTTGGATCAGCATAAGTGTATGATATATCAGCAATTATATTCCCCAACAACGTTAAAATAGCTGTTAATGTTGCAATACCCATAACAACCGGATAATCTCTAGCCATTACAGCTTCATAACCTAATCTTCCAATCCCAGGATATGAAAAAATTGTTTCAAATATAAAACTTCCACCTATTAATCCGGGAATTGATAATCCTATTATTGTAATCATTGGAAGCAGAGCATTTTTTAATGCATGTTTTATGATAACTTGTTTTTCAGTTAATCCTTTTGCATAAGCTGTTTTTATATAATCTTGTTTTAATACTTCTAACATTCCTGATCTTGTATATCGTGATAGTATTGCAAGTGATGTAATTACTGAAACAGCTACCGGTAAAATTAAATGTTTAGATATATCTAGAAGTTTCATAAGTATTGTCATATTGTTAAAATCAAATGAATATAACCCTGATATAGGCAAACATCCAAGTTGAACCCCAAAAAGTATCATAAATACTAATGCTAACCAAAAAGAAGGAATTGAAAAAGATATAAAAAGAAAAATAGTTATTCCTTTATCAATAACAGAATCTTTTTTTATAGCTGAATAAATACCAAGTGGAATTGCAATTAAACAAATAAAAAATAATGATACAAAATTAAGTAGTATTGTTGCCGGCAATCTCTCAAGAATTTTATTTTTTGCAGGTCTTGCATCTCTAAAAGAATTACCAAAATCAAAAAAAACAAGTCTTTTTACCCAATCAATATATTGGACATATATTGGTTTATCTAGCCCATATAATCGTTGCAATCTTTCTTTTGCTTCAGCAGTAACTTTTATATTCATATCAGTCATTAAATCTGTAGGTTTACCAGGAGTTAAGTGCATAATAAAAAAAGTAATTATTGTTATTCCAAACAAAATAGGAATTGATGATATTATTCTTTTGATTAGGTAATACATTTGAGTATTATACAAAATATATAATATTTAATACTAAATGCATTTTTGAATTAATAATAAAAAGAACTATTAATCTATAAAACGGTTAATAGTTCTTTTTATTTATTTTACTTATCCTAATATTTTTTTTAAATCTGCTTCCGGAGTACTTATCGGAGAAATATTAAATTTTTCAACTAATAATTTTAATACATTTGGTGAAATAAATGCAGGAAGAGTAGGTCCTAGATATATATTTTTAATACCAAGATGTAATAATGTCAAAAGTATACAAACTGCTTTCTGTTCATACCATGATAATATCATTGATAATGGCAGTTCATTTACACTGCATCCAAATGCTTCTGATAAAGCAATAGCAACTTTAATTGCACTGTAAGCATCATTACATTGCCCCATATCCATAATTCTAGGAAAATCGCCAATTGTTCCTAAATCTAAATCATTAAAACGATACTTACCACATGCAAGTGTTAAAATAATTGTATCCTTTGGTGTTTGTTTTACAAAATCTGTATAATAATTCCTTCCTACTTTCGCACCATCACACCCACCAACTAAGAAGAAATGTTTTATTGCTCCGGATTTTACAGCCTCAATAATTTTATCCGCAACTGAAAGTACCATACCATGTGAAAAACCAGTTGTTACTTCCTTCCCCCCATTGATACCTGTCATAACAGTATCTTGAGAATATCCCCCAAGTTCAATAGCTTTTTTTATAATAGGAGTAAAATCTTTATCATCCCCAATATGTGTAGTTCCAGGATAAGAAACTACTTCTGTAGTGAATACTCTGTCAGAATAAGTTTCCTTTGGTGGCATTAAACAATTGGTTGTAAATAATATAGGTGCAGGAATAATATCAAATTCTTTCTTTTGATTTTGCCAAGCTGTACCAAAATTCCCTTTAAGATGAGAATATGCTTTTAATTTTGGATAAGCATGTGCCGGTAACATTTCGCCATGGGTATAAATATTGATTCCTTTATCCTTAGTTTGCTCTAAAAGTAATTGTAAATCTTTAAGGTCATGTCCTGTAACAACAATAAATGGACCTTTTTCAATTGTAAGAGAAACTGTTGTTGCTTTTGGAGTGCCATAAACTTCAGTATTTGCACGATCAAGTAACTCCATACATTTTAAATTAATTTTACCAACTTCAAATACTATTGGTAAAAGTTCTTCTGTTGTAGAAAATTTACCAATTGCAGATAAACCTTTATAGAAAAAATTATTTACTTCATCATCAATATAACCGAGTACCATTGCATGATAAGCATATGCAGCAACACCCTTTAAACCAAACAGAATCAATGATTTTAATGAACGAATATCTTCATTATCATCCCAAAGCATTTCTTTTATATCATACTCATTATTATTTCCGCAGCCACAACTGCAACAACAACTAGAATTTAATTTTTCATTTTCTTGCTTTACAATTTCAATTTGTTTATTAATACTTTGTTCATTAAAATTTACATTAGTAATAGTCATAAACAATCCGGAAATCATTGCCTTATGAGTAAATGATGACAAAGTTTTTCCATTAGATTCCATTGCAAGACTAATTAAAGCCCCTGTCAACTTATCTTGTAAATTTGCAATATCTGCAGGTTTACCACATACCCCGGCTTGACCTTTACACCCTATAGATCCTGCAGTCTGTTCACATTGATAACAAAACATTTTATCCATTTAAAAATTCCCCCTTAATTTAATATTTTCCCATCGACTGATATAATAACAATCTGCCATGGAATAAATTTACCACTATTTTGAAGTGCATTTTTTGCTGCATTTTCAATACCACTGCAACATGGGACTTCCATTCTTACAATTATTACACTTTTTATATTATTATTCTTAATGATATGAGTAAATTTTTCAGTATAATCTATACTATCAAGTTTTGGACAACCAATTAGAACTATTCTGTTTCTAATAAATATTTTATGAAAATCATCATACTTATATGCTGTACAATCCGCTGCTATTACTAAATTAGCATTATTAAAATATGGAGCATTTACAGATACAAGTTTGATTTGTACCGGCCATTGATAAAACCCAGTTTCTTCTTTTTCTTTAAAAATAGTTTTACTATCAGGACAAGAACATTGAGAAGTTTCATTTTGTTTACTAATTTTATTTTTGATTACAACTTTTTCATCATATTGGATAGTTTCTCGTTCTATAAAAGAGATTGCACCTGTAGGACAAACTGGAAGACAATCTCCTAATCCATCACAATAATCATCACGAAGCAATTTTGCTTTTCCATCTACAAGCCCAATTGCTCCTTCGTGGCAAGCCTGTACACAAAGTCCGCAGCCATTACATTTTTTCAAGTCAATCTTAATGACTCTTCTTATCATATTTTTCCTCCATATATTAGAATATATTCAAATATTTTACTCAAGTAAATGTTTATCAAAGTTGCTTTTGTGAGATTATTATAATAAAATAAATGTTACATATATGTTGTTTTTACAACAAAATAATTTTATGAAAGAATATATTGAAATATTAAAAAAATCTCCTTTATTTTATAATATTGATGAAAATGATATTTCATCAATACTTACTTGTCTTTCTTCCAATGAAAAAACATACAGAAAAGATGAATATGTCTGGACTGCAGAAAATAAAATTACAGAAGTAGGTATTGTGTTAACGGGTAGTGTTAATATCATCAAAGAAGATTATTGGGGTAATCGAGCTATTATATCAAAAATAACAAGTGGTAAAATGTTTGGAGAAGCATTTTCATGTTCTAAATTAAATAAATTACCTATAAGTGTTGTAACATCAGAAATAACAAAAATTCTTTTTATCAATTACAAAAAAATTATTACAGTATGTTCTAACACATGCATTTTCCATGCTAATCTTATTGATAATATGCTAAAAATTTTAGCAGATAATAATATAATGCTTATACAAAAGATGGAACATCTTGTAAAAAAAAGCACAAGACAGAAAATTTTATCTTTCCTTTCCGAACAGGCAGAAAAATCAAACAATAATTCATTTATTATTAATTTCAACAGACAAGAACTTGCAGATTATCTTTCAGTTGACCGAAGTGCTATGTCAAACGAAATATGTAAATTAAGAGATGAAGGGATATTACTATTCAATAAAAATCAATTTACATTAGTAGAAAAAACGAACAAATCACAATCATTATAAAATATAATCAATTATTTAAATTTTTTTAAAAAATAGGTGAAAACAATCTCATTATAGCCTGCATGAATTTTTCATGTTTAGACTGCATATTGATATAATTTATATCCATCATCGAGCTATTTTGAGCATCTGCAGAAAATATGTCAGCCATTTTAGATGTTATATCATTGCCGTACATAAGATTAGTTAATTCAAAATGTAACTTAAAGCTTCTGACATCAATATTAAATGTTCCAAGAGAACATATATCGTCATCAACTATTAAAGTCTTACTATGAATAAAAGCAGGATAAAAATATACTTTTGCACCTAATTTAGCCATATCACTTGCATAACTCTTTGTAGCATAATACACAAGCCTTTTATCCGGAATTTCAGGAATCATTATTCTTACATCAACACCACTCTTTATTGCTGTAGAAACTGCATCTGCAAAACTTTCATCCGGTATATAATATGGACTTTGAATCCAAATTCTTTTTTTTGCATTATAAATCAATTTTATATAAGTCTGTTTAATTTCCTCATTTGCAACATCAGGCCCGCTACTAATAAGTTGCATAGGTAAAATATTTTTTACATTATTTCTAGGTTTTGATAAAACATAATGTGTTACATCTTTATGAGTAACATATGAATAATCTTGCAAAAATCTAAGATTGATAAGAGCAACACCATCACCTATTACTTTCATATGAGTATCTCTCCAAGGAAGTTTTCCCTTGTTCATATACTCATCCCCAATATTAGCCCCACCTGTGTATGCAATACTATCATCAATGACAACCATTTTTCTATGGTTACGATAATTTATATTAAAATTAAGATATTTCCATTTTCCTTCTAAAAATCTTAATACTTCACCACCATTTTCTACTAAATGTTTAAAAAATTTAGTATTAGCGCCCATAGAGCCAATATCATCAACTATAAGTTTAATATTAATACCTTCTTTTGCTTTTGTAATAAGTGCATCCCTTAACCTTGTTCCAATGCTATCTGTTTTATATATAAAATATAAAACATTAATAGATTTTTTTGCTTTGAGAATATCAGAAACCATATCATCATACTGTTTAACTATATCAGTATAGATAGTTACTTCATTATAAATTGCAACAGCTGCAAGATTATATTTTGCATTAAATTCAACAATATCATTTATATTTTCTTGTTGTAATAGATTGAGATTTTTAAAATTATTAAGATTATCATCTAAAAATCTAGCAAGTTTTTTATCTTTCTGCATTTTTAGATAAAATGCTCTTTGTTTTTTTAGAGATGGACCTTTACCAATAAAAATATATAATACAAAACCTGCAAGTGGCAAAACGATAAACAAAAGAGACCAAACCATGATTGAAGAAGGTCTTTTTTGTTCCTTAAAAATCATAATGGTAATAGATAATAAATCTAAAAAAATTATGATGAATAAATAGATATCAACTTCAAAAGGTAACAATTATAATATCCTTGATATGTGTATTGTAATTAATAGCATAAGTAAGCTTTTTTATTTTTTTAACTATAACTTTCTAAAAATATATATAAAATACTAAATTCTTTTAAATATATCTGTCTTAAGGGAAGAAACTCTATCTAAGAAAAGAAAACCATCTAAATGATCAATTTCATGTTGCAAAACTATTGATTCAAAACCAGAAGTTTTTAATATTTTCTTTGTACCATCTATATCTAAATATTCAACTTCTATCTTTGCTTTTCTTATAACATTACCTGTAAAGTTAGGAACACTTAAACAACCTTCTCTAGACTTTAACTTACCAGATGAATAAATGATTCTTGGATTAATCATTATTAATAGTCCGTTATTTTTATGTGGCTTCATATTTAAAGAAATATCAACAACTATAATTCTTGATGATACACCTACTTGCGGAGCAGCAATACCAACACAATGAGAAGAACTTTTCATTGTCTCTTTCATATCAGATACAAGTTTTTTAACACTGCCACTAATAATTTCTATTGGAGTACTTACTTGTTTTAATATATTATTTGGAATTGTCAAAATTTCTAAAATTGCCACTTTTATATCTCTGATGAATCTGCTTGGTTAACAGATATAAATACATTCAATTCTTTTGATAATACTTTCATCTGAGATTTAATATTATCAATAGTTAAATTTTTGGGTAATTGTATTTCTAATAACATTATGTAAACTTTATCTTTTAATCCAATTATTGATGTTTGAACATCTGTAATATTGACCTTATTACATGCAAGGTATTTACTAATGCTGTAAACTATTCCAGGTTTATCTGCCCCATATAACGAAATAACATAGTCACCAAAAGTTTTAATATTTTTGCTGTTATCATCAATTTCATTTATTGAGAATGATAACCCTATGTCTTTTAAACCATGTTTTAATTTTGTCTTAATTTTTGATACATCTGCATCTTTAGGATAAGCTATAAGAAGTATCATTGCAAATTGACCTGATAAAAGAGTCATTGTCGAATTTTCTATATTACACCCAAGCTCAAAAAGAACCTTTGATATTGAACTAACTATACCTGTTTTATCTTTTCCTATTGCAGACAATGACAACAGTTTTTTAATCATTTATTACATCCTCTATGCTTTTTATTACAGATAAAATTTGCTCTGATCTTTTCCCGCCACCTTGCGCAAAATCAGGTTTGCCACCGCCGGAACCATCTATTTTTGCTGCAAATTGTTTTGCTATTTTCCCTGCATGATAACCACTCTTAACTAAATCATCACTCACAGAAACAACAAAAGAAATTTTATCTTGTAATTGTGAAGCTATTACTACTATAGCAGAAGAAAGTTTTTCTCTGACTTTATCAGACATATCTCTTAGCGATTTTACATCAACATTGTCAACCACAAAAGCTAAAATGTTTATATTTTTTACAATTTTAACTTTCTTAATATATTCATCTATTTCATTTGATATATATTTACTTTTCAATGATGATATTTCTGATTCTAATTGTTTTGTATCAGATATAAGTTTTTCTACAGCATTAACTAACGAATTTTTAGAAACTTTTAATATTTTTGACATATTTTCAATTTGCTCTTCGAAATTATCAAAATATTTTTCAACAGCACTTCCAACAATAGCTTCAATTCTTCTAATACCACTGCCAACTGAAGATTCTGAAATAATTTTAAACATTCCAATATCACCTGTTCTTTTTATATGAGTTCCCCCACAAAGTTCCATTGAGAATGCATTATTATCATCTTGTTTCACAGTTACTGTTCTAACGACATTGCCATATTTTTCACCAAATAAAGCTGTTGCTCCTTTATCTCTTGCCTCTTGTATAGACATTTCTACTATTGATACTGGGAAATTTTCTCTTATTACTTTATTTACATTTTTTTCAATTTGTTCAAGTTCTTCCTTTGTCAATGCTTTAAAATGATTAAAATCAAATCTTAAAGAATTTGATGTTACTAAAGAACCTGCCTGTGCAACATGATTACCTAACAAATCTCTTAAAACTTTATGAAGCAAATGTGTAGCCGTATGATGTCTTGCTATTTGTTGTCTGTTAAATATATCAATTTCAGCTTTTAAAAGTTCTCCTACTTCAACAGAACCATTATTTACTATAACTTTATGAACAAAAAACTTTCCTATTGGCTTTAAAACTTCATTAACTTCTATTTTTTTATCAACAGACAATGTTCCTATATCCGAAACCTGACCGCCGGATTCAGCATAGAAAGGAGTTTTATCTAAAATTATCTCACCTTTGTCACCTTTTGATAAAGTATTAACTTTTTTACCATCTTTTATTAAAGCCAAAACCTTTGAATTCGATGTATAGCTTTCATATCCTTCAAATTTCGTATCTCCAAATTCTTTATGTAAAATAGAATAAAAAGTTATATCCTTCTCACCTGAACCACTCCATGCTCCTCTAGATTTTTCTTGTGCATTCTTTTTTTCTTCTTCAAAAGACTTTTCATCTATAGTTAAACCATTTTCCTGGGCTATCTCTTTCGTAAGTTCATGAGGAAACCCATAAGTATCATAAAGTTTAAAAACATCATTACCATTAATAACTAAATTTCTTTTATTTTTATAATCAGATATTAAATTATTTAATATATCTGTACCGGTATTTAATGTTTCCAAAAATTTTTCTTCTTCAACTTTAATCATTGATTTTATATTATCAAGCCTTGATGTTAACTCCGGATAAGCTGGTGACATAATTGAATGGACATCTTTTACCAATTTATGTAAAAATGGTTCATTCATTCCAAAAACTTTACCTTGTCTTACTGCTCTTCTCAAAATTCTTCTTAAAACATATCCCCTGCCTTCATTAGAAGGAAGTATCCCATCAGAAATAAGGAATGTTACTGCTCTTGCATGATCTGCTATCATTCTCAATTTTTGTATGTTACTATTTAATGATATTTTTAATAAATCTGATGATGCCTGCATTATAGGTAAAAATAAATCTGTTTCGAAAACATTATTTTTACCATTAACAGCTGCAACTAATCTTTCCAGGCCCATACCTGTATCTATATTTTTTCTAGCAAGAGGTTTTAAACTGCCATCTTCTTGTCTGTCAAATTGTGTAAACACTAAATTCCAAACTTCAAGATATCTATTACAGTTACACTGAGGTCCACAAGTAGGTTTACCACAACCCATTTCCGGTCCAAGATCAATCAATATTTCTGAGCAAGGTCCACATGGTCCTGTTGGTCCCATTGTCCAAAAATTTGTTTCATCACCCATTTTTATAATTCTTGATTCCGGAACAATTTTTTTCCACATTTCTTTAGCATCGTCATCATCATTATAAACTGTTATGTATAATTTATCTTTTGGCAAACCCATAACATTGGTTAGAAAGTCCCATGCCCATACAATAGCTTCTTTTTTAAAATAATCTCCAAAAGAAAAATTACCTAGCATTTCAAAAAATGTTAAATGTCTATTTGTAATGCCAACTTGATCTATATCTGATGTTCTAAAACATTTTTGTGAAGTTGTTGCTTTAGTAAAAGTATCTTTGCTTTGTCCTAAAAAATGTTGTTTAAATTGAACCATACCTGCTGAAGTAAATAAAAGAGTTTTATCTCCGGATGGAACTAAAGAATCTGATTCTACAATTTTACATCCTTTTTGTGCAAAAAAATCTAAAAAAGTTTTTCTTATATTTGATGATTGTTTATTCATAATATGTTATTTTATCAAAAAGCATTATATTTTGGCAAATTAATATAATACCATTACATTCAAACTTTTATTTCATCTAATAATTTTATACTATAAGAGATACTATATTATATGGATAAAATGTGAAAATATTCAAACAAATACTTTTTTATATTGTTATTTTATTATCTTTAACAATAATAGCAGATTGTCAACTTTTTGCAACTGATGATTGGACATATTCATCCGATAAAATTTTTGAAATTCCTGAAGGTCCGGATTTTCTAAGAATAGGGTATACTGATGATCAGGTTGTAACAATATCTAATGGTCCAACTTTTTTAAAAAGCATATCAAGAAATATGAAATCTCCTGGATATTGGGTATCAAAAATAAAAAATCCAGATAAAACAATTTTATCTTATAATGAAATTTCTGTAATAAATAATAAAATTTTATCTAACGGTATTTCTTTAAATGATGTAATTAATTACCCTGATTCTGTTCGTAAAATAAGTTTTCAAAAACAATCAAATCAGATATATCGAATTTTTACAGGAAGAAAATATTTAGATTCTTCATTAAAGATAATTCAACAAGATACCCTTAACAAAATAAAGAAGAATATTAAAATTAATTCTTCTGGAAAATATCTTAAAATTAAATTTGCATTAACAATAAAATATAGTGATGTCAGATTATTACCGACAGATATAACTTTTTTATATGATAAAGAAACTTTTGATATAGACAGATTGCAAGTCGCCGGATTAGATTTAGGAGAACCTTTAATAGTTTTAACTCAAACTAAAGATAAGAAGTGGACATATGTAATATCATCTATCTCTGAAGGATGGATAAAAACACAAGATATTGCTTTCACAGACAGAGAAACTATTTCTAAATGGTATAATTCCAAAACTTTTATTGTTGTAATCAATACAAAAGCAGATATATTCCTTGATAAAGAAAGAAGTAAGTATCATGATTATATTAGAATGTCAACAAAACTCCCATTAATAAAAACATTTAATTATCAAACAACTTGTATCAAAATTCCAATGGCAAATAAAAAAGGAAATTTATTTTTTACTGAAGCATATATTAATACATCTGATATCAATATTGGTTTTTTAAAATATAACCAACGCAATGTCATTTATCAAGCATTTAAACATTTAAATTCACCATACGGATGGGGTGGTTATTCTGGAGAACAAGATTGTTCAACATTTGTAAGGCAACTTTTTGGCTGTTTTGGTTTTATAATGCCAAGAAATTCATCTAATCAAAAAAAATGTGGTGTTAATCCTGTACAAATAAATTTAACTGATTCTGATTATATAAAAACTAATAAAATAGTAAAAAATGCTATAAGTGGTATATCTTTACTATATTTACCTGGACATATTATGATTTATATTGGAAGTGAGAATGGGACACCTTATGTTATACATTCAATTTGGGGTACAGAAAATTACAATAAAGATGGAAGAACTATTAATTTTATTAATAGAATAGTTGTATCAAATCTTTCAATAGGCGATGGAACTAAAAAAGGTTCTTTATTAAAAAGAATTGCACATTTAAATATAATCAAATAATATATCTGTTATATTTTGATTATGCAGCACTCAATATATTCTTTATAGTCAATACTGATACTTTTACTTCGTCCGTTATTTCTAATCTTCTAAAGTTATCCAGCAACAACACATTGAATTCTTTAAAATCAGATATTGCTTCCAATGTATTATTTACTTTAGTTATAAAATACTCATTCTCTCTTAATATTTTTCCAATATTCCCATTAACTTTAGATATTATTGAATCCAAATAATCTTTTACAGTGATTGTATCTGAATCTATAAATTCATCATTTAACAAATCATTTATATTTTCACCTGATATTATTAATTGTATTGCTAAAATTAACAATGCTTTTTGATATTTGCCATTGGATTCTTTTTCCATTTTTTCAAGATCTATATTAATATTTTTATCAGCCAAAATATTAATAATTTCTTTTCGTATGGAATTCATAGAAATACCTCTGATAAAACCTAATGCTTCTGCATATTTTCCTTTACTTAACAAAAACTCTAAATAAGATTTTGAATCAACACTTAATTGAGTTGTTGAAATATTCTTTAATATTTCTGCTAGATTTTCATTATTTATTAAATCATTACTTATTAAACTAAACAACATTTTTACATTTGTAGTTGTATAATCAAATTTGCTGTTTAAACATGCATTATACCCTTTAGCATATTGTTGTTTTAATGTACTGTTTTCATCAATTTGATTTATTAAATCATTTAATAACACACTACCATCATCTATCGTAATTGCTATGACATTATCATCATTATAAATAGACTTTATCTCTTGTTGTGTAATATTTTCATCAATAAATATATCAACTTTACCAAAGTTAATATATTTTGACTGTTTATCAACTATAGGTAAAATGCCATATGTATTCCATATATCTATATTTCTTTTAACAAATTTATCAAGAATATCTTCATTAAATTTGATAGCGATTCTCGTATCTACTCCTTTATTATTTATAAATTCTTGAAGTTTCTCTAATAGCCCATGTGCAATATTAATATCTGTTATATTATCCGCATCAATTCTGCTGCCATTAAGAATTATATTAGTAGCGGCATTTGTCGTTTCTAATATAAATTTAAAACCTTGCCCTTGCAATAAAGTAATTTCAGCCGCATATTTTTGTGATTGCTCATTATTTACAACAAATATTTTTATATTATTTACTTTATATTCCTGTTCGCATATATTTGATAAGTTGTCTAAATTTTCTTTTTTAGATAAATTTAAAACAACTTCTTTTAGAGGCATTGTAACAGAATATGTATATTCATTTTTCATTTCATTAATCACATCATAAGATGTTAATTTATTTGTTATTATTATTTGTTCTATACCATTGAAAATATCATTTTTAATACCATCTGAAAAAGCTTTATTTAATGATTGCTTTAAATTTTCAATATCAACACCAATTAAACCTTTCTTTGAATAAAAAACTATTTCTTTTGTTTTACTATTCCAATATACTCTAACAACACTATTATTATATTGTGTCGTTACTCCTGAAATTTTAACACATTCTTTTAAATCTTTTTTATTTTCAACAATTTTTATACTAACGACATTAAATCCTTCTTCTCTCAACTTATTAGCTATAAGTCTATTGTTTACTAGTAATAATTTTCTTGAAATATTAAATTTGGTTTCTGAATTTGGTTTCTGAATTTCATTTAAAGAAATAATATTGACTGCTTTGTTTTTTATTTTAGAGATTGGATTTATACTTACTAAAATAAATTTATTTAAATTTCTTATTTTTATTTGCTTAAGATTATAAATTATATGTAAACTCCATTCAGCAAACAATACAGATAATGGTATTAATAACGGCATGAGAATAGGAATAAAAACACTTGTAATTAAAGTAATACTAGCTGCAAATGTAATTGTAAATATTTTAATTCCTTTAATACTGTTTTTCATTTTATCAGTATATATGTCATGTCCCTCTATGAAGTCTTTTGTCCAAAATGAAAATGTTTCAATTATAACACCTAAAAATATTCCCTTAAAACTATACTTATCTATCCGCATTTTTTCTAATTTATGTATAGTTTTTACTGTTTGGAAAGTCTGTGAAATCTCAGAGTTTTCTTGATAAGATAAATTTAAATTTTCAATTGTATCTATAACTTTTAAATTTTCCTCTAATTTGGAATTAATATCTTTGCTATTTGTTATAGATGTGGCATAAAGACCTTCAAATGTTTCCCCTTTTGGAAAATATATTTTGTGGGTTGTCAGATCGCTATATATATCAGACTGATCATACCCAACTAATTGTGTAGATGCTGCAAGTTTAAGTTTTCTTGTCGTTGTTTTTCCATTCAAGCTATTGAAAATACTTATAAAATACTCATTAGTTTGATTATCAAACCCAGATGTCATATATATTGGTTTATTTGAATCTCCGTTATTACCATAAATAAATGCATCTCTTAATGATTTAAATATAAAACGAAGCATTTTAGCTGGTTCTTCTTTATATCTATTATTTATATTATTAAGCTCGCAAAAATTAGAAATAAAGAAATTTGATATTACAGAAAACATAGCATAGTTTTTATAATATATAATAAACAGTTCCTCGTCTGTAAGTTTGGATATATCACATCCAACTCCTATTGGATAAATTATTAATGGTTTATTAAAAATGTCAGGATCTTTCATTTTCAGTGATTTAAAAGTTGAATTAACTTTTAATAAGTCATCAAAAAGCAATATAGAGAATGTTGATTGTTGTTGAATATCAATCTTTAACTTTTCTAATTTTTCACTTTGTTCTTTTTGTAAAAAAGCTTTTAAGTTATCTATTGATGGTACTGTGTATTTTATTAATGGATTCTTTTTATTAACAAAAGAAATTTTAATTTTATCATTATAAGATTGTTTTGCCCTAACTAATATTTTCCATTTGTTATGATATTTATCATTTTTCTTTTCAATATCAATAATATCATTTATATTCATACCTTTAATCTTTTGATCTAATCTATCAGAAATAGATTCTGTATTCCTGGATACTAAATGAACATCACCATCTTTTTTTATATCTAGAAAAAAAGATTCATCTTCAATCTTTAAAAATATACCTATAATATCATCATACTCTGCAAAATTGCTTTCCCAAAAAATATCAGGAATGTCTAAAGCTTTTAATTTATCATTTAAAATATATTTATTATAAATTATGTGTACAATCCATTCTCCAGTTATTGCCATCATAACTGTTATAATTGCCGTTGCAAAAAAACCTGGTATTGAAGATACACCTAATACAGGCAATAATACAGGAGCTACCACTGTTCCACCAAAAAATCCACTTGCAATTGTAAATAATTTTATTACATTGATTGCAACTTTCATTGATTTAGATTGTGTAGAATGTTGTTTTATAAAATCTTTTTTCCATAATGAAAATGTTTCAAAAACAACACCTAAAACTGTTCCCTTAAAACTATACTTATCTATTTGCATTTTTTCTAGTTTTTTTATTGTTTTTTTTGTTTTAAGAGTTTTTGCTTGATTATATAAAGCCAAATCTTCTTGTTCAGATGTATTTATATTTATGACTTTGACATTTTGCTCTAATTTGAGATCAATATTTCCATCAATATTCAAATCTTCTTTAACAGAAGAACCTCCTAATTTTATTATCTTATATTGTTCGTCAAATTTTTTACTATTTGTAAGATATGTTAAATACATATTGTTTTTTGTTTGACCAGCGAAAAAAGTTAAAGGAAGTTTTTCTATACTATATTCCATATTTTCAATACCTTTATGCATCCCTGAAATACCGGTAGCAACAGCTATTGCAAGAACTTGCTCACTTGTTTGTCCAAAAGATTCATTATAAACAGCTATAGAATATTCTTTAGTATTAGTGTCATATTTAGTAACTATATATATTGGTTTATTTGGATCTCCATTATTACCATGAACCAAAGCATTTTTTAAAGATTCATATAGAAAATGGTATAAATCAATTGATAAATAAGCTCTTTCTTTTTGTTCCATATCCGATGCAATAATATTTAAAAAATTATCTATAAAATCATGCATAAATATAAAAAAAGCATTCTTATTATCAGTAAATAAACTATATAGCTGATGATTTGTTAATGAATTAAAATCTGCACCAACTCCAATTGGATATAAAATCACTGTCTTATCTGTTAAATCAATTTGTTGTATTATTTCTTTAGTATTTTTCTTATCATCTCCAAACAATGCCCCTAGAAATATGATACTATAAGTCGTCGGTTTATCTAACATAATACCTAATGCATCTAATCCTCTTTTATACTCATTTGATAATAATATTTTTAATTTTTCTGATTTTGGTAATGGTTGTTCAAAATATTTATTTTTATTGATCAGTGTTATTTTTATATCATCAAAATAAAGAGGTCCTTTTGTTATTATCACTTTCCATTTTTGATTTTCTTCATCATATTGTTTTTGAACTTTAATAAAATTATTTATATACATACCTTTAAAAACCTGATCCATTTTGTTAAAAAAAAGATCATTATTTTTAGACATTAATTTTAAGTCACCTTCTCTATGTATCTCTACATAGTAATAATCATCTTTTATTTTTAAAAAAATGCCTATAGAATCTCTGTTATTAAGATATTCACTTTTTAATAAAATTTGGTTTTCTATATTAGTTGAAGCATCTTCAATCTTTATATCATCTAATATTTGGTAATTGACATTATTTACATCTTCTTCTGCAATTGTATTATCTGCTATTTGTAACGTTAATGATATATTATTATCTTGTTCTTCATTTATAAATACTTTTAAAAAATTATAAGCAATATGTATAATCCATTCCCCAGTTATTGCAGTTAGCAAAGTTACAATTGCTGTCCCTGTTATTCCAGAAATGCTATACAAACCAACTCCTGACAACAATAATGGTGATATGCAAGTTAAACCAAATATAGCACTTAAGATTGTAAATGTTTTTATTATTAACAATGCGTATTTCATCATTTTTGATTTATTTTTATGTTGGTTTAAAAAATTACTTTTCCACAATAAAAATGTTTCAAAAATGACACCTAAAACTATTCCTTTAAAACTATATCTATCTATCCCCATTTCTTCTAATTTCTGAACAGTTGATTTCAATTGTAATATTGGTAAAGTATGAATAATATTTTTAGTATCTTCTTCCTGTGATAAACTTGATACAACAAAATTATGTTTTTCCTGAACTTTTATAATACTTATTAAATCATCTATTATTTGTCTAACATCTTCAGCTATAGAATTGTATAACAAAAGTGTTTGTTTAAAAACTTTATCATTGTTAGCAATATTTTGCTTATATATTGCCTTTGTGACCAAATGTTTTAGTTTTTTTGCATCTGTAAGTGATTGTTGTAATGTATCAATATTAATATATTCCAAAAGATTTTTATTAATTTTTTCTAATAAATTAGGTTCATTATCAAGATTATTACGGATCAAGGAAACTATTTGTTCATTAATATTACCTAAATCATCTGACTCTAGGAGTTTAGCTTTTTTTATATTTATTATAAGATTTGATATATTGTTAATTTGCTTATCGTCTAATATTCCTTTTATTTTTGCTGCATTTATTTCTGATAAACTATATCTTTCTTTTAAATTTATATTTGGTTCTAATTTTTGCAATATTTTTATTTGATCAATTGGCGACAGAGATGCAATTAAATTTGCTAATGTTTGAAATGATATATTACTTTGTTCTTTTGCTATCTGATAATATGTTTTTTGTGCATATTTGATTCCACCTGTCACATTTGGAGTTATGACTATATATGACACATTCTTTTCTTCTAATATCTTTGAAACACTATCTGTATGAAATCCTCCAGTTATTACAACATCTACTCTTTTGACATTTTTTATATTATCTATAATATTTATTTCTTTTTTTGATTTCATATTTGATGTTTCTATTCCATCAAATATATTATTTATAAAATATTTATTTCTTTCTGTATTTATCACATAAAATTTATCTGCTTCTAGCAAATACTGTTCTAACAAGGATAATACCCTATTATCTACATATTTATTCCATAATTCTCTATATTTGTCTATATTATTTTTATAATATTCATAATCTTCTGATGTTATTTTACTTGTTGTATAATCTTCCAAATATTTTTCAAAATTTGTTAAAAAAACTATCTCTCTTTGCACTTTTGTTTCTGAAAACCTTGTATTTATTTCATTTATTAACTTATGTTCTTCTTTTATTAATTGTATTGGATTTATTTTTTGACTAAATTCTACATATTGAAGATACTTATTTAACTCTTTAAAATTTGTCTGTAAATCCAAATTATATTCTCTAGTTATTCTTATAAGATAGACATATAATTTATCTATCTTTGAAAAATTTTCTGTTGAATCCATTAACATCTTATATGCACTATATGGTATTCGTTCTTTTAACAACAATACTAATGTTTGTAATTCTTTTGTTATTTTTTTATATGATAATTTTTTCTGCTGTGACAACAACATAATATATGAATATGTATTGTTATATTTATGAATATCTATTCCTAACTTATCTACATGTTTTGATAATAATGCAAAGTATTTTTCAGGTGTGATTTTTCCATTTATATAGTCATTAGAAAGTTGTTCTATTTTCAACTGTTTTCTATCGTAATATTTATTTTTTAACATTAATGTAGATTTTTTTATTTCTTCTAATATTTTATTTATTTTTTCCTGATTCTCTAATATTTTCCCAAATCTTTTTAAATTATCTAAATATGCTTCTCTTTGTTCCAACCCTTTTATTATTTCTGTTTTACCACTGAGTACACTGTAATATTCTGCCCCTGTTAATCTTCCTGTTTCAATCATTTTTTCTATTACATTATTCTTTGAAGAAGAACCTATTGATTGTGTTATCCACTTTGTACTTACTTTTCCATAAGCACCCTCTAAGTATATGTTGCTTATTTCATGTTCTTTATTAAACAACTCTATTATATTGCTAATATTTTTTTGTACTATTGGATGGCAATGTAAATCTTGTATATTTATTACTAACCTGTCAGATGATGTAAAATGTGAAGATGTTATTTGTCCATATGAATATGGCAACATAAAATCATTAAATATTTGTTTATATTGTTGTGTTGTTGTTATATTTGCTATTACTGATGACACAACTTGCCCATATACAAATGACAATAAAAAGCAATTAACAACGAAAATAGAGATTATTTTTTTTATTTTTTTTATCTGAAACATTTTTCACTCCAAAATAAAAAAGCCTGTACTTTTCTACAACAAAGTACAAGCTTTTTTGTATATGATATATTTTTTATAGAAACAGATCTTGGTAAAATATTAAACAATAACCTAAATAATAACACGAAAACAATACATCGCCATAGCGGAATTTTTAATGGTGAATTTACTAATACATTTTTATACACATTAGAAATAATTCCATCATTGATTTCTATAATGTGTTTATTTACTGTTTTATAATCATTTAAAAAAGAATAAATTGATATTACAGAAATATCATAAAATGATGTTTCTGTTGTGTTTTCATTATGTTTTTTATTACTATTTTGATGATTAGACATCATTGATGAAATAATATCTGTAGGCATGTTTACAACTATAAAAAACTTACTAATAAATGAATCGGATTGGATATTATATAATGAGATATCTATATTCTTAAAAGTACACATAAATGCATTTAAAAAAACACTTATAGCACATATAAAAACACATAAAAAAATATATTTCTTTAATATTAATCTTTTTTTCATATACATACATTATAAACCATACATTTAATTTTTACAATATCAAAGATATAAAACTATATCTTTGATATAACTTTAACAGACAATTCAACAGCACTTTCAAGATCTTTAATATTAAAAACCGAACTTGAAGCATGTAAATATCTTGTAGGTATACTTAATATTCCGGTTAAAATGCCTTCTCTATTCATATAAACAACGGCACCATCAGTCATCCCACCATCTATAACATCAACTTGATGCTTTATATTATTTTCTTTTGCAGTATCTATCATTAATTTTCTAACTTTATTATTTACAATTGTACCTCTTCCGCTTGCTTCTATGATAGTTATTGCTATACCTTCTCCTAATCTTAATGATGAAACTTTATCTTCAATTCCGGGAACATCTCCGGCAACAGCTGTATCTAAAATAAGAGCAAAATCAGGATTTATAGCAAATGATGAAGTTCTTGCACCTTTTAAGCCTACTTCTTCCTGTGCAGTTGCCACTGCATATACTTCCGCATCAAGTGACGACAATTTTTCCATAACTTTTATCATAGCATAACAACCTGCTCTATTATCTATTGCTTTACCATAATAAACATCTTTATTTAAAATTCCTGCATTTGGTTCAAATATAATTTGATCACCTATTTCTACTTTTTCTAAAACTTCTTGTTTCGATGAACAACCAATATCTATGAACATATTATCATGTGTCATAACTTTATTTTTTTCTTCCGGACTTTGTAAGTGAGGAGGTTTTGTACCTATAATTCCGCAAATATCACCTTTGTTTGATTTAATAACAACTCTTTGTCCCGGCAAAACCATATCTGCTATTCCGCCAACTTTTATAAAATATATAAATCCTTCATTATTTATATATTTGACTGCAAGACCTATTTCATCCATATGAGCTGCAATCATAATTTTTTTTGAGCCTTTACCTTTCTTAGCAATAACATTGCCGAAATTATCAATTCTAACGCTATCACAAGTCTTCTCTAATTCTCTTTTCATAATCTGTGCAATTGATTCTTCATACCCGGAAATACCAGGTGCCAACAAAAGTTCTTTGAGTAAATTATCCATAATACTATTCCCCTATTTTTATATTCTTTATTGCTTTTATTCTTTCCAAAATTGGCGGATGAGAATATTCTAAAAATACTTTTAATTTATGTGGTGTTAAGTTCGTCAAATTATCAACTGAAAGTTTTTTTAAAGCTTCTACCATTGAATCTGGTTTTTTATATGTATCTACTGCATATTTATCAGCTTCAAATTCATATTTTCTTGATATCACATTTTGAATTATTGATAAAAACATTGATACCGGCGTATATAAAAATCCAAAAAATACTAATGCTGCATAAATTGATATATTTTGCATACCAAAAGCTTCAAATAAATATTGATTCCCTATAAAGAATGATAAAATAAAAAACATTAAAATAACATTAATAAAAGACATCATCATAAATTTATTAATATGTCCTTTTTTATAATGTCCCATTTCATGAGCAAGCACGGATACAAGTTGCTCTGTTGTTTGTTTTTCAATTAAAGTATCAAAAAGAACTATTCTTCTGAATTTACCAAATCCTGTAAAAAATGCATTACTTTTTGTTGATCTTTTTGATCCATCCATTTTATAAAGACCTTTCATTTTAAAATTTTCTTGTTTAGCATAATTTTCAAGTTCTAACTTAAGTTCTCCTTCCTCAAGTGGAACATATTTATTAAATAATGGCATAATAAATACAGGAGCTATAAAAGTTATTAAAATTTCAAATAAAATAACTGCACTTGCAGCATAAATCCATGCTAAAGAATCAAACTTGATGAAAAACCAAATTATAAGTGCAAAAATTGGAAGTCCAATAACTGCAAATAAAATGGTTGTTTTAAAAATATCCAATATAAATGTTTTTATTGTCGTTTTATTAAATCCGTACTTTTCTTCTATAACAAATATGTTATATGCAGAAAAAGGTATTTGTATTATATTAAGCGATACCATTAAAGTTATTATAAAAATTAGACCTGTAATTATTTGTCCATAGCCGAATGACCTTGCAAAATTATCTACAAAATTAAAGCCGCCTGCGAGTATAAACACAATTTCAACAATCAGCACAAAAGATGAAGATGTAAAAGAAAATTTTGTTTTATCTTTTAAATAATTCTGAGATTTTTTATATTTATCACTATCATAATAGCCAATGAATTCTTGTGGTAATTCATCTGACATATTTTTTGCATTTAAATAATCAGACAAGCTATCGATTATAAAAGCAATTAATAAAAAAGAAATCACTGCAATTAAATATATATTCATACAACCTCTATTTTAATTTATACTAAATAAAAAGATAATTCTTGTTATCACTGTTAGCCTTTATGTTTAAGAAAAACAGCACCCAAAGGTGGTAATGTAATCTCTAAAGTATATGGTTTAGCATGAGTTGAATAATCATAAGTATTAACTCCGCCAAGATTGCCCATATTACTACCAAAATAACATTCTGAATCACTATTTAAAATTTCTTTCCAAAAACCATTTTTTGTAACACCAACTTTATAATTATGTTTTGGCACCGGATTAAAGTTATATATACAAACTATAACTTCACCTGTTGATGGTGATTTCCTCAAGAAACTCAGAACAGTATTATCAGAATCATTACAATCTATCCATTCAAAACCATCCCAACTATTATCATCTTCATACAAAGCTAATTCATCTTTATAAACTTTGTTTACATCTTTTACCCATTTTTGCATCCCAGAATGTTGCCAAAATTGTAAAACATGCCATTCTAAACTTTCCTCATGAGACCATTCTCTAACCTGCCCAAATTCTGAACCCATAAATAAAAGTTTTTTACCTGGATGTCCATACATATAACCTATAAGTAATCGAAGATTTGCAAATCTCTGCCATTCATCTCCCGGCATTTTTCCTATAAGGGAACCTTTACCTTGTGTTACTTCATCATGAGAAAAAGATAAAATAAATTGTTCACTAAAAGCATACAATAAACTGAACGTTAAATTTGTATGATTATATTTTCTAAAAACGGGATCTGTTTTAAAATATCTCAATGTATCATTCATCCACCCCATATTCCATTTAAAGCCAAATCCTAAACCACCTAAATAAGTAGGTTTTGAAACCATAGGCCATGCAGTTGATTCTTCTGCTATCATTTGAACATCATTATAATTCTCATATATAACATGATTTAATCTTTTTAAAAATGCTATAGCTTCAATATTTTCCTTACCACCATATTTATTAGGCAACCATTCGCCTTCTTTTCTTGAATAATCTAAATATAGCATAGATGCAACAGCATCTACCCTTATTCCATCAATATGATATTTATCAAACCAAAATAATGCTGACGATATCAAGAAATCTTTAACTTCATTCCTTCCATAATTAAATATTGAACTTTTCCAATCCGGATGGAACCCAAGTCTTTTGTCTGAATGCTCATATAAATATGTCCCATCAAAAAAAGATAAACCATGCAGATCTGTAGGAAAATGCGATGGAACCCAATCCATTATTATACCGATACCAGCCTGATGTAAAACATCTATCATATACATTAAATCTTGTGGAGTTCCATACCTGCTTGTAGGAGCAAAATATCCTGTAGTCTGATATCCCCATGAAGCATAAAAAGGATGCTCCATTATAGGCATAAGTTCAATGTGTGTAAAATTCATATCAAGACAATAATCTCTTAACTCTGAAGCAATTTCTCTATATGTTAACATTCTATTATTTTCTTCAAATTTTCTTTTCCACGAACCTAAATGTAACTCATAAATTGACATTGGAGCTTTTATACTATTATGCTTATATCTAGTTGTCATCCATTTACCATCATTCCACTGATAATCAAGTCCCCAAACTTTTGACCCTGTTTTTTTTGGAGTTTCACAATGAAAAGCATATGGATCTGACTTTTCTACAGAATAATTGTTACAATTGGAAATTATAA
Organism: Endomicrobiaceae bacterium; assembly: GCA_028690485.1. Taxonomy (GTDB): domain Bacteria; phylum Elusimicrobiota; class Endomicrobiia; order Endomicrobiales; family Endomicrobiaceae; genus Praeruminimicrobium. The sequence goes on from JAQVBD010000003.1 coordinate 58,617, forward strand.
AATATTTATATATATCACCTTGTTTTAAATAAGGGATAAAGCCTTCCCATATACCTGAGTTATCTCCTCTTGAATGTAATGGATGAGACCATTTATCCCAATAATTAAAATCACCTATAACTGATACATGTTTTGCATTAGGTACCCAAACAGCAAAATAAACGCCATCCATACCATCATAATTTATTTCATGAGAACCTAATAAATTATATAATTTGAAATGACTCCCTTCTTTAAAAAGATAAATATCCTGAGCACTGAAAAGAGAAAAACCCCTAACATAATTATCCATAATTATCCTTTTACTAATATATTTTTTTATATCTCTTTATAAACATAACAAAAACATTTTTCAATAAAGCCATTATAGGAACTGCTAAAAGTATTCCTAAAAAACCAAAAATTTCAGCCCCGGCAAGTAATGCAAACATCATAACAACCGGACTTAAATTGACATTCTGTCCAACAACAATAGGTTGAACAACATTATTATCAATTTGCTGTATTATAAGAAATAAACAAATGACTTTTATAACAACCAACATAGACTGAAACTGTACAGCAACAACAATAACTGCTGTTATTAATCCAACTGCCGGACCTAAATAAGGTATTAAATTGCATAAGCCTGCTACAATCCCTATTAAAAAAGCATAATTTACACCTAATATACTCAATCCTACAATTGAAAATGTACCTACAAATATAATCTCTATAATTTGCCCTCTTATATATTTTCCCATAACAGAATCTATCTCATGAAAAATAGATAAAACAATTTCTACATATTTTGCCGGTACAAGATTAACAATAGATTTAGTAGTTTTATTATAACCTAACAACATAAAAAAAGTTATAACCGGAACTAAAAAAATTATAGAAAAAACAGAAACTATACTCATTAAATGTTTTGGAATTTTTGTAACTTCGTTTGTAACAAAAGTTGTAACTTTAACTGTAATATTGTCAATTATATTATATTTTTTTATAAACGGAACAAATCTATCAAAATAAGATTGAATGTTTATAAGTAAATTTTTTATATAAGCAATATATTCAGGCATTTTTTTTACAAAGATATCAATATCATTATTTATTATCGGAATGACAAAGATTATTGTAAACATCACAAAGATACAAAATACTATTATCAAAATAATAACAGCAACCCATCTTTTAACCCCTATTAACATTATCTTAGTAACTAAAGGTGATAAAAGATATGCTAAAAAAGAAGAAATTATAAAAGGAGCTAAAATTCCTCTACTAAAATATGCAAATAAAATAACTGCGAAAAAAATGAGTATTGAAAGGACAAATCCTTTAGTTAATAAATTCTCTTTCATAAATTATTATTGTACCTTATTATATAAGTTATCTAGCAATATTTTAGTTATTTTAAAACCAATTTTTGTATCTTCAGACATAAGTCTCTCAAAATCATATTTATGTATTATATAAACCACACTTTTTTCTATTACTTTTGCTGTGTTAACATATATTTCACTATCACACATTAAAAATTTTTGTCCAAAAACATCATTTATTTCAACATTTTTCTTATCTTTTTCATCGTATAATTCAACTTTCCCATTTTTTAATATACAGAACAATTTAGCTTCTTCACCTTTATTATAAATAACTTCATTTTTTAAATACTCTTTTTTATAAATTATGCTTATTATTTTTTTTAATTGCCAAACTGTAAATTTATTAAAAATTTTTATATTCTCAAGAAATTTTATATCGTTTTTAATTTCAGTATCAATAAAAATATTTATAAGCATTTTTTTAAACATAGAAAATTCCCTCTTTTATTTATTTTTTCTACTTTTTAATAATTCAATCATACCATAATCTTTATTTCTTTCTGCATAATCCATTGCAGTAAAACCCCTATTATCATTTGAATGCAATCTTGCACCATTATCAAGTAGCAATTTTGCAATATCAAAATAACCTTTATAACTTGCTAATATTAAAGGGGTCATGCCATTTATATCTTTTGTATTAAGTCTCGCACCTTTTTCTAATAAAAATCTAATGATGTCTATATTGTTAATATCTACAGCTGTATTTAATAATCTTGGAACATTATCTTGTTTTTGATTTAAAATTGCTCCGTTTTTAAATAATAGTTTTACCATTTCTATATTACCTTTTCTTACAGCAATAATTATTGGAGAAATTCCATTATTATCAACAATATTTATATTTGCTTTATGAGCTAGTAACAATTTAACAATTTCTGTATTTGATTTATATAAGGCATACATCAATGGTGTAATTCCATTGACATCATGAACATTAATATCTGCTCCGCTATTAAAAGCTAATTCTACCAAATCAATATTATTGGAAGCACAAGCTGAAATTAAAGGATTTATACCATTATCATCAGCCATACTAATATCTGCATTTCTTGATATTAAAAAAGCTGCCATATCATAATCACCATTATCAAAAGCAATTAATAAAGGTGTTTTTCCCAAAACACCTTTTTCATTAACATCAGAACCATAAGCAATAAATCTTTCTGTAAGCCTTATGTCTGATGTAACAACTGCTTCCCCTAAAGTTCCCGGTATTGAACCTACTTCATTGAAAAACTTTACAATATTACTATGTCCTGCTTTCATAGCTATTGATGAAGCTGTTAACCCATTATCTGTTTTTGTGTTTACATTCACATCATATTTAACCATGTACTTAATAATTTTAATCATCCCTTTCTCTGAAGCCATCATAAGAGCTGTAGTTCCATTATTTAATTTTTTATCAAAATCCACACCATAATCTATTAACAATTCAGCTGTAGATTCCATATCTTTATTTATAGCAAGCATTAACGAATTCATTCCTCTAGAATAAGATTCATTAACGTTAGCTCCTCTTTTTATTAGCAAATTTGCTCCATCCTTAAAACCCATATTAATTGCAAGTAATAAAACAGCATTCCCATTTGAATCTTTTGAATTTGGACTAACCCCATTATCTAAACATTTAACCATTGTTTTTAAATCAGATCTTACAATTGCGTCCAACAAAGTATCTGAATTCAAAACAGTATTTGCTGAATACAAATAAGTATGTATGCAAAAAACACTTATTAAACAAATATAAACTAATGACTTTATTTTTTTCATTATAATGTCGTTAATTGTGAAATTTTTGAATTGCATTCTTTTGAAATCTTTATATCTAATTTTGCAGCTTTTTGATAATTTTCTATAGCTAAATCATTTTGATTATTACTTTCACATAACTGAGCATATCCAAAATATGCAAGAGAATTTTTTGGATTTATATCTATTGATATTTTGTAATAATGTTGAGACTGTTTAAAATTATTTTTCATTTTATATATATCTGCAATTTTGCAATTTGCTAATGATGATTTTGGAGATAATTTTATAACTTTGAACAAATCATCCAATGCTAAATCAAATTCTTTTATTTCATAATATGCTTCGGCTCTAGAAATATAAATCTGTATATCATTAGAATTTTGTTCTATTGCTCTTGTAAAATCATCTATTGCTTCATCATATTTTTGCTTTTTTAAGTTAATATTGCCTCTATTAAAAAAAAGTATACTGGTTTTAACATCTATTTGCGATGAAGTTGCTTGGACTATAACTTGTGATTTGTCTTGTTCGATTAAATCATCGTTTTGTCTTTCTTCTATCATTTTTGATCTATTAAAATCTAGTTCTGCTTCTTTGTTATTACCTAATTTTTTATACAATAAACCTCTATTGTAATAATATTTTGCATTATTTTTATCAAGAATTATTGCATTAGTATAATCTTTTATAGCTATAGTATTTTTTTCATTTTTGGCATAGTATTCAGCTTTTTCGGCAAATAAACTATGTTTCTTAGAGTTAATTTTAACAGCTTTTTCATAATCTTGTGATGCTTTTAAAAAATTATTTGATTTTGTATAAATTTTTGCCCTTAACCAAAATAGCTCATAGTCATTTGATTCTAGTTCTATTGCTTTGTTTACATTATATAAAGCGACAGCAAAATTAGATATGTAAAAATATGATAATGCATTTGAATAATAAATTAATTTATTATTCAAACCTTTACTAATTGATTTTGTTAAATAAACAGTCGCATTATCATAATCTTTTGTTTTAAAATAACTCATACCTAAATAATAATTTATTTCTTTTTCTTCTTTTTTATCATCGTATATCTCAGTTAATACCTCAATACTCTTTCTATATTTTTCTAAATGAAAATATATTTGTGATAATAAATATTTAATATCATTACCGGCATAAAAATCTAAAAGAAATACTATATCTTCATACGCTTCTTCAAACTTTGATTGTGTTATATAATAATTGATTCTTGATATATACGCTTCTTTATATTCAGGTTCATATTCTATTGCTTCATTTAAATTCTTCAAATAGTTTTTGATATCTCCATTCATCTTATATAACAAAGATCTTTTATAATATAACGTTGCATTATCTGGTTCTAAAAAAATAGCCTTATCCAATGAAATAATGGCATCCTTATATTTTGTTAATAATTTAAATGATTCTGATTTATTAACAAAAATTTCCACATCTCCTACTTTATGATATTTAATTGCCATATCATAATCTTTTATAGCTTCTTTAAAATTTAATTGTCTAAAATATAAATTAGCTCTTTTTTTATAGTTTAACCAATCACTGATATTTTCTTTTACAGCTTTATTTGCCTCTTGTAAATCTAAGAATTCTTCATCAGTTTTTTTAACATCTTCTTGTTCCTGTATTATTGGCTGTGATTGTTCTTGCTCTACTTTTTTTGATACTTCTTCCAAATTATTACTCTCTGGTAATTTATCGTTAGAATCATCGATTTGACCGATATTTGTTGTATCTTCTTCTATTACTGTAGACTGTTCTTTTTCTTCTGTTGGTATTTCTTTTATTTTATCATTTTCAGATAAGTTGTCTTGAGAATTATCTATTTGACCAATATTTGGGATATCTTCTTCTATTATTGAAGACTGGTGTTCTTTTTCTTCGGTTAATACTTCTTCTAATTTTGTATCTTCTTGAAAATTATCATTATTATTAATTTTACTATTATCTTGGTTGTTTTTTTGTTCATCTATCATTGAAAGAGATTGTTCTTGCTCTGCTTTCTTTGATACTTCTTCTAAATTATTACTTTCAGATATGTTAATATTTTGGCTTTCTTTTTCTATTATTGGCGACTCAAATTGATCTTTATTTTCTTCTATTGATATTTCTTCTGAATTAGGCTTTTCTTGAAAATCATATTCTATATCTATATCATTTTTCTGTTCTATTTCATCATTTTTAACTAATTCTTTATTTCCAACATTTTCAACTCCATCATCATGTATAATTGTTTTTTTAGACTTCTTTTTTTCATTATGAAAATATTTTTTTGTTTCCAAGAGCTCAATACCCAAATCTAATGTTTTATTTTCACACAAAAGTTTAAGTGCTGTATCATAATCTTTAATAGCGTCAATAATATTACCTCTGTTTCTATTAATTATAGCCTTATAAAAATATGCATTTACAAATTTATCATCAACTCCTAATAAATAAGAAATATCCTCTAGTGCCTCTTCATAACTTTTCATTTTAATACATAATTTAATTCTTTTAATATATAAATTTAAATTTTGTGGTTCTACTGAAATCATTTCGGTATAATCTGCATATGCTTTTGTTAATTTATCAACCACAATATAAGAAGATGCTCTCATTTCTAAGCAATCCATATCTTTAGGGTTTTCTTGTAAATATATTGATGCAAATTTTATAGTATCTTCATAATTATATGTCAAAAAATTAATTTTAGCTTTTAAGAATAAAACATCCTTATTATCTGTTGATAATTCTAATATTTTATCAAGATCTTGATCTGCTTTTTCATATTGTTTTAATAAAATCAATATTTTTACTTTATCAATATATGTTTTAATATCTGTATTATCTCTTTCTAAAACTGCATTATAATCAATAAGTGCCTCATTGTACATTTCCAACTTACTAAAAACAAAAGCTTTTCTTTTGAGAACTTCGAGATTACAATATCCACCAGAAACTGCATCTTGCAAATTTAATAATGCTGAATCATAATTTTTTAATTTTAAATTACACAATCCTAAATAATAAGAACTTTCATATAAATTATATTTATCATTTACACATTTTTCAAAATCATTTAATGCTGAATCATACTTTGCAAGTTTTACATATATCATTCCTCTGTAATAATTGGCTTCAATAAAATCTTCTTTTTTATCTAATACTAAAGAAAAATCATTAATAGCAGATTCATAATTATTCAAATTAAAGTAACATAAACCCCTTGAATACAGTAACTCTGGTATATCAAAAACTAAAGATAATGCCTTATTAAAATATGTCTCTGCATTTGAATATTCATTTTTTTCCAGATGACAAACTCCACAGACATACAAAAGTTCAGGATTTTTATTAATATCAAATTTAACTGCCATTTTAAAATTATCTAAAGCATCATCATAATTCTCTGTTATAAGATTTATATATCCCATCATAGAGTAACAAATATGATTATCAGGCATAAAATCAATAACTTGGCGAATATCTTCATTTGCTTTTTTAAAATCATCTTTCAATAAAGACATATTAGCTCTTGCTATATATGGCGGAACAAAAGAGTAATCTATATCTATTGCTTCAGAATAAAGTTTTAATGCTTTATCATCAAAACCTTGTTCTCTATACAGATTTGCCAAATTATAATATGCATAGCTATCTTCTGGAATAATTTCAATAGCATATTTAAAATCTTTCTCAGCCAAATCTTCTTCTAATTTTTTTCTATATATTATCCCTCTATTATTTAAAGCGAATGAATCGGTAGGTTGCAATTTTAATGCTTCATTAAAATCTGCAATAGCTTTATCTAAATCATCTATGCTGCTATATGTTATTGCTCTATTACAGAATGCATAATCATCATTAGGGTTTAATTCAATTGCTTTTGTAAAATCATCGATTGCTTTTATATATTTGAATAAACATCTAAATGCCATTGCTCTGCCATAAAAAGCAGATTCATTATTCGCATTTAATTCTATTGCTTTATCAAAATATAAAATAGCCTGTTCAAAATTATGTTGTATTCTATTGATGTTGCCTAAACTATTATAAACCGTTGAATTCTGAGGATTAAGTTTTATAGCATTTTCAAAATCTTCTTGAGCAAGATCAAAGTTCTTAACAGCAATATAAGTTTCTCCTCTGGCAATAAAAGCAAAAGTAAAATTTTTATCTAATTCTATTGCTTTCGTAAAATCAGTTATTGCTAACTTATATAATGATTTTTTATGATATATAATTCCCCTGTTGTAGTATGCAGATGCATCTGAAGGATTATAAAGAATATTAGAAGTATATTGTTCTATTAATTTATCAAATTCTTTTTGTTGTAATTTAGGAATGACTTTATGGAAGTTTATATAAAATTTTTCAGGATGAAATTCTATTTCATCAATTGTTTTTTCTATAAAAATTTTAATATGTTTTTTGTAATCTAGCCCCATTTATTCCCCACAAGAATTCATTTTTTTATGAAAGTACCAATTAGAAGACCTAAAAACATACCAACTGTAATCCCCATTAAAAAATCAATTATTCCAAACAAAGAAAGAAGAATTCCAAAAACACCACCTATTAAAAGACCTACTTTATCATAGGTTTTTTCTTCTTTTGTGGTATCCTTTTGATTTTCTTCATTTTTTACATCTTCATTATCCATAAATCCACCTCTGTGTATTATAGCAATATATCCTTTGATTTTTCAATATAAAATTTAAGTTTTTTTATTGCTTTTTCCTTTGATATTGATGGTTCCTCAAATTGTAGCTCTTCTATATATTTTTTTGCATTCCCAACCCATTTACCGGATGGATACCCTAAAATATTAACTAATTCATTACCATCAAATAATTCTTCTTTTGGTGCAAGCATATTGTGACTTTCTAATTTTTTGATTCTATCAAACAAAGACGAATTATATTGTTTTGTACTAGCTATACTAAATAATTCTATATTTTTTAGATTTTCAGATACTTGTTTTTCAAATTTTCTGACATCTGCATCTGTCCAAGATGAATTATATTCTTTAACTAACATATTGTCTTCAATAAAAGAAGAAACTTCTTTTATGAAATTAGTAGGATATTTTAATTTTATTAATATATCCTTTGCAATTTTAACACTTTCTTGTTCATAATTAACAATATTTACAATTTTGCCTGTTTCATAAAGAAGTGCTGTAATTCGCAAAAACAAAACAGATCTAATTTTATCAACTACATGCATGACATGCTCAAAAACATTCTCTATCTTTTGTATTTTTTTTAATTCCGGTAAAATGATTTCCAACAAATTAATATCATCAAGCATATAAAAAGCTTTTGATGGTTTATCCAACAATAAGATTTTGTTTATTTCATCCCTTATTCTTTCCGGAGAAACTATTGTTATTCTATTTGATTTTTTTACCATACTTTGATAAGTATTTTTTTCTATAGTAAAACCAAGTTGGAAACTTTGTCTGACAGCTCTTAAAATTCTTAATGGATCTTGTTCAAAAATCAAATCGGAAGCAGTTTCATCTGTAACTCTAATTATCTCATCATTTATGTCTTGAAGTCCTTTTCCACATAAATCTAACAGTAACATATCATTAAGTCTCAAAAACAAGGCATTAACAGTAAAATCTCTTCTTAGAACATCTTGAACAAGAGTGGCTTTTTCTGTACGAGGATTTCTAGAATTTTTATCATAATATTCCTGTCTAGGCATGATAAATTCTATTTCTTTATTATCAATGATTAATTTTGCTGTAGCAAATTTTTCGAATATAACAGGTGGGTGAATATTTAACTGTTCTGATAAAAGAGTAGCAAATTTTATTCCGGCATTATCTCCCTCAACCATAATATCAAGGTCTTTGGGATGACGATTCAAAATCATATCCCTAACAAAACCACCAACAGCATAAATTGTATAATTATTTGCTATTGCAACTTTTGTAATTTTGTCAATTATAGGTTGATATTCTTTAGGAATATTATTAATAAATTTCATACTTTTATATTTAACAACAAATTAATATTTTTTGCAATGAAAACAGTTCTTTGTATTATACCAACAATTCAATAAAATTTTTATAAAAAATATGTGAAAAATCAGAAAATCCATTAATAATTCGGATTTTTGAACTTTATGAAGCACAAACTATAAATTTGCTTTAAGGGGTTTAAGAATGAAGATTAGTTAACAGACTTTTCCATATATACTATTTCTATACCGCCACAACCTTTTTGTTCTTTTTTAAAAACTGAATAACCAAGTTTTTTATAAAGATATATGTTTTTTTCACTTTTTATACCTGTAAAAAGTTCAAACCTTTTACATTTGAAATATTTTTCTATTTCTTTCATAATAAGAGTTGCAATGCCATTGTTTTGCATTTTCGGAGAGACAGCCAATTTTCCTATATAACATGTACCATCTCTTTCAAAAGCACGCACTGTCCCAACTATGCTGCCATCGGCAGAAGAAACTGCTTTTAAAAAAATATAATTGCTGAACTGTTGTTTTATTTCTTCTATACTCTGATTTAAAGGTTCAATACTATAATTGCCATAAAGTTCAGCTTCACTCTCAAAAGCTGTTTTTTGTAAATCTAATATTTCTTTTGCATCTTTTGCTGATGCCTGTAAAATTTCCATTAAAATATTCCTGTTGAAATAATATAAACTATAAATAATTTACTGATATTTATGAATCATCGTTTTCATTTTATATAACTCCATCTTGCTAACTTTGTTATTCCTGCCTGAATTTTTTGTTTTGGACGAACAAGAATTTTTGCATCTTGTGGAATATATATATCAACCTGAGATCCGAATTTAATTATACCATATAAATCTCCACATTTTAAACAATCACCATTGCTTTTCCATACAACAATACGCCTGGCAATAATTCCTGCTATCTGTACACATCTGACTTTTCTGCCATCTTCTTTTATAAAATCTATACTGTTTTTCTCATTTTCAATATGTGCTCTTTCATCCATAGCAGGTAAAAATTTACCTTCAGTATAAACTATATTATCAATAACACCTTCTATAGGAGCTCTTTGAATATGAACATTAAATATAGATAAAAAAATACGAACTACTTTTACTTTACCTAAATCTTCATAATATTCATTTTCAATACTCATAATTTTCCCATCTGCCGGTGCTAGAATATCAGCATTTGTAGAAGTTACAATTCTTCTAGGATTTCTAAAGAAGAAACAAGAAAACAATGCAACTATAAAACTCAATATTGATAATCCTATTAAAAAAGATAAATTAGTATAGAATCCAACAATTAATAAAACCAGTGTTAAAAACAAAAATTTTGTAATTACAGAATATCCTTCTTTTAATATATAGTTCAAATTTCCTCCAAAGAAATGCAGTTTAAATTTGATTTAAATAAATCTACTGCAATTTTTCCTGTACAATGTAAAGGAACAAAAAAATTTATATTCATTTTTTTCAATTCCGAAACAACATTTTCTATGTCTTTAATTGTTGAATCTTTTAAATGTAATCCTCCAATCACAGCATATATATTATCGCCTGATTCCTGTTTCGTTTTTTTTATAATCTTAATTATTCCGGGATGTGCACATCCTGTAACTAAAACTATTCCTTTTTCTGTTTTGATATAAACACACTGTTCATAAAGATTACCATCTTTAGATAATTCTCCAGTTGTATATATGTTTTCTGTTATCTTACATGCTGAATCTATTTCCTTTAGCGTGACACCACAAGATGTTATTCTTTCTTTTATAGTATTATCCGTATGGGAACAGACATATACAATTACTTTATTATTCAAAGTCAAAATATCCCATAAACCAGATGTATGATCCCAATGTTCATGTGAAATAATAATATGTTTTATTTTTGAAATATCTATGTTTTTTTCTTTGATATTATTTAATAAAACCTGTGGTTTGCCAAAAGTATCAAACAAAACATCTTCATTAATTAAAAAAGATATTCCCCAATTTCTTATAAGTCTATCCCATTTTGTAGATCCACATGCTATAAGTTTTATATTCATAAAATATCCTTTATTAATTATGGTTTAACTTTAAAATAAACATCAGCCCTATACCAAGTAAAAAAACAAACATTGTCATTAATGCATTTTTACGATCAGAATGTCTATGCAATTCCGGTATCAAATCACAAGCACCTACATATATAAAACCACCGGCAGCAAAAGACATAAGGACAAAAGAAAATCCACTAAATATTCCAACATAATAATAACCAATAACAGTTCCAATAACTGCTGCAAAAGCACTCAAAAAATTAAAAAACAATGCTTTAACCGGTTTCATTCCACCATATATCAAAACGCCAAAATCACCTAATTCTTGAGGTATTTCGTGAAGAATAATTGCTATAGTAGTAACAATCCCTAAATGTAAATTAGAAGAGAAACTCACAGCAATTATTAACCCATCAATAAAATTATGCAAACCATCGCCAATAAGGTTCATATAAGTAAAACTATGAACTTCACAAACGCTTTTATGACAATGTCTCCAGAAAAGATACTTTTCAAGAATAAAAAAAGATGTGAACCCCAAAATAACATACACAAATGGAATATAAATATCAGAAGTTTTTTCCATAGCTTCCGGAAGTAAATGAAGAAAAGCACCTCCAATAAGACTACCTGCAGATAATGCAACCAATAATATGAGGATTTTTTTTAGTAATTTCTTATTAAATAATAAACTTATTATACCAATAAAAGAAATAAAACTGACAATAATACTTGCCAATAAAGAATATACAAAATTATTCATTTTATACTCCTAAAAATATATATTTTATTTAAACTTTTTATTAGATGTATAGCCAATCTCTTAAAATAAGTTTAAACATTCTTTAACAAACAAAGACTTTAACTAATATTTTAAAATATAATCAGCAACTGCTCTATAAAATGCACTCACAGCAAGTATAGAACAATGCAAATGATCTTGTGATAAATTAGGAATGTTTTTCTTAACTTCACAAGCAGACACGCATAAAGACTCTTCTAAAGTTTTTCCTTTAACTAAATGTGCTGTAATTGCCCCGCAGGATTTTGTAGCATCACACCCACAAGTATAATATTTTATATCAATAATTTTATTATCTTTTATATCCAAATAAAACTCCATTTCATCACCACAAGGTCCTTTTAAACAAGAAGAACCTGATGGACTGTTCATCCTTCCAAAATATTTTTCAATATATTCCACAAGAATCCCCTTTCTAATTTTTACAATTAATTTTATTCCATATATTTTTTATCTCTTGTGAAATTTTACCATCAGAATACTCAACTAAAGGCATACAATTTACAATTGATTTACTAACAATACTGTCAAATGGAATTAAGCCAATGGTTTCTATATTATTTTCAGAACATAATAATTTTATTTTTTCACAATTTTCGAGATTTAAATCAAATTTATTTATTACAACTTTTGCAGTAATCTTAAAATGCTTTATAAGTTCTATGACTCTTTGCATGTCATGAATACCTGAAACTGTAGGTTCTGTTATAATAACAGCTAAATCTATTCCGGCAAGAGATGCCATAACAGGGCATCCGATTCCAGGAGTTCCGTCTATAATTATATAATCTGCATTTTTTTCGATTGCTATTTTTTTAGCAACATCACGAATTTTAGCAACAAGTTTGCCTGAGTTTTCCTCTGCAATGCCAAGTTTTGCATGTACAAAATCACCATATTTTGTATCCGATACAAAATATTGTCCTGAAATATTATCAACCATTTTTATTGCATCAACCGGGCATACAATTTTACAAAATCCACAACCTTCACAAGCAGTAGAATCAATTCTAAGATTATCATCAAATGAATTAAACCTGCAAAATTGTTTACACTTTCCACATTTGACACATTTTTTTTCATCTTTAGTTGCTTTTTTCCCGCCTATAAAATCAAATCTTTCAATAATTTTAGGTTTTAATAAAATATATAAATCTGCTGCATCTACATCACAATCAACCATTACTTTGTTTTTAGCAAGGCTGGCTAATGATGCTGTAAGCATAGTCTTACCGGTACCGCCTTTACCGCTTATAATTAATATTTGTTTCATTTTTTCATACCTTATTTTCTAAAATATCCTTCTGCTTTTGCAAAGACTTTATCATTAATCATTATTTTAGATTTTGCTTTATAAAAATGTCTTGCTGTTTCATCGACAATAGCATAAATACTCATTATTCCAGTCACTGGTATTGGTTTAATAAAACGTAAATTGAGTTTGGCTGTTTTTAATTCTAAACCATCTTTTAAATAGAATAGATTTACCATGCTTGAGTCTAATATTGTGCTTATAATACCGCCATGAAGAATATTATCATATCCTTGATAATCATCACTCATTGTAAATGTCCCAAAAAGTGTTTTATTTTCAAGAAGTTGAAATTCCAATTTTAAACCTATTTGAGAATTTTTACCACAAGCAAAACAATCTTCATGGAATGTTTTATTAGTATCTTTATTAATCGACATATTTTAAATTTTCCTTTTACAATTCTTTTAACCCGGCTATTTTTATCAGAATTTTGAAATTTATGTATTGATAATTTGTTGTATATATTCTGCTTATTTTAGAAAACCTTTTCTAATAATTTTTCATTCTAATATCCTTTTAATTTGTTCAAACATTCTAATGAATTCTTGTTTGTAATGAGGCATTTTTTCTACAAATGGAATACCATTTGAATATAACCTTGCTATTCCCATGTCAAAAGGGATTTCCATAAGTATGGGAATATTTTCTTCATTACAATACATATTTATCATGTTATTCCAAATATCGGATCTGTTTATAACTACACCAAACGGAATTTTTAATTTTTTCAAAACATCAACAGCCAAAATCAAATCATTAAGTCCAAAAGGTGTTGGCTCTGTAACTAAAACACAAAAATCAGTGTGTTTAACTGTTTCAATGACCGGACACGAAGTTCCAGGCGGCGCATCAATTATTACATTTCTTGATTTGTTTATATTTTTTTTGACCTGCTTGATCAAATATGGAGACATAATTTCACCAATAGATAATTTACCTGAAGCAAACAAAATATCTCCACGGTTACCTATTTCTATTTCTCCTATTTTTTTATCAACTTCCTCAATTGCTGTTTTAGGACAAATATAAACACAAGCTCCACAACTATGACATAGATGTGGAAAAGTTAACACAATACCTTTTGAATTATTACTTGAAGGAATTATAGCCAATGATTTGTATTGGCAAACTTCTTGGCATTTTCCACAATAATTACAAAGATTTTCATCAATTTTAGGAACAGAAATTAATGCATCAATCGTTTTACTAATAGCAGCATTTAAAAATAAATTTGCATTTGGTTCTTCAACATCACAATCTAAAAATTGGACATTATTTAAACTCAAAGCAAAATTAACAGCAACAGTTGTTTTTCCTGTTCCACCTTTTCCGCTTGCAATTGATATTACATAGTTATTCATATTATTATCATTTATTAAAATTTTATTTATACAAAAAATCGGCAACATTAATTTTTTGTATCTATCTCTTTTATATATTCATAAAATATATTTTAAATCATTTGTTCAAGTTTATTTAATTTATACTGTTCAATAACTTCTTCTATCTTTCCACCGGATGAAAGATAAATTGCTATTCCGGCAGTCTTTAAAGTTTTGTAAGCATTCTCACCCATTTTTCCAGATACTACTGCTTTTGCCCCCTTTGCGATAACTGATTGTGCAGACTGTATTCCGGCTCCGCCGGTAAGATTGATATTATCATTTTTGACTGCTTCCCAATTCTTTGTATCAATATCAAAAATTATAAAATAAGCACATCTGCCAAATCGTACATCAAGATTTGAATCCAATGTTTGACCTTCTGAAGTAATACATATTTTCATAAAAACTCCTTACAAATAAAATCCAACAAAAAATTTTATACATTAACACTTATACCAATGAATTCATATTTTCATTATTTTTTAATGACATTCACTATGATCTTTACAAGCATCTATACCTTCTTTAAGATCATTCTGTAAAAGAGATGCTATCCCATCTTTTGCAAACCCGGAATATCCAAATATCTGAACATTTGCCATAGCAAATTTTTGTTGTGCGCCTGCTCCCATACCTCCTGCTATTACATGTGTTATGTTATGTTTTAAAATTTCATCAACAGCTACACATCCTCCGCCACCATGTTCAGCAATATTTGGCACAACTTTTTCATTTGCTACTTTTCCATCAATAATATCTGCAATTAAAAAATATTTGCATTGTCCAAAATGTTGTGAAACTTCACTTAATAAACCTTTATTATCATCCAAAGTTATCCCTATTCTCATACAACCCCCTGTTTTTTATTATAGATTCTTTAAAGAATCTATAACTTTATTAATATTATCCAATTCGTTTTTTAAATATGATGCTCTGGCATTAAGCGAATCAATATTGGCTTCTTGTATATTTTGTCTCCCTCCCCGAAAATAACAATTCCCAAAAGTTCTACCAACCAATCTTCCAGACATTCTTACTCCATATGGCTGGCTATTTCTTTCTACACACTTCCCTATTCCTTTTCCAGAAAAACATCCTTGTCCGTTTGGACCAGTCCCATCTAATCTTGGCATAATACGCTCCTTTTATTTTAATTTTGCATACAATAATTTTGCTAATGAAAACCATTTCCATTTATAAAAAATACAAAAAAAATATATCTTCTAACTATCTATGTTCCTGACATTCTGAACACAATCCATAAAATTGTATCAAATGATTCTTAATTTCAAATTTATACTTTTCGGATAAAGCTTTCTCTGTTTTTCTAAGTAATTCTACTTCTTCATCTATAAAATCTTTATAGTCAATTATTCTTTTACATTCTGTGCAAACTAAATGATGATGATGCCCCTTTTCATTTGTCGCATCTATAATTTCATACCGTGCTCGACCATCTCCAAAATCAAATTTTTGCAGTAATCCAATGCTAGCTAATACATCTAATGTTCTATATACTGTTGTTAACCCTATAGATTGATATTTTTCATGAACTTTCAAATATATCTCTTCAGCACTTAAATGTCCTGTTGTTTTAGTCAAAACATCAAGTATTTCTTTTCTTCCAACAGTAACTCTATATCCACATTCTTTAAACTTACCGTGCCATCCGAATTTATTACAAGGCATTTAAACAACTCCTTAATGGAAATCATTTTCA
>JAQVBD010000023.1 GCA_028690485.1 Endomicrobiaceae bacterium
ACAAAAAGCATTTTTAATATGTTCAATATCATCATTACATATAGAAATAACATCAAACCTAATATCTGATTTTACACTATTTATTTTAATGTAGTAAAGAGCTGTTTTAGTTATTTTCAATTGTTTTGATTTGTTTACAAACTCGCTAGGATTACCATAATCTTTATTTTGTCTGAATTTTACTTCAACAAAAACTAAAGTTTTTTTATCTTTTACAATAATATCAATTTCACCTATTGGCAGCAAACGGTAATTTTGTTCAATTATCTTATATCCTAAACCCTTTAGATATTTGACTGCTATTTGTTCGTAGTTTTTGCCTATATCTGTATTGGAAATCATAGTATTAAATAAAATTTTTTATTGGTGCAAATGTTTTTCTATGTATTGGGCATGGTCCAAATTGTTTTATTTTTTCTATATGAATTTTCGTACCATAGCCTTTATGTTTTTCAAAGTTATACTGGGGGAACTGTTTAGCATATTCGTACATGATACTATCTCTTGTAACTTTTGCTAATATTGAAGCACAGGCAATACATGCACTTTTTGCATCACCGGAAACAATTGCAGTTTGCTTAAACTTGATATTAGGTATTTTATGATTACCATCAACCAAGACTATGTCAGGCTTTACTGATAAACTTTCTACAGCTTTTTTCATAGCTAAAAAAGTTGATTGTAATATATTTATTTCATCAATAGTCACATTATCAATAACTTGAATATTAAAAGCTATAGCTTTTTCTTTGATTATATCAAATAAAAAGGTTCTTTTTTTTTCAGAAAGTTTCTTAGAATCGTTAACATCTTTTATATATGTGTCTTTCGGAAGAATTACTGCAGCAGCGACTACTGGACCTGCTAAAGGACCCCGCCCTGCCTCATCAACACCTGAGACAAAATTGAGTCCTTTATCATAAAATACTTTATCAAAAAGAAAAATAATATTTTCCTTTTATAGTTTAGTTTGCAGCTGGTTGTTCTTTAATAACTTGTTTGTTTTTAATTTCAGTAATTCTAGCAGCTTTACCGGAAAGTTTTTTCAAATAATAAAGTTTTGCTCTTCTTACTTTACCCCTTCTAACAAGTTCAATTTTGTCAATTCTTGGTGAATTGATAGGGAAAATTCTTTCTACTCCTACACCAAAAGAAATTTTTCTTGCGGTAAAAGTTTCAGATAATCCAGAACCTTTTCTTTGTATAACTACACCTTCAAACACCTGTATTCTTTCATTTCCACCTTCAACGACTTTAAAGTGGATTTTTACGGTATCCCCTGATTTGAACTGTACTTTAAGATCTTTTTTTTGCGATGCTTCAATTTGTTCTATGAGTGACATTTTGATACTCCTTTATCAACTTTTTACTTTTTTATTTTTTTAATAAGTCAGGTCTTCTGCTTTTTGTTCTATCGTAAGACTGTTGTTTACGCCATTTTTCTATTTCTAAATGATTGCCGGATAATAACACATCCGGCACTTCCATATTTCTAAATTTTGCCGGCCTTGTATAATGAGGATAATCTAACATTCCATTATAAAAAGAATCTTGTTCAACTGATGATCTATCTTGAACAACACCAGACAACATTCTAGCAACAGAATCTATTAAGACCATTGCAGGAATTTCTCCACCGGTTAAAACATAATCTCCAATTGAAATCTCTTCATCAATCCAAGACATAACCCTTTCATCAATTCCTTCATAATGACCACATAGTAAAACTAAATGTTCATATTGAGAAAGTTTTTTCACCTTTTGTGTATTTAATGTTTGTCCTTGAGGACTCATATAGATTACATAAGGTTTTTTTAAAGGTTTTTTGTATAGACAGTTTTTCTTTTTGACACCTAAGCTTTTAAGAGCCAAATATATTGGTTCTGGTTTCATTACCATACCAGGACCACCGCCAAACGGTCTGTCATCAACCATGTTATGTTTATCTTTTGTAAAAGATCTTATATCACTGTAACTAATATTAAGTATTTTTTTTTCTCTAGCTTTTGCTAACAAACTACAAGTCAGAGGGCCTTTAAACATCTCAGGAAATATCGTTAAAATATCAATCCTCATAAACTGTTAAACCGAAATACTCTAAATCTACCTGCTTTAATTTTGTGCTATAAATATCGTTATATCCTTCCGGTAAACATATAAAAATTTTTTTTCTAGCAATACTAACTTTTGTAACAATAGATTTAAGAGCTGGAATCAAAAGTTCTTCATCTTGAGATTTTATAGTCCATACATCATTGTTGCCAGTAGGCAAAACACTGGACAATAAACCAAGTATATTTCCATCCTGATCATAAACTTCAAAACCTAAAATATCAGCAATTTTCCATTTTAAGTTTTTTGCTGCTTTATCAATGCTGCCCATTACTTATTCTACTATCTCCAAAGTTGTTCTTTTATCGAGTTTAGCAGAAGCAGAATTGAGAATAATTCTAATTGCTTTAATTATTCTTCCTTCTTTACCAATAATTTTGCCTCTATCTCCATCAGCAACTTTAAGTTCCAAAATTGTTGATTTTTCACCAACAACTTCATTTACTTCAACTTTGTCTGGATTATCAACAAGTGCTTTTGCTATATAAAGAATTAAATCTTTCATTTATTATCTCCATGAATTATCAGTGTAAATTATAAATTATTCAGCTGGTTGTTGTTTTTTTATTAAAGATGCAACTGTATCTGAAGGCTTTGCACCTGTTTTTATCCAATAGTTGAACCTTTCCATTTTTACTGACAATTTGTTCTCTACTAATATTGGATCATATTGTCCCAATATTTCAATAGGTTTACCATTTCTTTTTGCTCTTTGGTCAATAGCAACTACTCTGTAGTAAGGTCTCTTAGGTCTTCCGATTCTCTGTAGACGGATTCTCACACTCATCTGTTCTTCTCCTTAAATCAAAAAAAATACTCTTGCTTCTTAGCAAGTTAAACAAGCATTTTATATGTTTTTACGCTTTTTGTCAATATATATTAATATAATATTGTATATCTTAAACTTATAATAATCAAAAAACTATTTAAGAACGGCACCTGTGCTTGCTGAAGTAACCATTCTGGAATATCTATTTAACCAACCTTTCTTTATCTTAGGTTCAGGCTTTTTCCAACTTTTAAATCTATTTTTAATTTCTTCATCTGATAATTTAACATTGATGGTTCTATTAATTATATCAATATCAATGATATCACCATCATTAATTATCGCTATTATACCACCTTCTGCAGCTTCCGGTGAAACATGTCCTATGCAAGGACCTCTGGTTCCGCCTGAAAACCTACCATCAGTTATTAATGCTACAGAATCTGCTAGCCCCATTCCTTGAATCATACTTGTAGGAGCTAACATTTCTCTCATACCAGGACCACCTTTAGGCCCTTCATATCTAATAACAACAACATTACCTTTTGTGATTTTACCATCCATAATTGCTTTCATAGCAAGTTCTTCACTATTAAATACTTTTGCTGTTCCTACAAATTTTTTCATTTTTTCGCTTACAGCAGCTTGTTTTACTACAGAGCCATCAGGAGCAATATTTCCTTTTAATATTGCGATACCGCCTTCTTTATGGTAAGGATTTTCAGCTCTTATAACATCAGTATCCAAAACTCTTGATTCTTCTGCTATAATTTTAATATTTTTACCGGAAACTGTTCTGTTCGGGAGTATTTTATCTTTTACAGCAGATAAGATTGCAGGTATTCCGCCGGCATTATCTAAATCTTCCATATAATGATCGCCTGCTGGTTCTAAAAGGGTTATATGGGAAACAGTTCTAGATATTTCGTCAAATAAATCCAATTTTAAATTTATACCGGCTTCATTTGCAATTGCAGGCAAATGTAAAACAGTGTTTGATGAACCACCTAATGCCATATCAACAACAATAGCATTATGAAATGCATTTTTTGTCATTATTTTTTTTGGGGTAATATTTTTTTTAATAAGTTCAACAATTTGTATACCGGATTCATAAGCTATCCTTCTTTTTTTTGCTGTTACGGCAGGTGCTGTTCCGCAGCCAGGCAAAGACATACCCATAGTTTCAGTTAAACATGCCATAGTATTTGCTGTATATAGTCCTTGACATGAACCTGCTCCGGGACATGCCGACATTTCTAAACATTGCAATTCATGTGCATCAATTTTTTTACTTTGATATAAACCAACTGCTTCAAAAGTATCTCTTACAAAAGATCTCTTTTTTTTGTTGTAATTACCTGTTAACATTGGTCCGGCGGTTACAACAATTGAAGGTATATTTAATCTTGCTGCTGCCATAAGCATTCCGGGAGTAATTTTGTCGCAATTTGTTAACAAAACAAGACCATCTAAACAATGTGCATTTGCAACGGATTCAATCATATCACATATAAGTTCTCTGGAAGCAAGTGAATAATGCATACCTGCATGTCCCATTGCTATACCATCACATATTGCAGGAACACCAAAAATAAAAGGAACTCCGCCGCCGGCAGCTATACCTCTTTCTGCAAATCTTTCTAAATCTCTCATCCCTATATGACCAGGAACCAGGTCGGTAAATGATGAAGCTATTCCGATATAAGGTTTGTTTCTATCTTTTGGGCTAATGCCTGTTGCGTATACCAATGATCTGTTTGGTGCTCTTACAGCACCCTTTTTTATTTCATCACTTCTCATCTTTTAGTACCTCTAGATTTATTATTTTTCAATAGTGTATATTCTACAGAATCAGATAAAGCTTGCCAACAAGCATCTATTATGTTTTCACTGACTCCAATTGTTCCCCAAATAAATTTTTTATCTTTAGATTCAATTAAAACTCTTACTTTTGCCGCTGTGCTTGCATTACTGTTTATAACCCTTACTTTAAAATCTGTTAATAACACATTTTTAATTTCAGGATAAAATTTAATCAAAGCTTTTCTTAGACAGTTATCCAATGCATTAACCGGACCATCACCTTCTGATACAGTATGTTCTTCTTTGCCTTTTATATCTAGTTTAACAGTTGCTTCTGAAATAATTGAACCATCTGCATTTTTTTCAACACTTACTCTATAACCTTTCAATGTAAAAAATGAATCATATTTTGCTTCAACTTTTTTAGTTAAAATAAAGAAAGAACCATCTGCATTCTCATATTGATAACCGTTGTTTTCTTTTTCTTTTACAGCTTTAATAATACTTTGTACTTTTTCCGGTTTATTTTCTAAATCTAAAGATAATTCATCTGCTTTTGACATAATATTGCTTTTCCCGGATAAATCACTTACTAAAATTTGTCTGGTATTACCTACACTTTGCGGATCAAGATGTTCGTAAGTTTTTGAGTTTTTACCTATGGCAGAAACATGAACACCGGCTTTATGACTAAATGCATTTTTACCAACATATGGTAAAGAATCAGTAGGGACCATATTTGCTATTTCATCAATATATCTTGAAAGTTCAGTTAATTTTTTCAAATTTTTATTAGGGATACATTGATAATTCTTTTTCAGTTGTAATGCAGGTATTATTGAACACAAATTTGCATTTCCACATCTTTCACCTATTCCATTAATTGTACCTTGTACAAGCTCACAACCGGATTCTACTGCAATTATCGAATTTGCAACTGCACATCCGGAATCATTATGAGTGTGGATACCAAACAATATATTAGGAACTTCTTGTTTTGTTTTAGTAATAATTTTTTGGAGATCTAACGGTAATATTCCTCCGTTAGTTTCACATAAACAAATAATATCAGCACCGGCATTTACAGCAGATTTTAATGTTTCAATTGCATATTGAGGGTTATTTATATAACCATCAAAAAAATGTTCTGCATCATAGATAACTTCTAACTTTTTTGATTTTAAAAAAGATACAGTGTCATATATCATTTTTAAATTTTCTTCTTTAGTTGTTTTAAGAGCGTATTCAACATGCAGATCCCAAGATTTTCCAAATATGCAGGCGGCTTTAACTCCGGATGCTACTATTTTATTTAAACTTGTATCTTGATTTGCTTGAATGTTTTTTCTTCTGGTAGATCCAAAAGCAACTAATTTCGAATTTTTAAATTTATTTTTTGCTAATTTAAAAAATTCTTCATCTTTAGGATTTGAACCTGGCCAACCGCACTCAATGTAAGATACCCCAAAAGAGTCAAGAGCAGTTGCTATTTTCATTTTATCTTCAACTGAAAAAGATATCCCGGCCCCTTGAGATCCATCTCTTAGAGTTGTATCAAATATTTTTATCTGTTTCATTTTAATACTCCATACTCGTAATACTGCATATTATTTCTTTTGTAATTTAAAACCTTTATGAAGTTCTGCGACAGCTTTATTTAAATCGACTTCATCAATAACACAAGAAACTTTAATTTCACTAGTTGAAATCATTTCAATATTAATCTTGTTTTTTGCAAGTATTTCAAACATTTGAGATGCCACACCGGCATGGCTTTTCATACCGACACCAACTACAGAAACTTTTGCTACATGTTCATCACATACAACAGACTGAGCTTTTAGTTCTTTTGCCAATTGGTCTATTTTTATCTGTGTTCTTTTTAAATCAGCTTTACTTACAGTGAAAGATATATCATTTTTCTTGTCAAGAGCTGCTGATTGAATAATCATATCTACATTAATACCGAGTTTTGCAAGACTTCCAAAAATTTTTGCAGCCATACCTGGAATATCCGGCAGATCTATAAGTGAAAATTTAACTTGATTTTTGTCAAAAGTTACTGCTGAAACCATAAGAGCTTCCATTTTTTTTCTCCCAATTTTTTCTTCACTAATTATATAAGTTCCTTCTTTTTCTGAAAAAGTTGATCTAATATGAATTTCAATTCCATATTTTTTTGCAACTTCTATACTTCTTGCTTGCATAACTTGTGCTCCTGAACCTGCCATTTCAAGCATTTCTTCATATGAAATTGTTTCAATTTTACTTGCATCTTTGACAACTCTAGGATCAGTTGTAAATACACCTTCAACATCAGTGTATATTTCACAAACATTTGCTTTCATTTGAGCTGCAAGAGCGACTGCTGTTAAATCAGAACCTCCTCTACCCAAAGTAGCAATATCATTATTTGGGTTTAATCCTTGGAATCCTGCCACAATAACAATGTTGTTTTTGTCTAAAAAATGAAAAATCTTTTTAGGAACAATTTTTTCAACTCTAGCTTTCAAATGTTCTGTATCTGTGAAAATACCAGCTTGCGGACCGGTCAAAGCAACTGCGTCATATCCCATTGACTGTATTGCCATTGCAAGAAGAGAAATAGAAACTTGTTCTCCTGTTGATAATAGTAAGTCCATTTCTCTAGGATTTGGTTCAGTTGTTATTTTTTCACTCATTGTAATTAAATCATCGGTCATATCACCTGGTGCTGAAACAACAACAACAATTTTATTGCCGCCTTTCTTTTTAGCCACAATTCTTCTTGCAACATGTTTAATCTTTTCACTATCTGCTACTGAAGAACCACCAAACTTCATCACTATTAATGCCATAGTACTTCTCCACATGTTAAATTATCTTTACACCATCACTGTCAAAATCTAAGATAAACTGTTTTACAGGAACAGTTTCTTTTTTCCATATATTTGCCATAACTTTAGATACATCTTTAGCTTTTTTAAAACTACAAAATGCAACCATTGAAGGTCCGGAACCTGATAAACAAGCGCCGTATGCCCCTGCTTTGGTTGCAGCAGAAATTAATTCTTGCATAACCGGTATTAATTTTGCTCTGTATGGCTGATGTATTCTATCCTGCATTGCTTGTTCTAGTAATTTAAAATCATTTGTACAAAAAGCTTTTGTTAAAAGAGCTATTCTTGACCCATTAAAAATTATATCTTTTATATCATATTTCTTAGGTAAAATATTTCTAGACCTTTCTGTTGCAAGCTCAAAACCAGGAGTACAAACTACAGCTTGAATTTTTGGTATAGGCAATTTAACAACTTCAAAATTATCATCAGGTCCACTAATGGAAATACAAACCCCACCATAAAATGCAGGGACTATATTGTCAGGATGGCCTTCAAGTTTTATGCCAAGATTCAGCATTTCAGCTTTTGTTAATTTGTTACCACAGATTTCGTTAGCAACAACAATACCTGCTGTTCTTGCTGCCGAAGATGAACCTAATCCGGAACTTAAAGGTATGTTGTTTGTTAACTTAATATTAAAACTAGATAAATTATATTTATCTCTGACATCCAAAAGACCGAAAACAGCATCCATAGCTTTCCAGAGAATATTTTTTTCATTTCTAGGTAAGATTTTTTTACCTTCTCCTACTATTATAAATTTTGATTTTTTTGGATCTGAAGATAAAGAAACTTCTAATTCATTATAAATAGATAAAGCTGCACCAAAAATATCAAAACCAGGTCCTAAGTTTGCAGTTGTTGCTGGAACTCTAATTCTAATTTTTGTCATAATTCTTCTTTCATTGAGCAAAATTCTCCGCACATTGTACAAACATCACTTTGTTTAGGTAGTAGTTTAGCTCTCTCCTTTTCAAATTTTACAGGGTCTATAGAAAATTCTTTTTGTTTGTCCCAATTTCTTTCTTTTCTCCACTTTGATATCTCAAAATCTTGTTGTCTTGCACCTTTTACATTTTTAACGATATCAGCACTGTGTGCTGCTATTCTTGCTGCAATAACACCATCATGGACATCTTGAGCATTTGGTAATCTTAAATGTTCTGCAGGTGTTACATAACATATAAAATCAACACCATAAGATGCTGCCATTGCTCCGCCGATAGCTGATGTAATATGGTCATATCCAGGAGCGATATCAGTAACTAGCGGACCTAAGAAATATAAAGGAGCATTATGTCCCAATCTCTTGGCTAACAAGACATTTGCCTGAATTTGGTCTAAAGGCATATGCCCCGGCCCTTCTATCATTGTTTGAACACCAACAGCTCTGGCTCTTGAAACAAGTTCTCCAAGAACAGATAACTCTGCTAATTGAGGGCCATCAGATGCATCAAAAGTGCATCCTGGCCTAAAACCATCACCAAGACTTAATGTAATATCATATTTTTGGGCTATTTTTAAAAGTCTGTCATATTGTTCATAATAAGGATTTTCTTTATTATTTGCATTTATCCATTTTACTAAGAAAGAACCGCCTCTGCTGACAACACCTGTATGTCTTGGTTGTCTTTTCAGAATTTCAACAGTTTCTCTATTGATGCCGCAATGGATTGTCATAAAATCAACGCCTTCTTCGGCTTGTTCTTCTATTACATCAAACATCAATTCCGGATCCATTTGTGATATTTTTTTCTTTTGTTTAACTGTTTGACAAGCAACTTGATATATAGGAACAGTTCCAACACATACTGGGCATCGTGCCAAAATTTCTTTTCTTATTTCTATTAAATTGCCACCGGTTGACAAGTCCATTATAGCATCAGCACCAGCTTTAACAGCTATATCCATTTTTTCAAGTTCTTCTTCTATTGATATATGATCCGGAGAAGTACCTAAATTAGCATTAACTTTTGTTTTAAGTCCTTTGCCAACGGCAACTGTTCTTTGTAAATTTCTTTTAATGTTTTTAGGTATAACTATTGATCCGTCATTAATGCCATTAATAATTATAGCAGTTGATATTTGTTCATAATTAGCTACTTCTTGAATTTCTTTAGTAATTATGTTTTTTTTAGCTTCATCCATTAAACCCATTATTAATTCCTTTTTTCTTGTCCTGTTTTAAGTATTATTTGTTTTATATTTTCAGCTTCTTTTTTGATATCTTTTGCTCCACAAACAGCTCTCACAATGGCAACTCCGTCAGCACCGGCACGAATTACATCTGCAACATTTGTTTTATCTATACCGCCAATTGCTATTATAGGTATATTAATTATATTTTGCTCTTTTATCAGAGATAATACTTCTAAACCTCTTTCTTTCGATTCAGGTTTTGTTTCTGTAGCAAAAATAGCACCATAGCCAATATAATCTATTGGTTGTTTTGCAGCATTAATAACCTGTTCATATGTTGATGCTGAAAGACCAATAATCTTTGAATTTCCAACTACTTTTCTAGCATATTCAACTGGCAAATCGCTTTGACCAATATGAACACCGTCTGCTTTTGAGATATCAGTAATATCTATTCTGTTATTTACAGTAAAATAAACATTATATTTTGTGCAAATCTCTTGCAATTTTACAGAAATATTAAATAATTCCATATCCGACAAATTCTTATCTCTTAATTGAATCATGTCTGCTCCGCCTTGACAAGCAAGCTCGACTTGTTCCTGATAAGAAATGTCTTCTCTTGGACATGTAATACATAAAAGTTTTAAATTTTTAAATAACATTCAATAAATCATTAAATATAAAAATATAATATATACAATTGTTCATTATATCAACTCACATATTAAAAATCAAGTTATTAGTATTTATATATACTTTAAAATTTAATTATAATTGATTTTTATATTAATATTTGATAAAGTCCAATATAATGAATGTATGTTTGAATTTTAAAAAAATAAATAAAAACAACTATCAAAATTTTATAAATAAGAAAAATCAATCAATGTTTAACAAGTTCAAATTGGTCGATTTTTCAGATAGGGTTATTTTTGTGCCTCATTGTATGAGAAACACAAAAATGTGCAAAGCGAAAGATGAAGGTAGTTACTATACATGTATGCAATGTAACGAATGTAAAATTGCAGAAATATTTTCTCTTTCAAAAGAGCTTGGCTATAAAAAATTTTATATTATGAAAGGTGGTAAGGCTATACATAATATATTAAAACATGAAAAACCAAAAGCAATTATAGGCATAGCATGTTTTTTTGAAGGCGCTCAAGCTATAAAAATGACTGATAAAGAGAAAATCCTTGTTCAGTTCATACCATTATTAAAAGATGGTTGTTGTGATACAGATGTTGATTTAGAAGAAGCAAAAAAAATAATAAGTCTAAAATGAGGTTTTATGGAAAAATTGACGTTTACAGAATTAAATTTATCAGCTGAAATATTAAAAGCAGTTACAGATATGGGGTTTGAAGAAGCAACACCTATACAGTCACTTGCGATACCTAAGATGATAGAAGGTATGGATATTATTGGACAAGCTCAAACCGGTACAGGAAAAACAGCTGCATTTGGTATTCCTATACTTGAAAAAGTTTCTTCAAAAATAAAAGCAACTCAAGCTCTTATTATGTGTCCAACTAGAGAATTAGCGATACAAGTAGCTGAAGAATTAAAACTATTATCAAAATATAAAAAAGGTTTAAATATTGTTCCTGTTTACGGCGGACAACCAATTGTAAGACAAATGGCTGCACTTTCAAGAGGGGCACATATTATTATAGGTACACCAGGCAGAATAATAGACCATATAGAAAGAAAAACATTAAAACTTGGTGAGACAAAGATTGTTGTTCTTGATGAAGCTGATGAAATGTTAGATATGGGTTTTAGAGATGATATCGAATTAATTCTTAAGAGTTTACCTGAAGAAAGACAAACAGTATTTTTTTCAGCTACAATGCCAAAAGAATTTTTAGCACTTACAAAAAGATATCAAGTCCATCCTGAAGTTATAAAAGTTGTTCATGAAAAACTTACTGTACCTTTAACAGAGCAGCTTTATTGTGAAGTTAGAGAACAACAAAAGTTAGAAGCATTGGCCAGATGTTTAGATATGTATGACCCAAAACTTTCACTTATATTCTGTAACACAAAAAGAAAAGTTGATGAAGTTTCTTCTAATTTACAAACCAGAGGATACTCTGTTGATGCGATTCATGGTGATATGAATCAAACTCAAAGAGATAGAGTTATGGGAAAATTCAGAGCTTGTAAAATAGAAATACTTGTAGCTACCGATGTTGCTGCAAGAGGTATAGATGTTGATGATATAGATGCTGTTTTTAATTATGATATTCCTCAAGATATTGAAGCTTATGTACATAGAATAGGTAGAACAGGTAGAGCCGGTAGAACAGGTAGAGCTTTCAGTTTCGTTTCAGGTAGAGATATTTATAAGTTAAGAGATATTCAAAGATATACAAAAGTTGCTATTCAAAGAGTTCCGGTTCCTTCATTATCTGATGTAGAGAACATAAGAATATCTTCGTTTATGGAAAAATTAAAAGAAAATATTAAAAAAGATACTTCAGAAAAATATCTTAGTAAAATAGAATCATTAATTACAGATGATATAACATCCATAGATGTTGCAGCTACGCTATTTGAAATGATGTTAAAAGATCAAAATGTCGAAAAACAAAACTCGGATATAGATTTATTTGTTAATCCGTCTACTGCTGAAAATTTTGGAGATAGAAACAGAGACAGAGATAGAAATAGAAGCAGAGACAGAGGTGGTGATAGAGGCGATAGAGACAGAAGCAGATCATCATCAAAAGATAAGAGCAGCCATAAACGCGGTAATACTCCGGAAGCAGGTATGACCAGATTGTTTATGAGTATAGGTAAAAATAAAAAAGTTGGACCTGGAGATTTTGTAGGAGCTATTGCAGGTGAAACAGGTTTGAATGGCGAAATCGTAGGCAGCATAGATATTTTAGATAAATATTCTTTTGTAGAAGTTCCTAATGAACACGCAGATAAAGTTATAGAAGCTTTAAATAATAGTAATATAAAAGGGCATAAAGTAAATGTAGAAAAATCACAGGGAAAATAGAATGCCATTATTTGAATTTATTTGTGAAAAATGTGGTAAACAATTTGAAAAAATAGTTTTTTCAATTAATAATGAAACAATAGAATGTCCTACTTGTAAAAGTACAGATGTAAAAAAGCAATTTTCAACATTTGCATCAAGTAGTTCTAAATCTTCTTCTCATCATCATCATGATGGCTGTTGTTCTTCTTCTGCACCATCGGATTGTATGTCTAAAAAAATGTCAGGTGGTTGCAGCGGCTGTTGTGGTATGTAAAGGAAATAAAAATTTATTATGTCAGATTCATCAGCTTATTTTGGTATAGAATTACAAGAAATTAGAAAGTTTTGTGTAATTTGTCCGGTATCAGATAATACATTATTTACAAGTTTAGGAAAGTCAAAAAAATATAGTGGCTTGTTTGCAAAAATAATAAATTATGAAAAAGTTACAATAATCTCCACTAAAAATAATTTTTTAGTTGGGGATATTGTTTTGCAATTAAAAAATACTTCTTGTGAAAATATTATTTTATTCGGTAGTTGTGGTGGTGCAGGTGATGTTAAAATATCTGATAAAATTATTGTAAAAAAAGTATTCAATTTTGAAAGTTTTTCAGAAATGCTTGAAATGAAACGGACTCCTGATGCTTACTATCCGTCTACAATGTTGTTTGAAGAATTTCTGTCAAAAAATACAAAAAATAATTTGTTGCAGGTTAAATGTGCAACGACAAATTCTATACTTTTAGAAAATGTATATACAGACTGGTTTGATAAAAATAAAGTAAATGCTATTGATATGGAATGTTCATTAGTTTTTTCTGCAGCTTCATCAATTAATAAAAAAGCAATAGCTTTATTATATGTTACAGATCATATTACTTCTACTAAATTATTTGATAATCAGATGGAAGAATCGCAAAAAGAAAAACTGCTTAATGCAAGACAATCCTTTGCAAAATCAATATGTGATTTTATAAATAATGGATAAAATTGTTATAAATATCATTCAAAAATTAAAAAATAAATTCCCAATTTTCGGGATAAACAAGATAAGAGAATTAACCAGATTAATATTTGAAATTTCAAAAAAAGAAAAAATTGATTTTAATAATATCATAAATCAGATAGACGAAACTAATTATGAAAAAGTTAAAAATCTGCTGTTAAAAAGGAGATATCCTCAAACTTATAATATTGTTCCAAAAGATAGTTTTTATCTTCCGGATATTAATATCAGCCAAAAGGAACAAGCAAATTTAAATCTTAAAGATTTCTATCCAAAGAAAGTCTATTATACTAATGAAGTAATAAATTCTGAACTGTATAACAGAGTAAAAATATTATATCCTAAAGCAATTTTTACAGAAATACAATCGTTAAAACAATTTCAAAAGGAAAATAAATTTTCTATATATGAATATAATAGAAGAAAAGAAAATCTGTTTTTAATAAATGAAAAATATGATTTTTTTAAACCTTGTCCATGTACAAAAAATGTTCATTGTTGTAATTATTCAATTTTAAATATTGGATATGGTTGTCTTTATGAGTGCAGCTATTGCTTTTTGCAAGGTTATCAGAATGTTGCAGGAATAATTTTCCCGTGCAATATTGATGAATTTCTTGATATAAATAAGATTAAGCCGTTAAATAATAATTTATTTGATTTGCCAAGAGTCGGCAGCGGCGAATTTACAGACTCTTTACTTTTTGATGATATTACTCTTTTTTCAAATAATATAGTTAAATTTTTTAAAGAAAATCAAAATATTTTTTTTGAATTTAAAACTAAAAGTACGAATATTAATAATTTATTAAAACTTGGCGGCAGCAGAAATATTGTTATTTCTTGGTCAGTAAACAGTGAAGAAATGATAGAACAAAATGAATATTGTACTCCAAAGCTGGAGGAAAGATTGTTGGCTGCTAAACAGTGTGTCCAAGCAGGTTTTAGTGTAGGATTTCATTTTGACCCTGTTATCTTTTATAGTGATTGGAAGCAAGGTTATAAAAAGACAGTAAATATGATATTTGATTTTATAGATGGAAAATATATAAAATGGATAAGCATAGGTTCTTTAAGAATGCCTGCGACTTTAAAAAAAGTAATAGAAAATAGATTTTCTGAAAATGAAATTCTTGATGAAGAACTTTTGTTAGCGTATGATGGTAAATTGAGATATGAATCAACAAAAAGAATAGAAATATATAAGTATCTGTCAGAACAGATAAAATTTCATAACAGCAGTATTGTTGTTTATTTATGTATGGAAGATAGTAATGTTTGGAATTTGTCAAAATTCAAAAAATGATGTCAGGGGGGAAAATGAAAAGAATTATTAGTTTGCTTTGTATGTCATTATTTGTATTTGCTTGCACACCACAACCTCAAATATCTGATTATAAAAAAGGTATTGAAGCAGCAAAAAACAAACAGTATGAACAAGCAATTGTTTTTTTTGATACGGCTGCTAAAACAGAACAAGATAAAGATATTGCAGCAAATGCACTTTACAATGCAGGATTATGTTATGGGATTCTTGAAAAATTTGAAGACGAAATAAATTATTATAAAAAAGCTATTGAAGTTTCAGACAGCTGTCAGCCTGCTTTGTATGATTTGGGGATGTACTATAACAAGAATGGCGATAATGAAAATTCATTAAAAATGTTTGAGAAATTGATACAAGTTAATCCGACACATGAAGGAGCTTTTTATATGGTTGGGTTAATTTACAGTGAAACAGGAGACAAAGAAAAGTCAGAAGAATATTTTCAAAAAGCAGCAGAATTAGGCAGTCCGGAAGCTCAAGCAGCAATAAATAAGAAATAACATATAAAGGCAAAAAACAATGGAAATGGAAAAAGTTTATGATGCAAAGAAAGTAGAAGGAAAGTGGGGAAATTATTGGATTAATAATAAAACATTTTCTTCTAAAGTTGATAAAAGTAAAAAATCTTTTACAATAGTTATACCTCCTCCAAATGTAACAGGATCTTTGCATATGGGGCATGCTTTAAATAATACCTTACAGGATATTATTATAAGATTTAAAAAGATGCAGGGTTATAATACATTATGGGTTCCTGGGACAGATCACGGCGGGATAGCGACACAAAATGTTGTTGAAAAACTTCTTAAAAAAGAAGGGAAAACAAAATACGATTTTGGCAGAGAAAAATTTGTAGAAAAAATGTGGCAGTGGAGAGGAGAAACAGGCGATACTATTCTTGACCAATTGAAAAAACTCGGCTGCGGACTTGATTGGGATAGAACAAGATTTACAATGGATGAAGCTTGTTCAAAATCTGTAAAAAAAGCATTTAAAAACTTTTATGACAGAGGGTTAATTTATAGAGGTAAAAGGCTTGTAAACTGGTGTACAAGATGCAATACGGCATTATCTGATATAGAAGTTGAATATGCTCAGGAAAAAGGGAATTTGTGGTATATAAAATATCCGATAAAAGATTCAAATGATTTTCTTACGGTGGCAACAACCAGACCTGAAACAATGTTGGGCGATACAGCAGTTGCTGTAAATCCTAACGATGACAGATATAAATCGTTAGTTGGTAAAACAGTTATTCTTCCGTTAACTAACAGAGAAATTAAAATAGTTGCTGATTACATAGTTGATACTTCTTTTGGTACAGGAGCTGTAAAAGTAACTCCTGCACACGACAGTACAGACTATGAAATTGCAAGAAGACACAGCTTAGAAATCCTTGAAGTTATTGATGCCGACGGGAAAATGACAGATTTAGTTGATAAATATAAAGGACTAAATGTAAAAGAAGCCAGAGAATCAATAGTTAATGATTTACAAGAACAAGGATATATATTAAAGATAGAAGATTATAATCATTCAGTTGGAAGATGTTACAGATGTTCAACAACAATAGAACCGATAATGTCAGAACAATGGTTTTTAAAAGTTGATGAAATGTCAAAAAGAGCAGCTGAAGCTGCTCGTAATGGTAAAGTAAGTTTCTATCCTGCTTCATGGCAGAAGCCTTATACATTGTGGCTGGAAAATTTAAGAGATTGGTGTATAAGCAGACAAATATGGTGGGGACACAGAATACCTGTTTATTATTGTGTTGATGAAAAAGGGAATAGAACTTCATGTGAACTCATCGTTTCAGAAGAAAAACCGGAAAAATGTCCTTGCTGCGGTAATACAAATATTGTACAGGACAATGATGTTTTGGATACATGGTTTTCATCTGCTTTGTGGCCGTTCAGCGTATTTCACTGGGGTGAAAATCCTGACAATGAAGAATTAAAATATTATTATCCGACAGGTGTGCTTGCAACAGGTCATGAGATTCTTTATTTATGGGTTGCCAGAATGGTACAGATGGGATTGGAATTTTTAAATGATGTTCCTTTTAAAGATGTTTTTATACATGGGATTGTCAGAGATAAATCCGGTAAAAAAATGTCAAAATCTTTAGGTAATGTTGTTGATCCGTTAGGTGTAATGGATCAATATGGAACAGATGCTTTAAGATTTGCATTGGCACAAGTTGCAGCTCCTGGAAGAGATATGCAAATTTCTGATGAATCTTTTTTAAGCGCAAGAAATTTTGCAAATAAGATTTGGAATGCTTCAAGATTTATTTTAATGAATATGGGCGATCTTGAAATATCTAAAGAACCTGTCATTAAAGAGTTGTCAGATAAATGGATTATTAGTGAATATAATTTAACAATTCAAACTGTAACTAAGTCGTTAGAAGTTTATGATGTTGATGTTGCGGGAAGAACTTTGTATGACTTTTTCTGGACGAAGTTTTGTGATTGGTATATAGAATTATCAAAAATCAGAATGGTTTCAGAAAACCAAGATGAAAAGAAACAAGTTTTATCTGTTTTGATATATGTTTTAAAAGGGACTATTCAGATGTTAGCTCCGATTATGCCATTTATTGCAGATGAATTATGGACAATTTTTAATAATAAACAAGAGAGTATAGTTCTAAGTAATTTCCCAAAATATGATGATAAGTTTGTTTTTGAAGAAGAAACAAAAGAGATGTTAGTTATACAAGAAATAATTTCGAAAGTAAGAAATATAAGAAGTGAAATGAATATTTCACCTGCAGCTTTTATTGATACTTTTGTAAATGTTCTAGATGATTCTAAATCTTCAATAGTAAATAATAATCAAGATTATATTAAAGGTATTGCAAAGATAAAAACTTTGACTTTAGGTAAGGATATCAAGAGAGCAAAAAATTCAGCTCTTGCTGTTGCTACAGGCTTTGAAATTTTTATTCCTCTTGAAGGTCTTATTGATATAGAAAAAGAAAAAGCCAGAATCAATAAAGAAATTGCATTAATAGAGCAAGATAAAGATAGATGTTCAAAGAAACTTTCAAA
>JAQVBD010000089.1 GCA_028690485.1 Endomicrobiaceae bacterium
AAAAGATATGGTTAAATATTATAATGAAATACAGCAGTTGCAAAATAAGAAAAAAGTATCAAAGAAAGATATAGAAAATATCGTTCAAAAATATATGGGCTTGGAAATAGATTCAAAACAAGTAGAAAGAGATTTGAATGCAGATACATTAACAATTCAGGCAAGACAATCAATATTTACAAATATTGATACCGATGTAACTTCAACAAGTACAGTTGAAAAAATTCTATCGTCAATTTCAAGCCAACAATTATTAGCTGCAGGTTTAACAGAAGTTCAAATACAAGAAAAAGTAAAATTATTGTTGAGTAATGCACAGAAAATACAGTATTTTTCTGATTTACAAGCACCGACAAAAGAATTATTTGAAAAATCAGGAGTAAGCAAAGGCAGTATTAAAATAGCTGATAAGTTATCAGCTTTGATTTCATTGAAGAATTCTTGGTCTAGTGCAGAAAACTTATGGAGCAGTTTATTAGAGTTGGATTCTCCTGTGGATAAAAATGCAGCAAAGGCACTTGATGAAACAAAAGCAAAAGAAAAAACAGTAAATGAAAAAATTAACATGCAGCAGATAATAAACGCAAAAGCAAAAGAAATACAAGGGAAATATGGTTCTTTATTTACTTTAGGAGAAATCACAGAGCACTTATGGAATGGAATGGGTGCATATTCAATGCAGGAAAATAATGAATATTATGTAAAAGATGGAAGAATAGTAGTAACAAATTTAGGCAGAGGAGTAGATAACTTATCTTTACCGGCTGGTATGATGCAAATGTTAGAACTTAATAACGGATTAACATTAAGTCAACCTAATTCAGATTCTTATGTCTCAAATTCATTATTTGCTATGAACTTATTCAATAACCTTGTTGGCTTAACAGGAACAGTATCAAAATCAAATAGAGAATCTGTTTTAAATAGAATGGAATTTGCTATAAATGGAAATGCGCCTAAGGTTGATGGTCATAGCAGATTATTTAAGACTGAAACTGACATGATGAACTTTATATCTAAAGCTGCAGATACTATGACAGAAAATGGCAGAGCAAACTTTAATTTAATACTTGCGCCTAATTCAAAAATTGCCAGAGACGCTTATATATCAAGGGTACAATCTATGTTAGGTAATAATGTGACTACGGAAATTGCAACTAAAATAGCTGATAAAATAACAGAAGCAATGAATGATGAAAAAATAGTTGATAAAATGGATAAAATAACAGAGGCCTATAAAACAGTTGACAAATTAAAAGATGGTACAGATGAAGAAAAACAAATTAAAACTGAAGAATTTTCTAAATTGTCTCAAGAATTTACAAATTTAAAAAATGAACAATTAAGTGCTTTATTAACTACTCAAGAAGGAAAAGAGTTATTAAGTCAATCGGGAATTAGTGCAGACAACTTTAGAAAACTTGCAACAGTTGCATATGTAGGCCCGGATGTAACAGATATAAGACTTCAAGCTTTAAAGACTGAAGTTAAACTTGGTACAGCAGATTTTGTAATAGGAGATGCATATATATTGGGTAGAGGATGGGATGTAAGCAAAATGGAATTTGCGGCAGACAGATTACAAAAATCAATGAAAGGCAAAGAATCTAAAGTTCAAGCAACATGTTGGTTATTAGAATCTGAACTGATGACAGAATCTCAGGTAAGACAAGGAGCCGGAAGAATAGATCCTTTTGATGACGGAAGGTTTACTACAAAGAAATTTACAAAAGATATAGTTTCTTTATATTCAGTAGAAAATGCAAGAGAAGTGGAATCATTAAGACAAACAGTTGGAAAAGAAGGGGTTTGGAATATAGATGTAATTATAAGTAATTTAGAAACAGTATGGAATATTAATGAAAATGAAGCTTTAAAGAAAGCAGGACAAAAAGTTTTAACTCAAAATGAAATTTCTTATGCACAAGCGCAACACTCTTCAACTATAAGTATGGATACTGCCAGAGAAATGATAGGAGAAATTACAGGAGCAACAAAAACAAATGAACAAAGCATACAACTAGAACAACTAGGTATTTCTACTACACAAGAAGAAAAATATAAAATAAATCAAGAATCAAATAAAACAAGTATCAGAGTTGTTGATAGAACAGAAATAACAAGAGAAGAGGAATTTAAATTAGCGACATTGTCAAGAACATATAAACTTTTAAGCTATTATATTGGTGATGCTGATAAAGCATCCGAGATTATAAAGGACCTTTTAAATCAGAAAGATGATAATAATAACGAAAATACAGAGTTGTTAAATTTATTGAAAGGCGAACCTATAGGTATATTGCGTTTTATTCAATCTAAATTGCATCAATCATCATATTACAGTGCATTAACAAATATTTTAGTAAAAGCAGAGCAACTTTCAACAGCTAAATCAAAATATGATACAGCTTATGAGTCTTTAACAGGAGAAGAAAAGAAAGCAGTACAAGAACAATCAGTAAGTATTGCATCAGGTAAAAATATTCGAGTTTTTGCAAAAGCATCAGCAGATCTTAAAAAAGCAGAAGAATTATTCATTAAAACAAAAGAGAAATTAATTACAAGTATTAGTGGAGATGATAAAACAGATTCTAAAAAGATATTAGAATCAATTAAAATAAATAGTCAAAACGAAATAGTATTTAATGAAGAAACATTAGTCATAAATGATTTACAACGAGAAGGACAAGTAATACCATTTGTTAAGAACTGCGCACAAACAGCAGTAGAAAAGCTAGCAAAAGCAGTAGGATTAGATATAGAATACTCAGAGGGCAAGACAGTAGGCGACTATGTATTGGATACATTGAAAGTAGCCGGAATAGCAGAAACAGCAGTAGAAGTAACGGAAGCAATGTTAGGGACAGTGAGAGGTAATTTAGGAGATAATTACGAGTATGCGATGGTAGAAGATGCAAGTAAGATAAACACGAAAGTAATAGCATACTATACTAATGCCAAAGGTGAAGGACATGTAGCGACAGTAGATTCAGAGGAAACATTAAAAGCAGAAGAAGCAAATGGTTTTACATTTACAGGAATAGTAATAGCGCCAAAAGAAGTAGTAGTATCAACAGAAGGATTAGGGTCAATATATTCGAAAGAAGGATTAAAGAATATAGTAAGTAAGATAGACACAAGCAAGTTAAGTGCAACAGAAGTAGGGCAGATGGAAGATGTATTGGAAGAAGTAGTAAATGGAGTAACAGCGCCGGCAGAATTATCGAAGGCATTAGAATATGTATTAGAGATATGGAATAGAGATGCAGGGCAGATGTTAGAGTATATAGGGTTAAGTGAAACAGAAATGGGCAATAACAAAGCAATAGTTCAGGCAGCAACAGATAAGATGGCAGAAGCAATAGAGATGGGCAAACAAGGGAAGTTAGATGGAGTAGAAGTAAAGACAGAAATAGCATTGTTAACGACATTAAGAGATTTATTAATAACATCAAGTAAAGAGACAAATCCAAAAGAATGGATAAAGGAAGCAGACTCAGATATAATAATGACAAAGTTGGTAATAAGCAAAGCAGTAAATCAGAATGTGATAATATCAGGTATGCAGAAGAGTGGGAGCAGTTCAGTAACAGGAGCAGCAGAAGACTTTGTAATAGATATAAAGAAGTTACAGAGTGCGATAGCAGATAAGAATATAGTATTTGTTAAAGATGCGAAGATAGAAGATGTAATGAATTTATTGAAAGACAAGAAGACAGACAAATTCAGAACACCATTGATGAGACTTTCAGA
>JAQVBD010000090.1 GCA_028690485.1 Endomicrobiaceae bacterium
ATTTGATACGTTAAGAGGTAAGTTAAAACTTGTTGCTGGTAACAAATTTGCAACAAAAACTAATTTTTACGGCGCATTACCATTTTTTCAATATGATATTCCAACAAATGTTAAGACACAATTACAAGCATATTTAGCAACTGATAAAGATGTAGATATGTCTTCGATACCGGTTGATACATATCATGGAGCTAAGGTTATTGCAAGATTGGCAAATTTGCTTCCGATAGCTGATAACCTTAATGACCAGACATCAAAAACTCAAATTATTATAAAACTTAGAAATGAACTTGCTAATTGGTTTACATATTCAGTTACAGAGTCCGATAAATATTTTTCTTACGATAGTACATGGGGTGGGCTTATCGGTATAGCTGCAAGTTATGGGTCTCAAAACTATGCTGATCATCATTTTCATTATGGCTACTTTATTTATGCCTCAGCAATATTAGCAATGTATGATGAAACTTTTTCTAAAGATTACGGCGGAATGGTTGAACTTTTAATTAAAGATATTGCTAATACAAATCGCAGTGATTCTAATTTCCCATATATGAGAAGTTTTGATTTTTATGAATCTCACAGTTGGGCAAACGGGATGGGCGGAGCTGATGACAGAGGCATAGACCAAGAATCTTCATCAGAAGCTATGAATGCATGGTCAGCTATATATTTATGGGGTATTGCTACAAATAATGATGATTATAAAAAGCTCGGGATATACCTTTATTCGAATGAAAATGAGGCAATTAAAGAATATTATTTTGATATAGATACAGATAAAAATATTTTAAAATCTCCATATAATCATAATTCAATAGGTATTTTGTGGGGAGGATTAATTAATTATGCTTTACATTTTACTCCTCAAAATCCACAAACAATTAAAGGAATACAAATTTTACCATTAACACCATCTATGACATATTTAGCTTATGATAAGGACTATCTTTCTGATTTTTATAATGAATCAGTATCGGAAACGGGTTCACTTCCTGAACAATGGTATGACATTTGGGCAAGATTATTGTCTTTATTTAATCCTTCTCAAGGTTTATCTCAATTTGATGCATATAAATCATCATCTGCAGAAGAAGGAAGTTCAAAAACTTTTACATATCATTTTTTAAATTTCTTTGCTCAATATGGTACACCATTGTTAAAATATAGTGCAGATTTGCCAACATATTTAGTTACAGAAAATTTAGGAAAGAAAATATTTTCTGTTTATAACTATACAGATTCTAATAAGACAGTTCGTTTTTATAATGATTCAGGGGCATATGTCGGTAGTGTGAATGTCGGAGCAAAATCTTTTACAGTAACATCAGATTTAGTTCAAAATATAGATGAAAAAAAAATATTAATTTATCCTGTACCTTATAAACCTGGAAGTGGTGGTAAATATGATGGGGAAGGAATTACTTTCCTAGATATTTCAGAAGGGGCTAATATAAAAATATTTAATATAGCCGGTGAATTAGTATATGAGAAATCAGTCCCTTCAAATTCTAGTTTCTATTTGTGGGATACAAAAAATAATTCAGGAAATAAGGTTGCTTCAGGTATATATATTTATTATATTACATCAAAAGATGGTCAAAAACTTAAAGGGAAAATCGCAATAGAAAGGTAATAAAAAAAATGAATAGGTTATTAATTAGATGGGCAGTGTTTTTTATTTGTTTAGGGTGTATATATTTGTTTATCAATGCGAAAGTACATGCTATAGCGCAAGCTAATTTGCAATCAGCATTAGTTATAAAACTTCCTACATTTGCAAGAGATGAATTGGTAAGCAATGTTGAATCAAGAATGGAATATCTTCTGTCTAGAGTTAAGGATGTAAAATTTTTTATTTATAAAGTTAAAAAAAGAGAAAATTTGTGGACTATTGCTAAAAAACACGGTTACTCTGTACATACAATTATTGGATGTAATCCACAGATGAAAACATATAATGTTGACATAAATCAAAAACTTTTACTTCCAAGTGTTGGCGGAAGTTTGCATCCTGTTCAACCTAATGATACTTGGACATCAATAGCAGAAAAATATAATGTTGATGAATCTATATTAAAAAATACCAATTTTTTAATGCAGGATTTTTCTACTGAAGACTTTGTTTTTATTCCAGGTAAAAAACCGGCAATAGATTTATTAAACAAAGATATGCAGGAAAAGTATGCTTTAAGAGAGCTTTTTGTGTCTCCTCTTGCCGGAAGACTTACTAGTTTTTTTGGTACAAGAAGACATCCTGTTACAGGTAAAATAAGTAAACATGGCGGTATAGATATTGCTGTTAAAACAGGAACTTGGGTTGGGGCAGCAGCAGATGGAGTTGTAATAGTTGCAGGCAGTGGTATAGGACATTATGGAACGGCAGTTTTCATAGATCATAAAAATGGATATATTACTCATTATGGACATTTATCAAAAGTAAATGTCAGGGTAGGACAGAAAGTCAGAGCAGGCCAACTTATAGCAAAAAGCGGTTCAACAGGAAGATCTACAGGACCTCATTTGCATTTTACAATCAAAAAAAATGGAGTTAATGTAGATCCATTAAGATTTTTGTGGTAATTTGATAAAATAAATAACTATTTCATTAAATTTTCAAGTACTAGTTTTTTTACTTTATCTGATACAGTTCTCTTTGGTAATGAAAAAACGGTTTTTATTATGAGATCATCTGTTAAATCTTTTGTTTTAATAAGCTTTGTATACCTATTTGCATTTAATGTGTTTAATTGAGATATATCTGTAGAATCTGTAAAAACAACAAATGTTTGTATAAAAGGTCTAAATTTTTCATTTCTTTCAGTAAAATTATTTTCTCTTAGAATTTTTTCAATTCGTTTACTTACTTGTTTAAACTGGTTGTCTGCTTGTTCAAAAAGATTCCTTCTCTTTTCAGATAAAGTTTCTTTCCCATTAACAGTGATTTTCATAGATTCGTTTACACTACCTGATAATTTTGCATTTGGAAAATATTTAGTTTCAAAAACAAGGATAGCAAATGGCAGAGGTGAACATGTGAATGCTATAATATCAATTTCTTGTCCATTTATTATAATGTTTTGTTTAGGTGCAAAATTTTCTTGCATTACTGCTTTTTGCAATTGTATAATTTTATTGTAAATTTCTTGTTCAAACATTTTCCCTGCACCTTGTTGGACAATAGAATCTTCATCTAATATTGATGCTAAAACTGTATTTTGTGATTGTAAATCTTTAATTTTATCACCTAAAATATCTTTATTGTTTAATGCTTTTTTAATTTTTATTATAAGTTCTGTTTCTGTAACAGGTTTTGACATAAAATCAAAAATTAAATCCCCTGTTAAATCTGTAACAGATTGTCCATAAGTTTTTTCCATAGCCGTTAAAAGAATTACTTGTAGTAAAGGTGCTGTGTTTTTAATATATGGGAGAATATCTATACCAGTTTCACCAATGCCAAAATGAATATCCAAAATCAGTAAATCTAATATATTTGGATTGTTTAAAATAAATTTTTTCAGTTCAATAGTAGTTGAAAATTGTTTAATTTCAATATTGTCGAAATGTTTAAGTATAGTCCTTTCTAATGCATTTCTGATACTGCTGTCATCATCTGTCAATGCAATAACTTTCTTTGTTTTGATGTCAGTATTCATTTTTTCTCCTTAGATGCATTTTTGTAAATTGGTAAAATAATACAGGTTTG
>JAQVBD010000024.1:0-12276 GCA_028690485.1 Endomicrobiaceae bacterium
AATAAAACACCTTTTGGAATTTTTCCGCCAAGTCTTTGAAATTTTGCAGGACTTTTTAAAAATTCAATAATTTCTTGCAATTCTTCTTTAGCTTCTCCACAACCTGCAACATCTTTGAAAGTAATTTTTGTTTTGTCATTACCTGCAAGTTTAGCTTTACTCTTGCCAAAAGCCATGGCTTGTTTTCCGCCACCCTGCATACCTTTTATCATCCATAACCAAAAAACTATCAATAATATGATAGGACCCCAACTCATTAATAATGGTCCTATCCAGCCATTCTGACTTTTACCAGCAAACTGCTGGACTTTATTATTTTCCATATCTTCAACTAATTTCGGATCATCCAAAGGAATAGTTTTAAATTTCTTAACTTTTCCGTCAGCAGTTGTAATTTCTCCTTCTATAAGAGTTGGAGACACAACAACATTTACAACTTTTCCTTCTTTAACACTTTGTTTAAAAGTTGAATATGGGATATCTTCTTGATTTCCTTTTTTTCTAGATGACTGCATAAAAGATAGTAATATAACAAATAGGGCTATCCAAAAAATAAAACCCCATGAGTTTTTTTGTTTCATAAATATATCCCCTTAATCTTATAGAATACCTATATATGGTAATCCTCTATATTTACCATTATAATCAAGTCCGTATCCTACAATGAATTCATTTTCTATGTTAAAACCTAAATAATCTATATCTGTTTTATTGCTTTTTTTTGTTTTTTTGTTTACAAGAACACAAGTTTTAAGACTTTTTATTTTTTTCTTTAACAACATATTTTTTATATAGGAAAGTGTTTTTCCTGTATCGTAGATATCTTCTATAATCAAAATATCTTTTCCTGTAACATCAGCTTTGACGGATGCTATTAATTCTATTTTATTCGTCGATTGTTTATCTTTATATGAAGCAACTCTAACAAAATCTAAGGAAAAATCAGTTTTCAATTGTCTTATAATATCACTGCAAAACACTATACTGCCAGACAGAACAGAAATGACTAATAAATCTTTCTGTTTGTAATCTTTGTCTATTTGTTTTGCAAGTTTACAAACTTTCTTTTGAATTTCTTCTTGTGAAATCAAAACTTTTATTTTTTGTTTTTTCATTATTTTTCAATATGTTTTAGGTTTAATTATAACGAAAAACAACATATAAATCAAGAAAAATTATTTTATAATTTATGTTAATATATATGTTTCTTATTTAAAAAATGATAAAATCAATAATTATGATAAAAAAGACTAATTATTCAGAACATTTTAGAATGGAAGTTTTAGAAGAAATTTGTTATATGTTTTTTAATGGTAATTTAGATAAAGAAATTAATCATTTACCGTTTAATATTATTCCTAAAGGAAGCGATAACCATTTCCGCTGCTGTGTTTATAAAGAAAGAGCTATTTTAAAGTTAAGGACTTTAGCAGCTTTTGGGTATTCTGTAAATGAAATAGATGAAGCTCTGCCATTAACTGATTTTTTACTGCCGGAAGTCGAACAAAAATATAAAACTAATAACAAATTGCTTACAGTACTTGAATCTGCATGTTCCGCATGTGTAAAAAGCAGATATATGGTCAGTGAAATATGTCAAGGTTGCCTTTCCAGAAAATGTGCAAGTTCCTGCCCTTTTAATGCTATTACCATTTCTAATTTTAAAGCACATATTGATCAGGATAAATGTAAAAATTGCGGAAAATGTTTAGAAGCATGTCCTTATAATGCCATACTTAAAATTGTTGTCCCGTGTGAAGATGTCTGCCCTGTAAATGCAATTACAAAAGATGATAAAGGCAGAGCTAATATAGACCACAGTCTTTGTATCAGCTGTGGCAAATGTATTGCGATTTGCCCATTTGGTGCAATAATGGAAAGACGACAAATTTTAGATGTATTAAGACTTCTTAGCAGTAAAAAGCTTGCTGCTTTAGTTGCTCCTTCAATAATTGGTCAATTTGGTGTTCCAATTGAGAATTTAGTAACTGCTTTAAAAGAAATCGGTTTTGAATATGTTTACGAGGTTGCTTTAGGGGCGGATATTACTGCTAAAAAAGAAGCAACTGAATTCAAAGAAAAAGTTATTGAAGAAAAACAAGAATTTATGACAACATCTTGTTGTCATGCTTATGTCCGTTTAATAAAAAAACATATACCTAAATTAAAACAATTCGTTTCTGAAACATTAACCCCTATGCATTATACTGCAGAAATCGCTAAGAATGAACATCCTGATTGTTTAACAGTATTTATCGGCCCTTGTCTCTCAAAAAGAAAAGAAGCCC
The DNA here is from genome assembly GCA_028690485.1 of Endomicrobiaceae bacterium. Taxonomy (GTDB): domain Bacteria; phylum Elusimicrobiota; class Endomicrobiia; order Endomicrobiales; family Endomicrobiaceae; genus Praeruminimicrobium. Next base: position 2,289 of record JAQVBD010000024.1, read on the forward strand.
AAGAAGACAATTTAGTTGATTATGTTTTAACTTTTCAAGAACTTAAAGCCATGATATCCACAAAAGATATAAAAGATATAGATATTTTGTCTTGCAATAAAGATACCCTATCTAAAATTCCAACTAAACAAGCTCGACAATTTGCAATAAGAGGCGGTGTCTCTGAAGCTGTTAGAAGTTATAGTACTATTGACCATGATTTAATAAAAACAGAATTAATAACTGATTTAGATAAAAAAAATGTTCTTAGACTATCTGCTTATGCAAACGGGCATTGCCAGACAAATTTAATTGAAGTAATGGCTTGCAAAGGCGGATGTATCGGCGGATGTAATACAGTCTCTCCTATTAAACAAGCTAATGAAGATGTAATAAAATTTTCATAAATTGAATGTATCTTGATAATGTAAAAGATTTGTAAAATTTCAACAAATCCTTGATGTATTATTATCGATATCATATACTAATATAATATATGAAAAAGTGTATAGTGATTATATTATCATTTATGCTGTCTTTATCTGTCTTCAATCTTCAATTTAATCAAAATGAAAAAATTGAAGATGGTATTTTTGCCGGTATTTCAAATATATTTGAAGTGCAGTACGAATTATACAGACAAACGAAAAATATTGTTATAAATCTTTCAGATACTATTATTAACGATTTAACTTTATCAACAAACACTGAAAAAAATAATAAATTATTTATAGACAATAATGCCTTTTTTATTACTAATATAAGTAATATTTATTTTATGCCTTTTAGATTATTATTTATTTCTGCTACAAAAGAAAGTTTGTACAATAATTCTCAAATCAATTTTATATTTTTGCTATTTTCTTTTATATTTATATTTTTGTTGGGATATTTAGGATTATTAAGAGTTTTTTGGATTCTAGCAATAAAATCATATAGAAAAACAAAACAAAGCATACGATATTCAATATTATATGCTTTGTTTTATTATTTAGGGGTATTTTAATGAATATAAAAAAATTAATTTCTGTTTTTACAACATTGTGTTTTCTGTTTTCTGTTATAACAAGCAACTTATCAGCAGCTCAACAAAATAACAATTTATTAAGCAACAATGTTTCTTTATCTTTTAATAATTCCGGGAAAATTACGGAAATTGCTGATAATCAAAGCAATTTATTAGTAGTTAACATCCAAGATTTGCATTCAAACAAATCAGTTCAATCAAATATAAATAAGATTTTACAAGATATAGATAACCAGTATAAAATCAAAAATATATTTGTTGAAGGCGGATACGGAGATATTGATATTTCATGGATTAATAAAATAAAAAACATAAAACTAAGAGATGATCTTGCAGAAAAATTATTATCTATGGGCAGATTAACCGGAGCAGAATATTTTGCATACAAAACAAATAGACCAAATATTCTAAAAGGATTGGATAATGAACAAATACATAAAGAGAATTTGACCAGATTATCAGAAATTATAGATAAACAAGATTTATTTAATGCAGAATTAAAAAAAATTAAATCAGATATCACTTACATCAGCTCAAAATATTCGTCGAAAAATAATCTGAGATTAAATAAACTTGTTGAGAAATACACAACAAATAAAATTGATTCTAAAAAATTTTACACACTACTTTTTAAATTAGTTAATAAAATTAATAATAATCCTCAAAATTTTAATAACCTTTTTGCTATAGATACAGAAAACTTTCATAATATAAATAAATATTTAAGTATAAATTTAGATAATATTAATAACAAAAGACTATCTATTGAAATGAATGCTTTTTTGATTTTTGTTAAAACCAGATTATCTTTTAATGCATATAAAGAAGTTATGAATGATACAAATAACTTCAAAGATACAGATAAATTAATTCAACATATCTATTCCATAAGTAATACATATAAAATAAATTTAGCAGAAAATTATCCAACATTAAATATATTTTTAAATAACAAGATGTTGGTAAATACTATTAATCCTATAGAACTGTTAAATGAAGAAAGAGTATTATTGAATAACTTAAGGCAAGCTTTTTCAAAAAATGAAACAGAGTATGAGATTTCATTTTTAACAGATTTCTATGCAGTTTTCAGAGACTTCTTTACAAATAAATTAACAGCAAATAATTATGAATATTTTGCATCAAAAGAACAGCAATTTATAAATATATATTCAAAATACAGCATTGTTAATAGAATCAGCCGGTTATCTGATAATATAAAGAAACTTGAACAATATTATGCTGTAAATAATCAGAGAAATTCCATATTTCTCAATAATATATTAAATGATGTCGAAGTTAGCCAAAATACAACTAACTCAAATGAAGATATTTTTAAACAGGCACAAGAAATAATAGTAGTCATTAGCGGAGGATATCATACAAAAGGGTTAAATCAGCTTTTATCAGATAAAAAAATTAGTTATGTCACTATTACGCCTATGGTTAGTTCCGATATTTCTAAATCAGAACAAGAATATATAAACATTATAAAAGAACAATTAATAATAAATACTAATGCTTTAAGTTTTACAATAGCATCCAGCACTAACGAGATATCTCAATTTAATAATTTAATTAATGCCGGGATAGAGTTATTGGGTGGTGTTTATTCTCAAGATGTAATTAACAAAGTTGTAAATCAAATGAAATCAGTTGTGAAAAGCCAAATATCAGTTAATTACACGGATATAGAAACTGTTATTTCAATAGACAATAAAAAAATAACACTTGCTAATATTAACGGGAAAATTGAAAATAAAACAGGCAGTATGGAAATATCAAAGCCAGCCTCAATAACTTACAAATCATTTATTACCAATTTATTTGAAGCCAATCCTTCTATAAGTTTTGCTAATGGTCTTAGCTATAAATTGAGAAATATAGAAAAATATAATGTTAAAGAAATTGACGGTATTGATTTGGCTGTAATAGCAAGACTGCCTTCTTTTATTCAAGATTATTTTTATACAAAATTATCTGACGAACTTAAACAACAATTGACTTTGGAAGAAGAACAAATTCATAAGCAAATTTTAAAAGAAAACGATAAATTACCAAGTTTGTACAAAGAATTAAATCAAATGCTTATAGAACAAATTATAGCAACAAAAGATTTTGAAAAATTAAATGAAGAATTACTTCCTAGTTTTGTTAAAATCATTAATTCAAGATTAAAAGATACAGATGAATTTATTACTCCTCTGCAAAATAATTTAAGTAATTTACTTAAAAAAACAGATTTAACAAAAATACAAATTTCATATGTTTTATCATTACTGAAATATATAAATATAATGACGGGGCAACATAATGATATCTCCACTGATTTAGATAACTCTAAATTTGATCAGGAATCATCATTAGTTTTTACAAAAAAAATACAAACCATAAATAAACAGGAACCTCATTTATTAACTATATCTACTCCAATGCTGGATAAAATTATAACTGTTAAAAATGATGTATTAAGAGATAAATTATTAGTATTTTATCATATAGTTATTGCCCCTTTTGTTGAAGCTCCTATGATAAATCAAATTTTCGATAATACTGCAAAAATCAATATACCTTTAGAATCGTCAATATTGCCGGAACTTTTTTTAAAAAAGCATATTGAATTTCAAGATAACACTGAAGATGACATAATTGAACAACAAAATTTAAGAGAGGGTTTATATTCTGTAATTGATTCAATGGCTTACACATATAAAAAACTTTACAGCAGAACTCACAGCCATGCTATAGCTTCATTTGCTGCAAAAATTACTAATATTATTTCTCATAGTAAATGGAATAAAGAACAAATCTATATATCTTACGAAGATGAGTCTGACAAGATTATTCCTTTTCAACAAAAGGGAAAAACACCACTGCAAAAAGCAATTATTACTGTGATTGTAGTTATTGTGTTGTTAACCGGCGGAATATACGGATATAATACTATTCAAACAATTCAAAAAAGCAATATTGAAATTACACAAATGCAGCAAGATTTGAGAATAAGCCAAGCAGACAGTTTTGATAGTATTATTAATACATGGCTAACTAATGACAAGTTAACAGACAAAGATATTGCATTAACCAACAATTTGAAAGGATATATTGACCAAACAATAAAAACTGACACGGAAGAATCTTTTTATTTAAGTTTATTCCAAATCAGAAAAGATATTACATCTTTGAACAATACATTAATGCCATCAATGGATGACAGTTATTATGTTGATATTTATAGATATGTATTAAATAAAATAGATGGTATTGTTAACTCAAATTTAAATGATATTAATGACAATAGAATTTTAAAAACAGAATTCAAAGCTGTTTACAGTGCTGATGAAATAGAATTTCTGACAATTTTGTCTCAACAATACAGCAATGATAAATTAACTGAAATTGTTCAGAGCAATCAAAATATAAAATACCGTTTTTATGCATATATGTTATTAGCTGCAAGTGATGATTATCAATATAACAAAAATGACTTTACTGATTTACTAAAAAGAGATGAGATAATCAAATATTTACAGGAAAATTACTTTTTATATACTAAAGATAATAAAGGATCTACTACAGACATATCCTTTACCGATGTAAAAAACAGATATGAATGGCAGGTATTATGCGGTATGGCAGAATTTTTAATAAATGATACAGATAATACTAACTTGATAAAAGAAAACTTTAAATATGTATTTGACCATGCTGAAATAGTAAAAGAAAGCTCTACAAAAGTATCAAATGCAGGATTATTATATTCATTTCAAAGTGATACAAATATGGTAGCACCTATATTTGTTGCAGCTCATGAAATGTCACATATTAAATATCTTAATATTTTAGGATGGTCATTAGAAACAATTGCAACAAAAACAGCAGAACTATATGCTTATTTAGGAGAAGAAAATGTTGTAAATGATTTTGGTTTATCTTCACAAATTAAGGTTGATAAAAGTATTACTGACATAAACAACGATACTGATGAATACGATATAGCATTTATTGTAATGATGCAGGTAAAAGATGTTTGCGGGATAAACTCATTAAATTTGCTGCAAGAATCAATCATTGAATATATATCATCAAATAACAGCACTACAGATGTACAAATAACATTGAAAGATGTATTAACAATTTTTGCTAATAAAGTAGCCGATAAAGAAGTTGCAGAAGGAACAATCAAAGAAGAAGACAAAGGAGCCAGAATAGAAGAAATAATAAATAAGTTATTTATTGACTCAACAAAAAATGACGGAGCTTCTATTCTCGGTTCGGATTTTAAAAAATCTGCACATGTATGGGAATGGATTTATAATTTACCTTTTTCAGCTGCTATTTCTTCTGTTATTAAAAGAGTAGGTATTAAAAGTTTTGCAAAAAAAACAGGCACTGATCCTTTTGAATTAAAGAAACTTTTTAACAAACAAATTGGTGAAGGTAAAAATCCAATAATTACCATTTTATTTGACAGCTTACTTTCAATTATAAGCATAGCCGGAATATCATATGGTTTTATTACAGGAATACTGCCAATAATAGTATTGTCATCTGTAATATATTCTATTACAAGAGGATTAATTTTTTCTGTTGCACATATTTCTGCAACGGATACAAATGCAAAGAAAAAACTATTTGTTGCAGGAACATTGTTTACAGCATCAGCGATAGCTCCAGCAATAACAGTTTTAATACTTTGTGCTCTTGTATCAGTTTCTCCGATAATTCCAATATTTACAACTTTTATTTTATTTATATCAGGTCAAAATTTATCTTCAAAAATACATCAAAAATACAATTCTATAGATAAAAATACTATTCCTCGCTTGTCATATGTTGAACAGGTACTAAAAAAGGGGCACAAAGACAATTTAAAAAGATTCAATAAAATTCAATTTACGAAAGCAGATAATGGAATTATTGCTTCATATAGACATAACTTTTTTCAAAAACCGGAAAAGAATTTTATTCCAACCACAAATTCTAAAGAAGAAATGTATATCAGAATTAAAGGGTTAATTACCGATTACATAAAAACAGATTTAAAACAAAATGTACATTACTATACTAAGTTCTATAAAAAAGATGTCAGAAAGAAAATTTTAAATCCTTTATTTGAAGATAATACTAACTTGCAGTATGGCTATGTGCTGAAAACGCTTAAAACAAAAATAAATAATAATGACAGGACTTTTAGGTTTTGGTCTTGCGGTTCAGCTACAGGGGAAGAATTAAGAACTTTTGTCTGGTTAATTAGACAAGCTCTTGAAAATCTCGGAGAAGATACATCTAAATGGAAACTTGATTTTGTTGGTACAGATAATAATAAAATAACTGCAAAGATTGCTTCAGAATTTACCGGTGAAGATACAGTTGATGGAACCGGTGAAAAAATCACAGTAAATACAAAAGGATTTAATATAGAGTATATGATATTAAATCATGTAGATGATGTAGATTTAGAAAATTGGCTTATTTGGCAAAAAGAGTTAGGAGGATTTGATCTTATATGCCAGTTAAATAATCCAACCCCTACATGGGAACAAGATGCTTTAGTTAAAAATGTTATAAATGACAGCAGTATATATATTCATCATGATAAGATTTATGACCATAATAATAAAGAAATTGTATTTAATCCTGCTAATTCGGCAGATGTCATTAACACAGAAATACATACTAATAAATCTGAAAACACATTGCAGTTAAACAATGATGGTATTAACTTTACAGAAACGATCGTTTCATTCTTTAAATCTATAATAAGTATTTTTACAAAACCGTCCCAGGGCGTATTTCAAAAAATCGGAGTTATTTATAGGAACATATCTGTAAATGAAATAAATAAAACAAATAATCTGTTTAGAAATTTTAAACAAAATACTGGTACTATGTTATATGAAAATGTCTTTGTAATAAAAGATGCTATAGATACTAAAACTGCAGAAAGTTTAAATTTTCAGCCTCTCGGCATAAAAATAAACGATAATAATGTATATATCAGCAATATTCAAAATGTTATTTATTTATATGTAGAAAATATAAATTATGATAATACAGTAAATATGATAAAGAATAATACATATATTCAAAGTGAAATTATAAAACATATTAATAAGGCAAATGACATTAATATATCTCTTGATAAAGCTGATTTTATTTCTGCAAAAATTGTTGAAAGTGATAACGATTCAATTTCACAAGCAAAAGATTTATTAACAATATATACAAAATCAAACATTTATCAACAACAAGAAATTTTGGCTATGTACAGCGATATAACCACCAGATATGGTTTTGCTGTAAGAGAGAGTATATTTAGATACATAGATAATTTTAAAATTACTGACAGTGAAAAAGCAGATAGAATAAAAGATTTTGAAAATATTATTGACCAACAAAAAAATATCAGCTGCCAATTAGCATTAGATTATGATGTTTATCATCAGTTAACAGAAGATTTTGGATTAGAACAATTTAATTTATTATTAGAGAGAGCAAAATCAAAAAATATATCTATACATATTCTGATTGCAGATAAAACACAAAAAGAAAATGTTGCAGGAAATAAATCTGTTTCCGGTTTTATTGAAATGATAGATGATACAACTTATCTGATAACGGATAGTTTAACTAATGAAGATGTTATAGCTAAATTTGAACAAAATTGTGATACAGTAGAAAAAATTATTTCAGCTATAAACAACAACATTGCAAAACAACCTATAATATTTAAAAATAGTTATATAGAAAAAGCGATTAACACAGAACAAGATAATACTTTATCCGGTAAATTAAAAGATATTTTTGCATTAGGAAGAATTACAAATATTATATCAGAAGTAAAAGAAAAGAGACTAACACAAAAAGTAGCTGACACTTACAGTGTTGAAAGTCTTGCAAAAAGTTTTACAGAACAAGATAATCAAGTTTTATTGGAGCTTTATAAAAAATGGTCAGCTGATAATTTACAACAAGATTATGAACAATTAGTTAAAATATTAACTAAAAATGATAAATTAAAACAATATTTTGATTTTAATAAATATGCTTCTGAAAATTATGAACAAACTGTTAAAAATAATGGTGCATTTATAGAACAAATCATTTTTAGAGTTGCTATGGCTCAAGAATTATTAAAATATGGTAAAGAAATCGGGTTGAAACATAAAGAATATGAGGCAGTTTTAACACAGACATTAAAATCTAAATTAATTGAAAATAAATCTTCTACGGATATAGATAAATCAGTTGCTGATATATTATCTGCAAATTATGATGATTTAACAAAAGAAAAAATGCTGAAAAAATATCTTGATGATAATATAACAACTTTAACCGAAAGAGCTTTATCAAAAACACAAGAAAAAGATATTGTTGCAGTAAATACTTTAATTCTTTTGATTCCTTATGCAGAAGTTGCTGACATTGAAATTGATATTGTAAATATCTCTTTGACTCAACATGATTTAAGATTAACTAAAGAAGTATTATCTGCGGCTTAGTAAAAAGATATATTTTCAAAAAGGGGAAAAAATGTTGAATCTTAAAAAAATTGCCGTATTGATTATGATGTTGTTGTTTTCTCATTGTATTTATGCACAGGACTTAAAGTCTGAAGTATCGCTTTCTTCCGCAACCGCAGTACAACAGCCATGCGAGATAGAATCTTTTTCTGTAGACAGCATTCCGCTTCCGCAGGAACCTGACTATTCGCAAAAAGACAGTTGGGCAATAATGCCCGACAATTCTGATGCACAGGTAGACGTTTTCTATGTATACCCTACAATTTTCGGCGGAGATAAACCCGAATACATGGATATATCAAGAGCAGACTTGCGCGAAAAATCTTTTAATCATTCCGTTTTTGATACAGGAATATTTAAAGATAATACAAATGTTTATGTTCCTTTTTACAGACAAGCATCTATGCAAATCTTAAAACTTAACGAAAGCGAATGTGCACAGTTTTGCAAAGCAGGATTCGATGATGTAATCAGAGCTTTTGATTATTATATGCAGAATTATAACAATGGGAAACCTTTTATTCTCGGAGGATTCAGTCAGGGATCTGAAGCCGTAATTAATCTGATGAAAAACAGATTGGCAGATAAGAAATTACAAGACAAACTTGTAGCGGCTTACATTATAGGATATTCCGTTACGGATGAAGACCTTAAAAAATATCCATTTTTAAAAATGGCTCAAAAAGACAATGATACCGGAGTCATAATTTCTTACAACACTCAAACTCCTAACAACGGATATTCTTATGTTTTAAAAAAGAACTCTAACTCTATCAACCCTGTAAGCTGGAAAACAAATCATAAAAAATCAAAAGCGAAACAATATAAAGGTGCAGTTATGTTTGATTTGAATGCGAATAAAATAGTCGGATACGAAAAACCTTTTAAAACAGCATGTCTTGAAGAAGGAACCAATGCTCTTGTAGTCGATGTTGATAAAAATAAATATTCTGCAAGCAGTGCAGCTTTTAAACCCGGCGTTCTTCATTCTTATGATCTTATGTTCTTTTATAACAATCTGAAATATAATGTTAAAACAAGAATAAACACCTACTTAAAAAAACATAAATAAAACCATATAAAAAACAAGGCGCATATTCCATTTGTATACGCCTTGTTTTTTGTTCAGTAATTAGCAGAAACATCTTTTCCAAAAATTTATATCAAAAATACACGTCATATATTTGAATTAATTAAACATATTTGATATTTTAATTATAATATTCTGTAATCAAAAAATATAAGGGGTTTTAAAAATGTTTAAATTTAAAAATTATGTTATGTTATTGACTTTGATATTTATAGGACAATTTATTTATGCAGCAGACACAATTGTTACTGAAAATAAAGAAGATAATACCTCTATTCCGGTAACTGTTAGTTCTTTTACTACATCAGATATGCCTACTAAAACAATAGTTTCTAATGCTGATGCTATTACCAGTTCAGATACAAC
>JAQVBD010000024.1:12376-17059 GCA_028690485.1 Endomicrobiaceae bacterium
GATACAACTAAATCTGTTGTAATAAATGTATCTTCAAATTCTACAGTAGCTGTTTCTTCTCCAACAGTTGTTACATATGTTAGTACTGATACTATAAAAAATACTGCACCTGTTACCTCTAACACGATAAATGTATCCTCTAGCTCTATTGTAAAGATATCAACTCAATCAATTACATCAAGTCTTAATGTTAGTACTGTTACAATATCAACTCAACCAATAGCTTTTTCAATAGAAAATATAACTGTTACACCACAGCCTGATTATTCAAAACAGGAAAGATGGGCATTGCTGCCTGATAAACAGGATGCAAAAGTAGATGTTTTCTACATATATCCTACAATTTTTATTGGCAACGGACCTGAATATATGGATGTAACCAATACTGAACTTAAAGAAAGAGCAAAAAATCAAGCAACATTCGATACCGGCATATTTAAAGGTCAGGCAAACATTTATGCCCCTTTATACAGACAGGCTTCCATAGCTCTTTTGCAATCATCAAAAGATGCGACTATAACAAGCTTTGAAGATGTAAAAAGAGCTTTTGATTACTATATGAAACATTATAACAAAGGAAAACCTTTCTTCTTGGCAGGATTCAGCCAAGGATCTATGGCAATATTAGATCTTTTAAAAAACAAATTTCATGATAAAGATTTGCGAAATAAACTTATAGCCGCATATATAATAGGTTATTCTATAACTGATGAGGATTTATCAAAATATCCTTATCTTAAAATGGCAGAAAGTGCTGATGATATAGGTGTTATAATTTCTTATAATACTCAAATTGCAAATAATGGGTATTCTTCTGTTTTGAAGAAAAATTCCAAAGCTATTAATCCAATAAGTTGGAAAACAAATAATAAACCATCAAAAGAAAAACAATACAGAGGGGCTGTGATTTTTGATTTAAGCAGTAATAAAATTGTTTCTTTATCAAGACCTTTAAAGGTTGCCTATTTAGAAATTGAAACTAATGCATTGGTAGTTGATGTTAATCCAACAAACTATACTGCTAGTCAGACAATTTTCCCTGCGGGAGTTCTTCATATGTATGATTACATGTTCTTCTATAACAATTTGCAGGAAAATGTATCAGAAAGAATAAACAACTATTTTAAAAAACATAAATAAAATAATAAATAAAAACAAGGTGGATGCTAACTAAAGATCCACCTTGTTTTTATTTTGGTATAGTAATTTTATATTTATGAATAGATATAAAAGAAATCAGACAAGAACTGTTTTATATGTTTATCTGCAGAAAATGCAACATATTTATTTTTCCAAACCGGATTAAATTTATTTTTGAATTCTATCAAAGTGTTCATATCGTATTTAAAATGTTCCGCAAAGACAAAAATTTTCGCTTTTTTGATAAAATCATCATCTAATATAATTTTATCATTTGGAGTTAATCCGAGGTTAAACCATTTATACTGATTATCTTTTGCCCAAGAAATAGCTTTAAATAAAATAAACTGTACTATATTATTGTTGCAGTCATTTGTATATCTGATATTTGAAACAAAAGATTCATATTTGTTATCAGAAAGCAAAAGATATGCATAAGCCGAGATAAAATTATCTTTTTTAATAACAATATATTTATTTGCATTTTTTGAAGAAACATCAAACATTTTATTTTTTAATCCTGCAAAATCCTGTTCCCATTGATAATCTACAAAACCTATATATTTTTGAACTTTTACAAATTCTTCTCTTTCAATAACTTCAAATGAATATCCGGTATTTTCCATATTATCAGATATTTTTTTAATATCCATTAAAGAATTCTCATTAACAGAAAATGTATCCAATAAGATATTTGCATCAGCGCCAAAAGATGCAATATCCAGCCCTATATCATCATAAATTTTTAAATTTTTATAACCTAAATAGATAAAAGTCGGTTTTATATTTTTTAAATCTGTCATTTCTTTAAAATTCCAGATGAGTTCTCTGCTTGATTTATTATCACCAACAGGATCTCCAAATGCTATAGCACTATTATTTATTTGATAATACATCATAAAAGTATTAGTATTCATATCAAAAATATTTTTATTTTCAAATGCATAATTTCCATATACATATTTAGATGTATCCACAAGTTTTTTAACATTATTAACATTAACAGTTGTCTTTTTGTATTTATATCTTTTAAATATTTCTGATATTAAAACCATAATCATAATAATTGCCATGCCCATACAAATTCTTAAAAATCTGCTGGCATCACTATTGCTAAATAAACTTTCTAAAAAATTAGTCCAAGAATAAATATCCTGTTTGTAAACAAAAAACCCTAACCATGTAGAAGTTAAAAACACTATGCTTATAGCTGAAAACCATAATATATTTAATCTAAGAGTCATTAAACTTAATGTTCTGTAAAAATATTTTTTTGCAGGTATTATAAGTGACAAAATTATTATTAATGAAACAATTTTTTCATAACCATACCCGTTAATTAGTGCCAATGGAAAAAGAATTGATAATAAAATTATTGCTATGGAGTATGCTTTTTTTATTCTTAATATTAATCCTCTTGAAACAAACAAAAGCATAATACCTATAATACTGATTAAAAAATGTAATAAATCTAAAATTATAGATGGTATATATTCAACTAATCTTTGAATTATTGATGATGATACTGTAGTCACTCCTGAAAACAAAATTATTGTTCCGCCAAAAAAAATACTTACTGATAAAGCCTGTGGAATAATTGATGCCATTCTTCCGCCATAAAATCTTGCAAGAACTTTAAATCTTTTTTTAGCCCTGAAGAATTCATGACTTGCAAGCAATATTAAAGCTATTCCCAAAGGGAAAAAATAAAAAATTGCTCTGTATGCTAAAAGTGCACCCATAACATAAGAACTTTCTGTCGCAGAAGGCAACATCATAACTATGGCTGTTTCAAATACTCCCATTCCACCTGGAACCTGACTTAAAATACCTAACATCTGCGCAATTAAAAATATTTGCAGTAATGTAATGTATGCGATTTCTCCTTGCGGCAATAATACATACAGTGTACAAGATGCTAAAACCCAATCTGCAGTAGCAAGTAACATCTGCCATAAAGTAATTTTTATACTTGGGAATGTTATTGTCCATTTTAAAATTTTAATTGGTTTTGATTTTAAAAGACTTAAAGCTGTGTACAGCAAAACTATTGTTAAAAATAATATACCTAACGGGAATGATGAACTAAAAAAGAATTTATTGTTATTAAACTCTACCGGAGAAAATGTAAAAACCAAACCGCCAATTATAAGTAATCCAAACCAAATTGTAGCCGATGAAAAAAATAAAACTTTTGTAACATTCATCATTGATACATTATATAAGGAATATAACCTATATCTTATTGAACCGCCAAAAAGCATAGAATATCCGGTATTATTTCCTAATGCATTACTAACAAAACAGGTAAAAAGAACATTTTTAAACTTTAAAGGTACACCTATATATTTAAATGCTATAACATCATATCCTCCGAGTATCAAATAATATGATAAAGACAGTATTAAAGCTATTGTAATTTTAAATGAAGGGATTGCTCTTAATGTGTCTAATATTTGCTGGTAACTATAATTTTTCATTTCATGGCTAAGCAATGAAATAGCTATAATAAATATTAAAATTCCTAAAGGTGCTATGATAATTTTCAATAATTTTTTCATATAATTAAATATCCTTCTTGATTTTTCATTAATTCTACATCAATATTAAAAAGAGATGATAAATTTTTAGAAGTTAATACTTCATTGACTACACCGTCTCTAAAAACCTGCCCATCTTTAAACATAATAATTCTAGATATTTCAGGTATTATATCAGAAACTTGATGTGTAATACATATTACATTCGTTTTATGTGCAATAATTTTTTGTAATATTATTTTAAGTTTTTTACTGGCTGCAATATCTAAATTATTTGTCGGCTCATCCAATACTAAAATTTTCGGTTCACTTACCAGAGCCCGAGCAATTAAGAATTTTTTATTTTCGCCGGCTGACATTATATTCATATATTTATTTTGTAAATGCGAAATTTCTAAAAAATCTATCATTTGCTTTGCTTTTTCTATCATCGTATCTGTAACTTTATGATTTGTAAAAAGACCAATACTTCCAAAAAAGCCTGATAAAACCGTTTCATAACCTGTAATTTCAAAATTAAAATCATACTGCATATCATTTGACACTATTCCCATCAAATGTCTCAGGGCAGATATATCCCAAACAGTCTGATCACAAACTTTACATATTGTATTATCATCAGTATATGATGGATAAATTTGTCTTGTCAACAATTTTAAAAAAGTTGATTTTCCTGAACCATTCGGTCCAAGAATTATTATATTTTCATTAGCATTAATATCAATATTGATATCTTTTAATATTTTTTTATTATCTCTGATTACTGAAACATTTGAAAAATTTATTATGTTATGAATCATATCTTGTCTTGTAAACTTTAATATTTAATTTTATCTTCTTTTTTATTCCATATTTTAAATGGATTTAATGAATTATCTTGGTTTATATTGATCATTTTAACAGATGTTATCTTTGTTTTTAACTCTTGATACATCTTGTTATCTTTAAAACCATATTTTGATGCTGTTTCTTTGGTGGCAGCATAATAAATCTTTTTTATATT
>JAQVBD010000091.1 GCA_028690485.1 Endomicrobiaceae bacterium
AATCACAAAATGATTATTAAAACAGATCAAGATACTATTTGTCATTATTTTGAAGATTCTTCCGGTATGTTGGGTGCTCACGCAGATAAGGTTGTTATCGTTGAATCCAAAGAAGATGTAATCAATTTATTTGCTGAAAATAAATCACATACTCCTATAACAATTGCAGCTGGATGCACAGGGGTTACAGGCGGATGTCTCGCTTACGGAGGGATAGTTTTGTCAACGGAAAGACTAAACTCCATAGGTTCAATTAAAGAAATTTCAAAAGACAAAGCTTTAATAACAGTTGGTGGCGGAGCTATAGTAAGCGATATAAAAAAATATGTTTTAGAACATGGCTGGATGTATGCACCGGACCCTACTGAAAAAAATGCAACTATTGGCGGGAATATTTCAACAAATGCTTCCGGAGGCAGAGGTTTTAAATATGGTACAACTAGAAATTATATTAATGCCATTGAAATAGTTTTTTCAGATGGTTCTTTTTCTTATATAGAGAGAGGAACTGTATTCGCTGATAAAAATGCTAATATTGAATTAAAAACAAATAAAGGTATAAAAAATATATCTTTACCTAAATATAAGTTGCCACAAATTAAAAATGCAGCAGGTTATTTTAATTATGATAATGCAGATTTAATTGATATTTTTATAGGGCATGAAGGAACTTTAGGTGTTATCATATCTGCAGAACTTGTTTTAATTAGACCTTTTGAAATGTTATTTGGTGGAATAATTTTCTTTGATAATAGAGAAACATCTTGGAATTTTGTAAAAGAAATAAGAGATATATCTAATAAATCAAAACAAAAAAATGATATTGATATAAATGCATTATCTTTAGAATATTTTGATAAAAATGCATTATATCTTATCAAACAAGATTATCCTATAATACCTGATAATGTTGATGCTGGGATTTTATTTGAACAAGATTGTACAAAAGATACTTATGATTTGTTAATGGATAAATGGGTAGTAGAAATAGAAAAATATGGCGTTAATATTGATAATGTCTGGTTTGCTTCTAATGTAAAAGAACAAGAAGAATTTAGAATGTTTCGTCATAAAATACCTGAACGAGTAAATGAAATAGTAAAAAGGAATAAAATACCTAAAGTTGGAACAGATTTTGCAGTTCCACATGATAAATTAAAAGAAATGATATATTTTTGTGAACAAAAATTTTCGGAACAGAAATTATTTAATTTAACGTTTGGACATATAGGAGAAAGTCATTTACATGCAAATTTAATTGCTTCAACCCAAGAAGAATATCATAAATGTAGAACAATATATTTAGAAATAGCAAAGAAAGCGGTTAGTTTGGGTGGTACTGTATCAGCAGAACATGGAATTGGGAAAGTTAAACATATATTTTTAGAAACAATGCTTGGCAGTGATGGTATTGAAGAATTAAGAAAATTTAAAACAAGTATAGATCAGAATAATGTACTTGGTCAAAATA
Source organism: Endomicrobiaceae bacterium (assembly GCA_028690485.1). Lineage (GTDB taxonomy): Bacteria > Elusimicrobiota > Endomicrobiia > Endomicrobiales > Endomicrobiaceae > Praeruminimicrobium. Next base: position 1,472 of record JAQVBD010000091.1, read on the forward strand.
ATATGTTCAAAGCAAGTTGTTAATTCCTGTAACATTTTTAAATAATTCAATGTCCAAATCAAAATATTATAAGAAATATTTTGATTTGGACATTGAATTATTTTTATAAATATGTATAATTATACGCATGACTAGACCATCGCATAATATTGATTTATTATTATTAGAGAAAGGTGAAGAATTAATACTAGAAATTGGTTTTGAGAAGTTTAGCATCAGAGGTGTTTGTAAAAAAGCTGGTGTTAATCTTGGGATGTTTCATTATTATTTTAAAACTAAAGAACATTTTGTAAGTGTTTTATTTGAACATTTATTTAAAAAATTTGTGGCTGTTCAAGAAGAAGTTATTTTGAAGCACACTAAATCTATTGATAAGTTAAAAGCACTTTTATTTGTCAGAGCAAAACTTGGTGAACAAAATAAACAAATTGCTTTTTTATTTATGAAAGAGATTTTTACAAGCGGGTTGTCTAAACTTATGCGGAAACATCAGGAGAAAGAGCTGAATTTTTTTATTTCTTTGATAAAACAGTGTAAAGAAGAAGGTGATATCTCAAAAGATTTATCGGTACAACATATAATTCCTATTCTTATAGCACCACTCAATTTTTCTATAGTATTCGATATGGCGATGTTTACAGGTGTTGATAATAATGGTAAATATATAAAAAATGAAAATTATGATTTTAATAAATATACAAAAAAACTTATAGATATTATATTGAGGGGATTAAAATGAAGACACACAAGATGTATTGTAAATTAAAAACTATATTGGTAGGCACATTTTCTTTGATGTTATTGTCAGGTGTTTCTTATGGTGAGTTTTTAACGCCGGATCAATATATACAAAAAGTCAAAGAAAATAATTCACAAATTAAAGAAATTGAATATACAACAGTTTCAATAACAAAAAAATTACAGGAAGTGTACAGAGCATATTCTGTTTATTTAAATGCAGAAGCAAATTATACAGATGATCATAATAGAACTGTTTTAAATCCTGCTGCAGTTTTTTTTCAGGATGTTGATATGGATGCTTTCAATTTAGATGTATCTTTGAATAAACAATACAATACTGGTACTACCGTTACATTAGGTTATGGAACACAAGAAACTAACAGTAATTATCCATTTATGAACACTAAATATACTTATGGTACTACGTCACCTTATATAAAATTAGAACAATCATTACTTAAAAATTTTAATGGTGCGGTAACAGAAGCTTCAATAGCTAAAGCAAGAGCTTCAGCAAAATCGTTGTTGTATTTACAGCTTTATAAAAAACAACAGATATTATTGAATGCAAAGAAAAATTATTGGACACTTTCTTATACGAGAACAGTTAATATCTTTAGACAAAGTTCTCTTGCTAGAACAAAAAAAACTCTTGATTGGAATCAAAGAAGATATAATAATGATTTAGCTGAAAAAACAGATTTATTGCAATCAAAAGCTGCATATAAAATTAGAGAATTAAATTTAAAATTATCTCAGGAAGATGAAATAGAAGCATCAAGAAAATTTAATGAGTTTATAAATATTTCATCTGATAAGGTTGATTATGATGTAGATAGTATTGAAAAATTAGGTGAAAAATTTAAAGATATAAAAGGTCTTGAAAGAAATGATGGGAAAAGAGCAGATACACTATCTGTAATAGCTGATGCTGATAGTTATGTTTATGCACAAAAAATTGCATCAAAAAATATTGGTTCCGAGTTAAAAATTGTTGGTAAATATGCTTTGAATGGTGTAGATAGCAATATATCAGAATCCTTTTCTCAATTAAAAGCTGACAAATATTCATCGTTTATAGTAGGTATTAATTATTCGTTACCATTAGATTTTTCAATTAAAAAAACTGTAATTGAGGGATATGATTACGATATAATGTCATCTAAAAAACAAATTGAACAAGCAGAACTTTCTGAATCAAATGGTTGGCTGCAGTTATTACAGGATTGGGATGATGCAAAAGCAGAATATTTAATAGCAAAAGATATTTTCGATATACAACAAGAAAGAAATAAAGAAGAACAAAAACTATTGAGGTCTGGCAGAAGTACAACATATCAAGTATTGGAAAGTGA
>JAQVBD010000092.1 GCA_028690485.1 Endomicrobiaceae bacterium
GCAGGTTCTTTTGGGGATAGTTAGAACAGATATTATTACTGAATTAACAGAGCACTTAATTAAGAAAGACAAGGCAGGGGCATTGAAGTTTGTTGGTGAACAAATTGAAAAGGGAATTGACTTGCCGGAGTTTACAAAAACACTAATTGAATACTTAAGAAAGTTGATTATTTTAAAAATTGATGCTAATTTAATAGAGTCAATAATGCCTGGAGAAGCAAAAGAATCTATTGCTAAAGCAAAACAACAATCAGAAAGTTTTGACGAAGGAACATTAAAAAGAACTATTGAACTTCTTTTAGAAGCTGAGAACAAGAGTAAGTATGCATCAATACAGCAACTTCCTTTAGAGCTAGCAATAATTGAGTCAATAGGAATAGATTAACATTGTGGGATCGTCTAATGGTAGGACGACGGACTTTGACTCCGTTAATCTAGGTTCGAGTCCTAGTCCCACAGCCAACTTGAGCGCCTTACGAGACGCGTATAAAATCACCAAGAGATTTTTTGGCTTATGGTAGATTATAGTTAATATTAAAAATAGGCGAAGGACTCGACGAAGGATATTTAAATAGTTTTTATTATAATAAAAAACACACGAAGAGTACAAGGAGAAGAAAATAAAAATACTTAAATTTATGAAGTTTTTCCAAAATTTTTTTAATAAACTTGATGAATATATTTATAGAAGTACATGCCAAGTTCTTTTTAATTCATATAAAAAATCAAAAGAAATATATCCTAACGCTAGCGAGCAAGAATTGTGTGTGATGACTTTATCTTTTAGGCCGACAATATAGAAAAAGGATTCTATTAATAAAAATGTTTTTATAAAAGGGGGTCGAACAATAACCATTAAAGAAGATGAGGGGATTAGAGACTTAATAATAAAAGTAATTATGACAGAACATTCTCCGGGATTTGCTAATTCTCGTGAAGACATAAATCTTATGGTCAAAGTTCTATTAATTGTAGACGAAGAACTAAAGAGTTTAAAGGATTGTAATTAAGAGTATGTTGTCACTTTTTTTGCTACGATAAAAACACATGAAGAGTGTAAAATAAGAAAAAATCAAAATGCTTGAGAAAGTTTTATAGATATTAGAGATTTAATAGTTCTAACTTGAAGTGCTCAGCCAATATGATAGAAACAAAAGACAATTTATTAATTAATAATCACGATGGAAGCACCCTTTAATTTGGGTGTTTTTATTTATAAAATATTATGCAAAAAGAAATTCTCCCCAAAACATCTACAATAAAAGATCTATTAAAAATTGATGCCTTGTATGAAATTCCTAAATACCAAAGAAATTATTCTTGGAAAAAAGAAGAAATCGATGATTTTTGGGAAGATCTAAATGATGAAAAAAATAACGAAAGTAATTTTTTAGGTGTAATGGTTCTTAATAAAAAAGAAGATGGGAAGTTCGAAGTCATTGATGGTCAACAAAGACTAATAACAATAACAATCTTTTTAGCCGTAATTAGAGATCTTTTTCAAAAATTAAATGAAGAAAAAATAGCAAACAGGATTCAAGAATATATTTCCTTCCAAGACGACGACGGAGAGCCAAGGGGATTTAGAATATTGCCATCAAATAATATTAAAAAATATTTTGAAAATTTCATTCAAAACGGAAAAAATAATAAAATTGACGCAATTAATGATTCTGAAAAATTAATTAAAAAAAATTATAATTATTTAAAAAAAATAATAGAAACATCTTTTTCTGAGAAAGCATCAAGAAATAAAATAAAATTACTGAAAGAATTAAGAGATAAAATATTAAGCTCTCAGGTCGTTGAAATAATTGTACAAGATTACGACGATGCTTATAGTTTTTTCGAATCTTTGAATGGAAGAGGGTTGGCATTATCCACCTCTGATCTTCTTAAAAATTTACTATTTAGAAGAATATCCGAAGACTTTAATAATTTCAACGAAAATAAATTAGAAGATCAATGGAATATAGTTAATAATAATATTGGCGAAGAAAAAATAAATAATTTTATTAGAATTTATTGGCATTCAAAATACGAAAAAGTTGCTGACAATAAATTATATTCTGCAATTAAAAGTGAAAAAATAACAGTAAAAGATTATAAGGACTTAGTAGATGAGCTGGTTAAGAATTCTGAATATTATAAAAAAATAACACAACCAGAAAAAGAAATCTGGAATATATATGGCTCTGAAAGTATTAAAAAACATATCATAAATATTAATTCTTTTAGTGTTAAGCAGCCTTACAGCCTTATGCTTTCCCTGATTAGAAAAATGGAATCAAGGGATTTTGATAATTTAAAAACAAATGAATTTTGGGAAGTATTTTTATGGATAGAAAACTTTACTTTTGCATTTAATTTGTCAGACAAAAGACCGTCTATATTAGAAGGAATTTATTCTCAATATGCTCAAAAAATTGATAAATCAAAAAATAAGTCTGAATTTAAAAATATCCTACAATCATTTAAAGAAAGAATACTTAGTGAATTCCCACTAAAAGATGATTTTAAGAAAAATTTCATAAATTTATCGTATAAAAATAATAAAAGTAAATATATTAAATTTATTTTATCAAAAATTAACTATAAATCAGAAAATGAGTTGAGCATAAAAGAATCAGTTAATATAGAACATGTACTACCTCAAAATCCTGATAAATGCTGGAAATTAGAAACAAAAAATATAAATGATTATGTTAACAATATAGGGAACTTGACTCTCTTAGGACAAGAATATAATAAAAAAGCATCTAATAAGTGCTTAAAAGAGAAAAAAGAAATGTATGAAAAATCAGAATTAAAAATTACAAAAGAATTATTAAGTGAATTAAAAAATAATAATTACTCATGGAATGAATCATTAATTAAAGAGAGGGCTCGAAAATTAGCAAACATAGCATGGGAGAATGTGCAAATTGATAAATAAATATCATTAAATTTCAAGACTAAACTATTTTTCTTTTTTATGCTATTATCTTAATCAATGAAGAAGTATTACGATAAGAAAAATTTTTCTTTGTATCAAGGAGATTGTCTAGATGTATTAAAAAGAATAAAAGACAATTCTATTGATATGATCTTTGCAGATCCTCCATATTTTTTATCGAGCGGAACTTTTACGTGCCAATCAGGTAAAAAAGTAAGCGTAAAGAAGGGCGATTGGGACTTAAGCAACGGATTAAAGAAGAATTTTGAATTTCAACTAGAATGGATTAAAGAATGCAAAAGAGTATTAAAGCCAAATGGAACTATTTGGATAAGTGGAACATATCATTCTATATATCAATGTGGATTTGCTCTTCAAATAGAAGGATATCACATATTAAATGATGTGGCATGGCTAAAACCAAATGCTTCTCCCAATTTAAGCTGTAGAATGTTTACAGCAAGCCATGAAACACTTCTTTGGGCCAGAAAAGACAAAAAAACAAAGCATATTTTCAATTATGAAATTATGAGAAGTTGGGATCCTAAGCCAGCAGATAAAATACATAACAAGGGCAAACAGATGCGATC
>JAQVBD010000025.1 GCA_028690485.1 Endomicrobiaceae bacterium
CTGGATATTAAAAAGCATAAAACAAGTTTCAAAGTTCTCATCAGTTAAAGGTTTAATAGTTAATGACATTAATCTTCTTTTAATGTTGCAGAAACAAAAATATAAAAAAGAAATAATAATTTCTACATTAGGTACTAATTTAAATACTTATGCAGTATCGTTTTATAAAAATTTGGGAGCATCAAGAGTAGTTTTAGACAGGCAATTGACATCTTTAGAAATTTTAAATGTATTAGAAAAGTTTCCGAAAATACAATTTGAAATATTCTTTTTAATGGCAGACGGATGCTTTTTTATTGACGGGTATTGTACATCATTGCATGTGCAGGAAACTGATCAAAATAAACGATATGATACTACTGTTCAGTCGACATTATGTATGGATATATTAAGTTCGTTAAATAATAAAAATTCAAAAGATATTAAATTCTCTTATAAAAAAATGTTACCGTATAAATGTAATATCTGTACATTATATTATTTAAAGTCTTTGAAAAATATTACAATTAAAATTCCGAATAGAACTATTACAAATTCAGATGGTATATCAATAATAGATGTAGTTTTGAAAATTGAAAAAGAGTTAAATAAAAAAAATATTACATTAAAACAATTCCAATCATTTTGTAAGAATTTGTTGTTAGAAAATAAAGATATTAAATGTAATCCTAAAATATGTTTGTGCAGGGATTTATATGCAAAAAGCAAAAATAGTAAATAATAAAATTTTAAATAAACAATTATCTGATATAGATAGAATATATATCGGCAATGATTATTGTGAAAATAATTTAGATTACTCAAAAATTAATCAATTAATTGATTTTTATAACAATAAGGTAAAAATTTCATTGTTACTGCCATTTCTTACAGATAAATCATTTGATAGAGTATCAAATATATTAAAAACCCTTGAAAATATTAATTCTAAATATAGTGAAATTATATTTAATGATTGGGGAACATTTTATTATTTAAGAACATATTATCCTAAATTAAATCTAGTTATGGGACGACTTTTAACTAAACAAAAGAAAGATCCCAGAGCAGATATAATTTTAAAAAATAAACAAGATAAAGTTAAGGTTATAAAATCAAATGATTGTAATAAAATTATTCATACAAAAAAGGTTCCGGGAACACTTGTAGATATATTTGCTAGACATTCTGTTGAATCAGATGAAATTTTTGATTTTCTATTGAAAAATAATGTTTCCAGAATAGAAATAGATAATTTAGTATGGAATATGGTTTCTCTTTTGCCAAAAGATATAAAAGTTAGTTTATATTTTCCATATATATTGCTTACTGTTACAAGATATTGTGGGGGGATGAATGGCAAATATTCAAAAGTATGTAATTTCGATTGTAGAAATAAGGCAACTTTATTAGAAGACGGATTTTATATAAATGGCAATGCTGTTTATTATAAAAATGATATTTTACCAAGTAATAAAGTTTTTAAATCAAATAATATAGATAGGATTGTTTACCAAAATAATATTTAAATATTTTGACCAAAAAATAACAATTTGCTAAACTAATCAATTATGAATAAATATAAATTATATACAGACTGTGTAAACTTTCCATTAGACAGACCTTGTAAATATCAAAAAGATAAAAATGCTATCTGTAGCATTTGTAAAAACTATATTTCTATTAATAAAAAATCAAATATAACTAAAATTTTAATAATTAAACTTGGTGCTATGGGAGATGTGTTAAGAACAACTTTTGTTTTACAAGGACTTAAAGAAAAGTATAATAATGCAAAAATTGATTGGTTAGTTGATAAGAAAAATGTAGATGTATTAATAGGAAATAAGTATATAGATAATGTCATTTCTAATGATGACAAAGTTTTTAATTTTTTAAATTCAAATAAATATAATGTTGTTATAAATCTTGATCTTTCACCTGAAAGTTTATCTTTTGCAACTTTATCTTTTGCAGATAAAAGAATTGGTTATTGGTTAGATAATTCAAGAATAATTCAATCTTCAAATAATTATGCAAAAGAATGGTTGTTAACCAGTGCTTATGATACATTAAAAAAAGCAAATACAGAAACTTACCAATTTTGGATGTCAAAAATATTAGAATTATCAAAAGATGATTATGAAATAGTTGTTCCTATATCAAAACAAGCAAAACAAAAAGCAAAAAATTTTATTACATCAAAAAAAATAAAAGATAGTAAAATCGTAGGAATTAATCCGGGTGCAGGTAAAAGATGGAAAATGAAAAAATGGAATATAGAAAAATATATTGAACTTATAAAAGTATTAACAGCCAAAGGATATAATGTGTTTTTACTCGGCGGGAAAGATGATGAGGAAGAAATAGCGCAAATTTTAGCTAAAAAGATTAAGAATGTTTATAATACAGGTACAGATAATACAGTGCAGGAATTTTTTGCAATGATAAGTCTTTGTGATCTTGTTATTTGCGGTGATACGATGGCAATGCATGCTGCTCTTGGTCTTAAAAAGAATGTTGTAGCTATTTTTGGGCCTACATCTTCAAATGAAATTGAAATGTATTCCAGAGGCAGTAAAATTTTATCTTTGGAATGTAATTGTTGTTATAGGCAAACCTGTTCTAAAAAAATAACTTGTATGGATAAAGTATTAGTTGAAAATGTGCTAGATACAATAGAATCTTATATTTACTAGAGGCTAAAATGGATACACTTGCAATAGTTTGTACTTATAATGAAGCAACAAATATTGAAAAAGTAATAAATGACATTTTAAATTGTGATCTTAAAGATATTGAAGTTTTAGTTGCAGATGATGTATCTCCGGATGGAACATATAAAATCGTTGAAGATATGTCAAAAAAAGATTCAAGAGTACATTTGCTTTTAAGAAAAACAAATAAGGGCAGAGGTTATGCAGGAATAGATGCTTTTAAATGGGCTTTGGAGCATAATGCAAAGCATATTGTTGAACTTGATGGAGATGGTTCTCATAATCCAAAATATATTAAATATTTTAGAGAAACAATAAAATCATGTGATGTTGTTATTGGGTCAAGGTATGTAAATGGCGGGTCAGATACTCAAAGAGGTATGTTAAGACAAACTGTCAGTTTGTTATCTAGAAAATATTTAAATATTATTTTAGGTATTGATGTTTGTGATCCTACATCGGGATACAGAATGTTTAAACAAGAAGTTGTTAAAAGTTTTGTAAATAAATTAACAGCAGCAGATCCTTTCATTGTAACAGAAATGTTATACTTTGCAAAACAATCCAAAGCTGTAATTAAAGAATATCCTATAGATTTTCTTGAAAGAGTTTCCGGGCAATCAAAACTTAGACCTTTAACTCTTGTTAAGTATTTAGGAAAAGTCTTAAAACTAAGAATCCGTTAATAAACACAGCATTTATTAAATACTTTGCTTAACAATCTCTATTCTTTTTTTTTATAATAGACTTAGCAGCTATTAATGAATTCCAAAAATGTGTGGTATTTTAAAGACGAATAGAATAAAGCTATTGACATTTGGATATGATAGGCTATAGTATGAATGCTTCCGATAGGTATTGGACATCTTGAAAAAGATGAAAAAAATAAAGAGATATTAAAAAAATATGTATCTCTTATCCCAAAACCGAAGGAAGTTTTTTTTTGTTATAAATAATATATTTAAGAAAATATTATGATTTTGTAAAAGGTTCTATAACTCTATCAAGAGTATTGTTTATAAAGGAAATAACCATACCATAGTTCGTTATAGGAACATTGTTTTCAACGGCATAATTTAATCTTGAAATCATTTGTTTCTTGTTAATCATGCATCCGCCGCAGTGAATAATAAGTGAATATTTTTTCATATCTTTAGGATAATCCATTCCTGCACACACATCATATTTTACATCAAATCCGAAATGTTCGCTTAACCATCTTGGTATTTTTATCCTTCCTATATCGTCTTTGCTTGCATGGTGGCTGCAGGCTTCGGCTATTAATACTCTGTCGTCTTTTTTCAAGTTTTTCAATGCTTCTATTCCCTGAAGCATAATTTTAAAATCAGCTCTGTTCGATGTGAATATTATTGAAAAAGTAGTAAACAAAACATTTTTAGGTATAATATCAAACACTTTTTTAACGACCTGTGAATCGCAAATTACTATATCAGGTTTATTTTTTAAACTATCAAGACATCTTTGTAGTTCGGTATCTTTAACTATATAAACCATTGCACTTTCGTCAAGAGCTGCCCTTATCATTTGTACCTGTGGAAGAATAAGTCTTCCTTTAGGAGCACCTAAATCTATAGGTACAACCATTATTGCAGTCTGGTATTTTTTTATTACATTATCTGTCAGTGGCTGTAGGTTAAGTGTTTCTTCAGGTATAATATCAATTAAAATCCTTTTAAATTCATTTAAGAAAGATTCTCTATATTCAGATTCGTTTAATAACTTAGAATGCTGGTTATTGTATGCCTTTAATATATTTATGAAAGAATTCGACAATATTTCGTCTTTGTAATTGTTTACAAACACTATAAAAGGTGTTTTTCTTCGTGTTAATTCCGCAACGATGTTTTGTTCATATTGTGTCCATATGTTAGGTTCTGTTACAATAATGGCAACATCGGTTAATTCAAAAACTTTATTGGTCCTTTCAATTCTTTCTTTTGAAAGTAATGAAGTATCATCAAGACCTGCAGTATCAACAAGAGTTATCGGCCCTATCGGCAGCAGTTCCATTATTTTATAAACGGCATCGGTTGTAGTACCTGCGACTTTTGAAACTATTGAAGTGTCCTGTCCTGATATATAATTTACAAGAGTTGATTTTCCTACATTTGTCCTTCCGAAAATTCCGATATATATTGTAAGTGATCTTGGAGGTTTAAGCATAAAAATTCTCCTTAAATAAATTCATCTCTATTGCCTTTTTTTATATTTTCAAAAAAATGATTAACAACTTCTCTGTCGTAATCACTTAGTTCTGATATTTTATTTTCTATAAGTTTATTACCTTGTTTTTTAAATTCTTCATCAGCAAAATCTTCTAAATATTCTTTAAATGTTATTAAAGCATTAATAGTACATTTTTCTTTAATATTTCCAGGTTTTGCTATTGACATAAAAACTTTGCCTGTTCTTTCTCTTCTGTAACATGCTGCACAAAAACTTGGTATATATCCGTATTTTATTAAATCACTGACAACTTCTTCTATGCTTCTTTGGTCATTTAATTGGAATTGTACATCTTTTATTGCATTATGATCGTCAGGTCTTTCATATCCGCCTGGGGAAACTCTAGATTCAGCACTGATTTGAGAAACACCTAAATTAAGTAATTCATTTCTCATCTCGGCAGTTTCTCTAGTTGACATAATAATACCTGTATAAGGTACAGATAGTCTTATAACCGCAACCATTTGCTTAAAGTCTTCGTCTGAAAAAGCATATTTTTTACTGTTAGAAAGCTCAGAACCGTATGCAGGTTCCAGTCTCGGGACTGAAATTACATGAGGACCTAATCCGAACTCTTTTTCCAAATATGATATATGTTCAAACATTGCAAGTGTCTCAAATTTATGGTTATAAAGTCCGTATAAAGGACCTATACCAATATCATCAATTCCAGCTTTAAAAGCCCTGTCTATAGCATCTAATCTATTGTCAGGGTCAGATTTTGGTCCTGTTCCATGTAATTTTCTGTATGTATCATCATGATATGTTTCCTGGAAAATTTGATATGTTCCAATACCAGCTTTTTTTAGTTTTTTAAAATTTTCAATGCTTAAAGGAGCAAGATTGACATTTATTCTTTTTACTTTATTTTTACCGACATTAACTGAATAAATAGCTTCTATGGCTTTTACAAAATACTCTACATCGTCATTTTCATTTGCAGATTCTGATGAAAGCATAAGAATTCTTTTATGTCCTCTTTCCAACAGAATTCTTGTCTGTTCTTTGATTTCATCTATTGTTAATTTTTTTCTTATTGTAATTTTATTGTTTTTACAAAATGAACAGTATTGACACTCGTTTACACAAATATTATTAATATACAGTGGGACAAACAATACGACTCTTTTACCGTAAATCGTATTTTTTACATATTCAGCTGTTTCAAAAATAATTTTTATTAAATCTTTATCTTTTATATTAAGAAGTTTTGCAGATTCTTCTGTAGTTAATCTTTTTAACTGTTTTGATTTTGCAATTATATTATCAAATTCTTCTCTGCTGCATTGTTCTGAATTTATAAGATTGTTTATTTTTTCATCATTTATATGTTTCATTTTTTCATCTTCTTTACATTAAATTTATACAACACTAAAACCTAAGTAATTATACTAAGATTTTAACAATAAATCTAAAAAATCATCTTTGATTTAAGGGATTTGTTTGCTTTCGTCTTCTTTCTTTAAATTATTGATAATATCAATAATTTTTTTAGGAGTTAATTCTCCATATATTTTATCATTTATCATAGCAACAGGTGCAAGTCCACAAGCACCAATACATCTTGCTTCATGTAATGAAAATAATAAATCTTCTGTAGTTTGACCTATTTCTATACCTAATTCTTCTTTAACAGCTGTTAATACCTCGCTGCCGCCTTTTACATAGCAAGCTGTTCCCATACAAACAGAAATATTATATTTCCCGACAGGATTTAGTTTAAAGTAGTGATAGAAAGTGGCGACACCCCATATTGTAGAGGTAGGTATGTTCATTTCTTGAGAAACTAAATCCATAATCTCTCTTGAAAGATACCCATTTAACTCTTGCGCTTTATGCAAAACAGTTATTAAATGAGAATCAGGTCTGTCTTGTTTTATTATTTCAGCAATAAAAATTTTTAAATTTGTGTTTATCTCTTCTTGATTATGAGAAGTCATCTTTATTTCTCCTTACTTTTACGAATTATTCCCTTTGGGAACTTTTGTTTATAATGAGTGTGTAAATATTTATGAGATTTTTCACCTAATGGTTTTCCTAAAAAATCTTCATATAATTTGATTATTGCAGGATTTTCATGACTTCTTCTTATTTTATTTAATTCATCAGCTTTATAAAGAGCTTTTGCTCTTTCATTAACTAATTTCGGATCAAAAGGCAAATCTCTGATACCTGCATAAGGTTGTCCGCCTCCGCCAATACATCCACCGGGACAAGCCATAATTTCTATAAAATGATATTTATTAGGGTCTTTTTTTGCAGCTTCTAATAATTTATGCGCATTTCCAAGACCACTGGCAACAGCGACTCTGATCTCTTGTCCGTTAATTTCTATAGAACCTTCTTTTATTCCTTCATTGCCTCTAACGGATGTGATATCAATGTTTTCTAAGGGTTTATTTGTAGCAAGTTCATAAGCTGTTCTTATCGCAGCTTCCATTACTCCGCCGGTAACACCAAAAATTGTTGCTGCACCGGTTGAAAGTCCTAATGGTGCATCAAAATCTTGACCTTTAAGATTTTTAAAATCTATACCTGCTGATTTTATCATCCATGCTAATTCTCTTGTTGTAATAACATAATCTGTTGCATGAGCACCATCTTCCATTGCAAGTTCTGGCCTTTGAGCTTCATACTTTTTAGCTACACAACACATTATTGCAACATTTATGATGTCAGTCGATTTTTTACCTATTTTATCTGCGAAATATGATTTTACAATTGAACTCATCATTGACATAGGTGACTTACAAGTTGAAACATTATCTATTAAATCAGGGTGAAATTGTTCCATTGCTTTCATCCATCCTGAAGAACATGATGTTATCATAGGAAGTTTCCCTTTCCCATTTAATCTTTCAAGAAATTCATTTGCTTCTTCCATAATTGTCAAATCTGCTGAAAATTGAGAATCAAATACATAGTCAAAACCTAACAGCTTCAGAGCATGTGCGATTTCTCTTTCCATATTGCTACCTGCAGGAATTCCAAAAGCTTCACCTATTGCAACTCTGACAGAAGGAGCAACTTGAGCAACTTTAATTTTTGTTTTATCATTAAGAATTTTAAAAACATCTTGAGTATAATTTTTTTCAGTGAGTGCAGCTGTAGGACAAACATTTACACATTGCCCGCATAAAGTACAAATACTATTTGCTATTTTATCATTAAAAGCTGGCACTATAACAGTATTAAAGCCTCTGTTTGCATAATCTATAGCTGAAATATTTTGTATTTGAGCACAAACTTTGACACATCTGCCACACAAAATACATTTTTCATGGTTATTAACTATTGAAGGGGAAGAATCATCAACATATTTTTCTCTTTTTACACCTTCAAATTTTCTTTCTCTTAATCCGATAGTTGATGCTAATTGTTGTAATTCACAAACCTCATCTCTTACGCAAGCATTACAATCTTTTGGATGATTATCTAAAATTAATTCTAAAATATCTTTTCTGGCTTTTCTAATTTCATCAGTATTTGTATGAATTTTCATACCTTCATTTACAGGATAAGAACAAGAAGCAACAAAATTTCTCATACCTTCAACTTCGACTATACATATTCTGCATCCGCTAGATATTGCAAGTTTTGGGTGATAACATAATCTTGGGATTTTAATACCAATTGTATCACAAGCTTGCATTATTGTTATATCTGATTCAACTGTATATTCTTTATCATTAATAAAAACTTTTATTGTACTCATTTTTGCTCCTTTGCAATTGAAGTCTTATCAATAGCATGAAATTTGCAACTTCTGAAACATTTTCCACATTTTATACATAAGTCTTCGTGAATAGTGTGTTTTTCTTTTGGAAGACCGGCTATTGCTCCGACAGGACAAGATCTTCTGCAAGCAGAACATCCGATACATTTATCGTTAATTGTATATGTTATAAGTTTTTCGCAAACTACACATTTGCATCTTTTATTATTAACATGATCTTCATATTCTTCTCTAAAATTTTTAATTGTACTTAAAACAGGATTTGGAGCTGATTGACCTAACCCGCAAAGAGAAGCTTTCTTTATCATATTGCCAAGTTCTTCTAATTTTTCAATATCACCTGTTTGTCCTTCACCATCAGTAATTCTAGTTAATATTTCAAGCATTCTTTTTATGCCTTCTCTGCAAGGAACACATTTGCCACAAGATTCACTTTGTGTAAACTCTAAAAAGAATTTCGCAATATTTACCATACAAGCATCTTCATCAATAACAATCATTCCGCCGGATCCCATAATAGAACCTGCTTTTGTTAAAGATTCATAATCTATAGTTGTATCCAGCATACTTTCTGTTAAACAACCGCCTGAAGGACCACCGGTCTGTACTGCCTTAAATTTTTTACCATTTGGAATTCCACCGCCGACATCATATATAATTTCTCTTAATGTCATTCCCATAGGAATTTCAGCAAGACCTGTATTAGTTATTTTACCTGCAAGAGCAAAAACTTTTGTACCTTTGCTTTTTCCAACTCCAATTGATGAAAACCATTCAGCTCCATTCACAATAATTGAAGAAATGTTTGCCCAAGTTTCGACATTGTTTAAAAGTGTTGGTTTGTCAAATAAACCACTTACAGAAGGGAAAGGCGGTCTTGTTCTTGGCATTCCTCTTTTACCTTCAATAGAATTCATAAGAGCTGTTTCTTCACCACAAACAAAAGCTCCTGCACCTAATCTTATTTCCATATCAAAAGAAAAACTTGAACCTAAAATATTTTTGCCAAGAAAATTTGCTTTTCTGGCATCTTCAATAGCTTTTTGTAGTCTTTTTATTGCTAAAGGATATTCTGCTCTTAAGTAAACTACACCTTTTTTAGCACCTATTGCATAAGCACCTATTGCCATACCTTCAACAATAGCATGAGGGTCTCCTTCGATAACACTTCTGTCCATGAAAGCACCCGGATCACCTTCATCTGCATTACAAACAACAAACTTTTCATCATTTACTTGTTTTGCTGTAGATTCCCATTTTATTCCTGTAGGAAATCCTGCTCCGCCTCTGCCTCTTAAACCTGAATCTTTTACAGATTTAATAACATCTTCAGGTGTCATTTCAGAGAGAACTGTTGCAAGCGCTGTGTATCCATTTGCAAAAATATAATCATCAATGTTTTCAGGGTCTATAAGTCCACAATTTTTTAATGCTATTCTTTTTTGTTTTTTAAAAAAATTTTGATCAGCAAATACAGTACTAAATCTATCGGTAAATTTTTGTTTTTCCATTTATTTGCCCATCCATTCTGTAATTATTTCGCCATTTTTAATATGTTTTTCTATAATAGTTTTTGCTTTTTCAGGTGTTACTTGAATGTATTTTACAGGTTCTTTATCTTTCTGATAAATTTCAACAGTTGGTTCTAAATTACATCTGCCGGCACAGCCTTTCTGACTGATATAAATGTTTTTTTGATTTTTTAGTTCATTTTTGAAAATTTCCATCACAGGAACTGATCCTGCTGCAATTTCACATGTAGCCATTCCGATATATATTTTTGTATCGGAAAAATATCCAATTTCTTCTAATCTAGATTTTGCTTGTTTTCTTTTTTCTTCAAGAATACATAAAGGTGTACCCATAGCAACTCCTATTTTTAATATATTTCGAAAAGTATATAAAATATACATAATATAGTCAAAGAAAAAACATATAATTTTTTTATAAAGTATAAAATGTTTTTTGTTTTAAACAATAAATTGACTGTGATGTGGAAAATTTGTTAATATATAAAAATATTATTTATATAAAGTACTTGGGGGTTGTATGTCTAGAGGTAGATTTTTTGTATTCGTGAAAGTCTTTTTCTTTTGTTTATTTATGGTAATTTCTTCTGGTTGCGGGAAAAAAGAAAGTTCAAAAAGTGATGATTCAGCAATTAAAGTTTGGCATTGGATGACTGATAGACAAGCAGCATTTGATAAATTAGCAGAGCAGTATTATAATGAAACAGGCATTAAAGTTGTTTTTGAAACTTATGCGCCAACAGATGTATATAAAAATAAAATTACAGCTGCTGCAAGCGGACAACTCCTTCCTGATATTTTTAATCCTTTAAGTGATAAAAGAGAGTTAGCATCATATATAAAAGCAGGTTTTATAGCAAATTTAACTACTGAGATGAATGCAGGTTGGAAAGATGTATTTTTTGAAAAATCCTTAGTTCAAAATATGTTTGACAAAAATAATGAATGGGGTGTTGAACCGGGATATTATGGTGTTCCTTTAGATGTTAGTTCATTGATGATATACTATAATAAAGATTTATTTGCTAAAGCAGGATTGGATGCAAATAACCCACCTAAGACATGGAAAGAATTCATTGAAGCAGGTAAGAAATTAAGAGCAGCAGGTATCCAACCTTTTGTCAGCGGATTTGGAGAATCATGGCTTGTTGGTTCTTTTGCAGCATCTTACCAATGGAATTTATTTGGTAAACAGGGAATTATAGATACAATTGAAGGAAAAATTTCTTATACAGATCCAAGATGGGTTAGAATTTTTGGACTTTTTAATGAAATGAAAGAAAATAAAATGTTTGCATCCGGTATTGTTACAATGATAAATAAAGATGCAGAAAGAACATTTGCTACAGGAAAAGCTGCAATGGCATTAAACGGATCATGGGGCGTAAATGTTTATAAATCAATGAACTCGTCTTTACAATATGGAATTATGTATCCACCGGCATTATCTGATGCAAAATATCCGTTATTAGTTTTTGGCGGAGATGGATCTTCTATGTTTGTTAATGCTATGTCACCAAAAAAAGATAAAGCAATAGCTTTCTTAAAATGGTTTACACAAAGACAACAACAATCTTTCTTAGCGAAAGAAACATTAAATATACCTTCAAATAAAGAAAGTGCTCAAGATTTACCTCAAATATTAAAGGATTTTTCAAAAAGTATCAATAACACATTTGAAAATTTACCTATGATAGAATCATGGCAGGTCACAAATTATATCAATACAAATTTGCAGTCAGTTATCATCGGAGAAAAAACTCCACAATTAGCAGCTGAAGAAGTACAAGCTGAAAAACAAAGACAAATGAAGGTAAGAAAATAATGAATATATCTCCAAAAGAAAAAACATTAAATATGATGTTTATAATGCCTGCATTGGTGTTATTTCTTGTTTTTAATTTATACCCATTAATTAGAACTTTTCAATTAAGTTTTTATCAGTGGAATGGTATAGATAAAGAGATGTTGTTTATCGGTTTTGCCCAATATAAACACATTCTTTTTAATAATCCTGCCTTTTGGAAGTCTATGATAAATGCTGGATATGTGACATTATTATCATTAACTTTACAAAACGGTTTGGCATTATTATTGGCAATATTAGTAAATAGACAGATTAGAGGTGGCAATATATATAGAGTAATATTTTTCTTGCCTCCTGTTCTTTCCGGTATTGTTGTTGGGTTGATATGGAAATTTGTTTATGACGGTAATTTTGGAATTTTAAACCATTGGTTGATATCTCTTGGTTTCGAAAATTTTAAAGATTTTGCATGGTTATCAGAAATAAAGACATCGTTGTCATCAGTAGCTATTGTTCATATGTGGAAAGGATTTGGTTATGGCTTTATTATTCTTTTAGCTGGTCTTCAAACTATTCCAATTGAATTATATGAAGCAGCAGAGGTTGATGGAGCTGATAAATGGCAGCAATTTAGGAACATAACAGTTCCATGTATGATACCTGTGTTTACTCTTGTAACAATTTTAACAATTTTAGGTTCAATGCAGATATTTGATTTAATATATTCTATGACTAGAGGCGGACCGGCAGGCCATACTCATGTTCCTATAACAAAAATATATGAATATATGAGTAATGGTGAGTTTGGTTATTCTACAGCTATGGCTGTTATATTTGGTTTTGTATTATTGGTAATATCTTTTGTACAGCTTTTTGTAAGTAAAAAATTTAATAGGTAATTAAAAATGAATTCATTTAAAACAAAAAAACAAATTTTAGACTTTATTACACATGCGATACTTTTAGTAGTAGCAGTTACTTGTATATTTCCTGTTTTTTGGATGTTATCTTCATCACTAAAAACACAAGAAGAAATATTTACAAAAATGACATTGCTTCCTGAAGTATGGCAATGGAGCAACTATGTAGATGCTTTTATTAAAGCTGAATTTGGAATGTATTTTTTAAATAGTATTATTTATACTGTTGTAGGTGTGTCTGCTATTGTCTTAGTTACATCTATGGCAGCTTATGGTTTTGCCAGATTAGAGTTTTGGGGTAAGAATTTTCTTTTTTATCTTTTAATTTCTACACTTTTAATTCCTATACCGGGTGTTTTTGTCCCTTTATATTTGCTTTTGAAAAAATTGTCTTTACTCGATACAAGAACAGGATTATTATTATGCTATATAAGTGGAGCTCTTGCATTTGGACTATTTTTGCTTAGATCTTTTTTTGAAGATTTACCAAAGGAAATAGAAGAAGCAGCTCTTATTGATGGTTGTTCAAGATTTGGTATTTATTGGAGAATAGCGTTGCCTCTTGCTAAACCGGCAATAGCAACATTAGTCATTCTTCAATGCTTGGCTATTTGGAATGAATTTTTGTTAGCATTAGTAGTTTTACAGGATAAAGCGAAAATGCCTATACAAAGAGGTTTAATGGTTTTTCAGGGAACGTTTATTACGGATTATCCTCTGCTAATGGCAGGTTTAACAATAGCTACAATTCCAATAGTTATAGTATATCTACTTATGCAAAAGCATATCGTTAAAGGTATTGCAGCAGGTGCTTTGAAAGGATAAACTTTCTTTCTTTAGATAGTTGGAGTTCTTACTATTATGTCAATAGAAGTTATTGTTTTTGATTTAGGTAAGGTTATCTTTGATTTTGATATAAGTAAATTGTCAAATGATTTATCACGGTCTTCAACAAAAACATATTACGATATAAATAATATTCTTTCGAATCATTGGGAAATTGTTGCTCAGTATGAAAAAGGGCAAATTTCATCAAAACTTTTTTATGAAAAGGTGACAGATTTATTAGGCTTGACAATGCCATATGATAAATTTTGTGATTCATGGAATAATATTTTTATACCATTTAATGATGTAATAAACTTTCTAGGTTTACTGTCAAAAAAATATAAATTATCATTACTTTCAAATACAAATGATTTACATTTTGAGTTTTTAAAAAATAAATATCCTCAAGTTTTTCAATATTTTACCAATTATCATTTATCTTATAAGATGAATGCTAGAAAACCAGATAATGAAATTTATCAAAAAGTTATTGATTTTTATGATATAGAACCTAATAAAATATTTTTTACAGATGATTTAGCTATTAATGTAGAAACGGCAAAAAAATTGAAAATATCAGCTTTTAAATTTGAAGGATTGTTAAAATTGAAACAGGATTTAACTTTATCAGGAGTAAAATATTAAATTTATGATAAATTTTGGTATCAGTATTTCTAAACAAAAAGAACTTGAAAATAAATTTAAAAAATTTGATATTAAAGAAAGTGATATATTAGAAAAATTTATACATTCTTCCGGTAATGGCGGTCAGAATGTAAATAAAGTTGCAACTTGTGTTTACTTAAAACACCTCCCAACTTCGATAGAAATTAAATGTCAAAAATATAGAACGCAGTTATTAAATAGATATTTAGCAAGAAAGATGTTAGCGGAATCAATAGAAGTACAAGTTTTAGGAGCCCAAAGTAAAAAAATAAAAGAAATAGAAAAAATTAAACGACAAAAGAGAAAAAGGTCTAAAAGAGCAAAAGAAAAAATGCTGGTAAATAAAAAAATTAATTCCGAAAAAAAAAGAAATAGACAAAAGGTAGAAATGGAATGAAAATAGCATTAGCACAGGTAAATCAAATATTTGGTAAAATAGAAGAAAACAGAGATAAAATTTTAAATTTAGCTCATAAAGCAAAAGATAAAGATGTAGAACTTATCATTTTTCCGGAGTTTTCTGTAGTAGGTGGATACGGATATGATCTATTTAACAACAAAGATTTCATTTTAGCAAGTTATAAGGCTATGGAAGTAATCACTTCTCAAACACCAATACATACAATATGCGGCGTAATAACAAATGACAAATTTAATCAAAATTTAATCAATGCAGTTGCTTTGTTTCATAATGACAACATGACAACAGTAGCAGCAAAAGATATTTTAGATGATGCAGAATTCAATGATAGAAAATATTTTAAATCTTCAGGATTTTCAAATGTTTTTAAAATAAATGATAAAAATATTGCTTGTGTAATTGCTGACAGTATTGATTCTATGAAAAAAAATATAGAAAAAGCTGCTTGGCTTGGAATAGATATGGTTGTATTGCTCAGTTGTTCAACTTATTATAAAGGTAAACCTTCTGAAATTAAAAATATTTTAAAGCAGTCAGCTAAAGATAATGCAGTTGATATTGCTTATGTTAATATGGTTGGTGCTCAAGATGGTTATGTCTTTGATGGTGGAAGCTTATATGTCTGTAAAGATGGTAATTTTAAGGCTGTAGCAAGTAATTTTAAAGAAGATTTATTAATATTTGATACAGAAAGTGATAATGTTTTAGAAAATGATATTTCACAAGAAAAAGAGATGTATGATGCTTTAGTTTTAGGGCTTAAAGATTATTGTAATAAAAATGGTTTTAAAAAATGTGCATTAGGTATTAGTGGCGGAATAGATTCTGCATTAACACTTGCAATTGCAGTAGATGCTCTTGGAAAAGATAATATTTTAGGTGTCTTGATGCCATCACAACATACATCGAAAGAGTCAAATTTATATGCCGAAGATATCTGCCAGAGACTTCAAGTGGAAAACAAAACACTTGCTTTAGCAGAAATATATGATGCATATATGAAAACATTAAGTTTTCATTTTGAAGGTCAAGAAAAAGATTTAACAGAAGAAAATCTTCAAGCAAGAATTAGATGTAATTTTCTTATGTCATTATCAAATAAATTTGGTTATTTGATTTTGTGTACATGTAATAAATCAGAGGATGCCGTTGGATATAGTACACTTTATGGAGATGCTATAGGCGGATATTCCGTAATAGGTGATTTGTTCAAAAAAGAAGTTTATCAATTATCAAAATATAGAAATACAATATCTGATATTATACCTAGAAGTATAATTGATAGAGTACCAACAGCAGAATTAAGAGAAAATCAAAAAGATTCAGATTTTTTACCGGAGTACGATGTATTAGATGATGTTTTAGAAAAAATATTAGATAAAAGAATGGCGTATCAAGATGTTGTAGATTCCGGTATTTCAAAAAATGTAGTTGATAAAGTATTAAAACTTTTATTTTCATCAGAATATAAAAGAAGACAGTCTCCAATAGGAACAAGAGTTTCA
>JAQVBD010000093.1 GCA_028690485.1 Endomicrobiaceae bacterium
ACTCAGAGTTAACTTTTTCAATAGATGGTGTTACAAAAGAAGTTTATGAAGAAATAAGACAAGGTTCAAATTTTGAAAAATTATTGGAAAATGTAAGATTAACTATGGAAACTAAAAAAAAGTATGGCATAAAAAAAGATATCAGAATGAATGCTGTTATAATGAAAACGAATTATAAACAAATTTACGATTTGTTAGAACTTGCAAAAAATGAAGGATTTAATCAATTATCACTTATGGCGTTACATTTTGATACTGCTCCAAACGAAAATATTTTTGATGGTGAAACTAAAGATGAAGAAGCTCTTAAATATATCTATAAAGCAATACCAATTTTAAAACAAAGAGCTAAAGAATATAACATAGATTTAGATATATTATTGCCTTGTGGAGATGATAGTTTTGAAGATATTATTTCTAAACAAAATGATAATAATTCTGTACAAATAGATGTTAATGAAAAAAAAGAAATAGAAATAAAAGAAATAATTAAAGAAGAACCAAAAGATTTAATAGTTCCGGTTAATAGAGTCTGTTGTAAAATGCCGTGGAATTATATGATGATATGTGATGATGGTAATGTTTTGTTGACAGGCTCATGTATAAAAAGTATAGGAAATATTTATCAAAATTCTATTGATGAAATATGGAATAGTTCGATGAGTCAGGAATACAGACAGAGAATGATTGATAAAAATTTTGCAGAAGATGCTTGCAGAACAGAATGTACAGGGAGATGGTAATTGGAAGATAAATCTAATATATTAGAAACTGCTAAAAAAGAACAAGCAAACGGCAATTATGCGTTAGCTTTGAATCTTATTGAAAGCATTTTGGATATTGATGATTTTGATATATCTTTTGAATATGGAAAAATTTTATATTTTTTACATAGGTTTGATGATACTATTGCGTTTTTTATAAATGTTAATCAAAAGTTTCCAAATAATAAAAATGTTTTAGATATTTTATTAAAGTCTTATAAGGAAAGTAACAGAATTGATGACTTATTACAATTTTTAAATACCCAATCAGGTAATATAGATACCAATTTTATTTTAGATATAGCAGAGATTTTTTTTAATGAAAAAAGATATGATGAATCTATAAAATTTTATCAGCATTATATAGATTTAAATGACAATGATATTGTAGTTGCATCAAAATTAATACAGATATATAATTTTTTAGGTATAAAAGATAAAGTCATTAAAATCTGCAATAAGTATTTACAAGATAATATCGTCAAAGGGGATAAGTTCTTTTTTAATTTATTTTTAAATGAATTGGAAATTGCCCAGGGGAAAATCATATTGGAATCAAATCCTAGAAGTATGCTTGTAATGTTGACTAATAAATGTAATTTAAAATGTCCTATGTGTGCAACTGTGCATCAATCAAATCATTGGGAAATTTCAGATAAATTCAGACAATATATTATAGATAATTTACAAAATTTAGAACTTATTACATGGCAAGGCGGAGAAGTTTTTTTATATAAAGGATTTGAAGAATTATTTATTGAAGCCGGTAAAAATAAATACTTAAAACAAATAATAATAACAAATGCATTATTAATAGATGATAAATGGGCAAATTTGTTATCTTTGGCAAATCATTTAGATTTAACGATTTCAATAGACAGTATAGAAAAAGAAATTTATGAAAAATTGAGATTTGGAGCTAAATTTGAACAATTATTAATCAATTTAAATAATATAAAATTATCAAGACAAAAAAATAATTCAAATATTACTTTAACAATGAGAACGACAGTTTCTGATGAAAATATTTACACATTGGAAAAAATTGTAGATTTTGCGATTGAATATAAATTTAATATTCTTATATGGTCGCCTTTGGTGATGGATGGACAGAATAGCAGAAAATATGATTTTAATGATAAATCACAAGAAATGCTGTCTAAAATTAAAAATATCAGACAAAAAGCATTACAAAAAGCTATAGAAAATAATATTAAAGTTTTAGATTGGTTACCTAATATAGATTTGTTTACTAAAACAGTTAGTCCGACAGATATAGAACAAAAATGTTTGGATGATAGCAATGATAAAAAAATAGAGAAAGTAGATGATAGTAGTTCTTGTTCTAATATTGAAATACCGTTATGTTTCAGACCATGGAAACAATTAGCAACAACTGTAGATGGTGAGTTGAAACCGGAATGTATGTGTTTAAAAGATGTTGAAAATCTGCATAAATGTGATGATTATAATGGAATATGGAATAATATTCAAATGCAGGAATATAGAAAAAGACTCATTGGTTTTAATCAAGAGTGGTGTTGTGATTCTTGTGTAAATAACATAGTTTCGCAGGAACATAAAAAATTTACTTGTTGGTAGGATTGGAATGGATAAAGTAAAAGAGAATTTAGAATTAAATATTCAAGAAATTAATGATAAGAAAATTATTCTTAAGTCATACCCTAAAAGAATGATAGCTACATTGTCAACAAGATGTAATTCTAGGTGTATTATGTGTGAGGTTGTAAAAAAACAATGGGATATGCCTCAATCAATAATTAAAGAAATAGAATCTTTGTTGCCATATATGCAAAGTGTTAATTGGCAAGGCGGAGAAGTCTTGTTGTTGGAAAATTTTGAAAATCTTTTTATTGAGGCTTTGAAAAATAAACAGTTACAACAAACAATAGTTACAAATGGAATGTTATTAAACGATAAATGGATAGATTTGTTAACTGAAGCTAATATAGAATTAACAATTTCAATTGATGGATTAGATAAAAATGTGTATGAAAGAATAAGATATGGGTCAAAGTTTGATACATTAATACAAAATATAAATAAATTAAATGAGATACGCAAAAAGAAGAATTCAAAACTTTCTTTAAAAATGCATACAGTTGTTATGAGATCAAATTATAAAATTGTAGATCAATTCATTGATTTTGCAAAAAAATATAATTTTGATATTGTTTATATGATGCCTATATGGGGCGGACAAGACATTGAAGAAAATATTTATATAGGTGATAATTATGATATTATTGCTGATTTATCAAAAAAAATCGAACTAGCTTCATCTAAAAGTAAACAGCTTGGTATTAATTTTTTTCATTCTTTACCTGTTGTAAAAGAAAATCATGAAAATATAATAACTAATGAAAATATTGAAGTTAAAGAAGACAACAAACAACAACATTGCGATAGTGGAGTTAATATAGAACAAGAAATGTTTTGCTATTTACCTTGGCAGCAGTTGAATATAGATCCGGGTGGAGAAGTAAGACCGGGATGTTTATGCAGTAAATCAGTAGGAAATGTAATGGAAGATTCTATATTAAATATTTGGAATAGTCTTCAAATGCAGGAATATAGAAAAAGAGTTCTGCACAATCCAAAAGATTGGTGCAATAATGATTGTTTAAGTGGAAGTATTCCT
>JAQVBD010000026.1 GCA_028690485.1 Endomicrobiaceae bacterium
TCAGCTCCCATAGATTGTGGTTCTGATGTTCTTCCACCCAAAAGTTTAAGAAGAAAATTAGATATTGATACTAAAAAAGCATTCAAATGTCTTGTTGAGCTAGTTAATTTAACAATTACCGGTAAAACTTTTATTGAATATTGTTCTGCTTTATAACGACTTACGGTTTTAGGAATTATATTTGCAAATATTAATGTTATTATTATTGATATTGTAGAAAATATTATAACCCAAAGTGTCTTATTCAAATTATATAAATTTATTGTGTCTATAATTATAGATGTTGCCATAACACCAACAGCAACAACTGATAAATTCATCCATACTAATAATGTAGTAATTACATCATCAGGGTTTTTTTCCCAATACAATATATATTTATATATTTTATTATATTTTTCCTTTGCTCTTCTTATATGGGGATTTGTCAAACTGGTAATAGCTGTTTCTGCACCGGAAAAAAATGCAGTCAGCAATAAAAACAAAACAAAAATTATTAATTTTATAATTAAAACTGTCATAAATTCCTTCTAAAGTTCGTATTCATCTAAAATTTCGCCAACAATTTCTTCTACAATATCTTCAAGTGTGACCATTCCAATAATATTATCTTTTCTATCTTTTACAAAAGCAATATGAGTTCTGCCGGATTGTAACTCTTTAAGTAATTCGCTGATTTTTTTCTCTTGATCAATAAAAAATGCTGGTTTTATACAGTTTTTTGAAAATTTGCCGTTATTTTCTTTCCAAATCCAAAGTATATCATTGATATGTATATAGCCTATAATATTTGTTTTTTTATCTTCATATATAGGAACTCTGCTTCTAGATGTTTCTATTACCATATCTATAAATTTTTCTTCATTATCATTAATGTTAACAGATTCAATATCTGTGAAAGGAGTCATTACTTTGATAACAGATGTTTCTGCAAACCAAACAGATCTTTCAAGCATGCCGCTAATATCTTTATCAAAAACACCTTCTTTATCTGCTTCTGAAATCAAAGACTTTACTTCATCTTTGCTTAATGTCGGATATACTGTAGAGCTTTCATCTTTATTGAAAAAAATATCAAGAATTTTTAATATAGGGTAAAGGATAGGTTTTGTAATAACTTCAATTTTTGCAAGTATTGGAACCGCAAACAAAGCAACCTTTTGAGAATTTGATCTGCTATATATTTTAGGAGTAATTTCACCT
Source organism: Endomicrobiaceae bacterium (assembly GCA_028690485.1). Classification (GTDB taxonomy): domain Bacteria; phylum Elusimicrobiota; class Endomicrobiia; order Endomicrobiales; family Endomicrobiaceae; genus Praeruminimicrobium. The sequence continues at coordinate 1,204 of JAQVBD010000026.1, forward strand.
ACAACCAAAACAACAAAAGTAGTTATTATCCATGTAAAAAACTCAAGTATATGTCTGTTTATCATGCTAAAAATTGATTCTGATAATGATGTTGATAAAAAACTTACCATCATGTCTGAAACGACATTGCCCGTTAAAATTACAGTTAACAAATAATAAGGGCTGTCTAACCATCTTAACAAAGGGACAGCAATGGTTTTTTTTAAAACGATAAGTTTCTTTACTCTGTATTTAGACAGACTGTTTAAAGCTATCTCTGAAGCAGACCAAAAAGCAGATAGCATAAAAAAAATAACAAGAAATATTAGTCCTAAGAAAATAAACATTTAAATATTTTATCCTGTTTGGAAAACATTAATGATTTATTTTCGACATCGTAATCAGTATAACCTTCAAGATGTAAAATACCGTGAATAATTAAATAACATAATTCTTGCTCATGAGTAAAACCATATTTTTTTGCATTTTGTTTAGGTCTGTTTGTTGATATATAAATATCTCCCATAAACAATTCTTTAGATACTAAAAAAGATATGACATCAGTTATTCTGTTAACTTTTCTATATTTTCTATTCATCTTTTTTATATCTTGGTCAGAAATCATAGTAAAACTAATTTGGCATTGTTTTATTTTTTCATGTTTTAATGTAATGTCTGCAGCTTTTTGTAATAATGGAAGTATTTTTTTATTGAAACCTTTAAAAATTACTTCTTGTTTGGATAAATTATTTTTTTTCTGTTGTTTTGTATTCAATTCTTGCATGATATATCCCGCATAATGTAATGGTCATACTTTCAGCTATTTTAACTAAATCAGCTAAAGTTATAGGACAATCTGAAAATTGCCCGTCAGTGAATTTATTATTGATAACTTTTTCGACAACTTCTTTAAGTTTGCCTGCATTTGTATCTTGTAAAGTTCTTGAGATTGCTTCTATTGAATCTGCTATCATTAAAATAGCTGAAATTTTTGTTGTAGGTTTTTGCCCGGGATAACGAAAATCTTGTTCATTAACATCTTTACTTTGTTCTAGAGCTCTGTAATAAAAATATTGAATTAAAGAAGTCCCATGATGTTGATTTATTGCATCAATGATAACTTGATCAATTTTATATTTTTTTGCAAGAGCAACTCCATCTTTAACATGTGATACTAAAACAAGACCTGACATTGATGGAGAAAGATCATCATGCGGATTTTCATTTTTATTTTGATTTTCTATAAAATATTCCGGGTTTTTAAGCTTGCCGATATCATGATAATATGCACATGTTCTGGCAAGTAATGAATTTATTCCTATAGCACTTGCAGCTTGTTCCGCAAGAGAAGCTGTCATAAGACTATGGTGATATGTTCCAGGTGCTTCAACCATTAATCTTTTTAGAAGCGGATTGTTAAAGTCTGCAAGTTCTATAAGTTTAATATTTGTTGTTCTGGAAAATAATGTTTCCAAAATAGGGAGTAATGCAAGAATAATTAAGACCGATGAAAAACCATTTAACATAGCAAACCAAATATCTAATTCTGTCTGTTCTAAAGATGTTATGTTAAACAGAAATAAAACTATTATTATAGCAATCATTGCAGATGAGACTTTAATCCCAACTCTAGTAAACTGTGCTCTGCTTCTAATTTTTCTAATATTTATTATTGAAACAAAACTTCCGGCAATATGAATTATAGCTATTGTAGCAGAAAAATCATTGATAATTATCATAAAAATAGACATTGCAAAAGTGTATGTTAATCCAACTCTTACAGATACAAGCAGTGCAAGTAATACAGTAAAAGCAGTCATAGGAAAGGCTATTTGTGAAAGCGTAGCTGAGAAAATTTGGTAAAGTAAAAAAGAAAGAACAAAAACAAAACATATTAGCATAACCTTATTACTGTCTAATAATGACTTATTGAATTGTGTTATAAAATAGAAAAGAATAAAACTAAATACTAATGATAACAATATAAACACTGCTATCATAGTTTGAAATGTTGCTCCAACTTGCATTACTAACATAAAATATAAACAAATAAAAGAAATAATCGTAGTTATTGCTGGATGTATCTTAATATCTTTTTTAAATATATTATTTGTAGATAATCTAAGGATTGGGGTATTAGGAGCATCTTTATCCAATTCTCTTATTAAAAATAATAAGAATTTTTTTATTTTTATTTTTAACCAATCATTTAAGTTTTTCACTGTTTCCTTTGATACTTAAAGTAATTTGTTTCTGTTTAAGTTTTCTTCTTTTATTTTAGGTGTTTGTCTATTTTTGCTGAACATTTATTTTTTGAGCAACTTTAATTCCCAATTCTTTTAATTGTTTTTCACTTACTTCCGCAGGAGCATTTGAAAGAGGACATATCGCTCTTTGTGTTTTTGGAAAAGCTATAACTTCTCTAATAGATTCTTCACCTACTAATAACGCACATAATCTATCAAATCCTATAGCAAGTCCTCCATGTGGAGGTGCTCCATAAGATAGTGCATCAAGTAAAAATCCAAACTTTTCTTTTGCAGATTCTTGGGAAATATTTAACAAATCAAATATTTTTGACTGCATATCTGATTTATGTATTCTTATTGAACCACCACCCAACTCAACACCATTTAAAACAACATCATAAGCTCTTGCTTTTGCTTTGCCCGCATCTTCAAAAGTTAATTTATCTATGTCACTTTCTTTTACTGCTGTAAACGGATGATGGATTGCATCCCATCTTTTTTCGTCACTATTCCATCCAAATAAAGGAAAATCTACAATCCATAAAAAGTTGAATTTACTTTTATCTATAAGTCCTAGTTGTTTACCCATTTTTACTCTTAAAGCGCCAAGTCCTTGAGCAACAACTTCAGCATTATCAGCTAAGAAAACAACTAAATCACCATCTTTAGCCTGTAGTTTATTTATAATGGTATCTATTTCTTCTTGTTTAAAAAATTTGACGATATTAGATTCCGCACCGGTAGCTGTGATTTTCATCCAGGCAAGTCCTTTAGCTCCATACTCTGAGACAAATTTTGTTAAACCATCAATTTCGGATCTTGAAAATTTTGCTCCGCCTGCTATACAAAGTCCTCTTACAACTCCACCTTTTGCTATGACTCCATTAAAAACACCAAATCCGCAATTTGCAAGTTCTGTTGAAAAATCTTTAATTTCCATTTCAAATCTTGTATCAGGTTTATCTGAACCAAATCGTAACATAGCATCATCGTAAGGCATTCTTTCAAAAGGGGTTTTAATATCAATATTTAATGCTGTTTTAAATACTTTTGACAGCATACTTTCTACTATCTTCATTATGTCATCTTCTTCAATAAAGGACATTTCCATATCTATTTGAGTGAACTCTAATTGTCTGTCTGCTCTCAAATCTTCATCTCTGAAACATCTTGCAATTTGATAATATTTATCAAATCCGGAAACCATCAAAATTTGTTTAAATATCTGTGGAGATTGTGGCAGAGCATAAAAACTGCCATTTGTTATTCTTGATGGAACTAAGAAATCTCTAGCCCCTTCAGGAGTTGACTTGCCTAAAAATGGTGTTTCAATTTCTAAAAAACCTTCTTCATTAAGATAATTTCTGACTTCTTGTAAAACTTTATGTCTTATTATAAAATTCTTTTGAAATGAAGGTCTTCTTAAGTCTAAATATCTATATTTTAATCTTATTTCTTCTGAAGTTTCTTTGTAATCATCAACTTCTAAAGGAAGTACAGGACAAGTATTAATAATTTCTAATTCATTAACAATTATTTCAATTTTGCCGGTAAACATATTTGGATTAACTGTTCCTTCCGGTCTATTATGAACTTCGCCTTTTATAGAAAGAACATATTCACTTCTCAAATGTTCTGCTTGGGCAAATATTTCTTTTTTTTCAGGTTGAAATACTACTTGAACTAACCCTTCTCTATCTCTAAGATCAATAAAAATAACTCCGCCATGATCTCTTCTGGCATGCACCCATCCTTTTACAACAATTTCTTTACCTATAAAACTTTCATCCACTTTCCCACAATAACAGCTTCTTTTCATCATAATCCTCATATATATAAAATATTTATTTACTATCTTACTATTTTATCAAAAAAACCCTTTTAATAACAAGGAATTTTATATATATTTCCCAGACTTTTAATTTAATAAGAAATTTATGTGCAAAAAAATTTAAATTTTATTATAATATAAAAATATGACAATGTTTGATGAAAAAAGGGCAAATCAAAGAAAATTAACATCTCTTTATACAAATATTTTGACTTTGGAAAATCAAGATGTTGTTGGCGAGTGTTTAATGACTGATATTTGTGAATATGGTTTTGCAATAGAAACTGAACAAAAATTTTCAATTAATCAGAAAATTCTTTTAAAGTTTTCATTGTTAGACCAAGTAATTTTTTTAGTTGGAGAAATAGTCAGGTTAGATAAGGGATTCTTGTATCCATTGTATGGTGTGAAAATTTGTGAGGATGACAGTAAAAATCTTAATATTTTCAGAAAATATATAAATTATTATTTGTAAAGGATATTTATGCAAATTATTAATGGTAGGGAAATTTCAAAAAAAATAAGAGAAGAACTTAAAGAAAGAACAAAAAAAATAATTGAAGAAAAATCAAAAATACCTTCACTTGCGACTATTCTTGTCGGAGAAAATCCGGCTAGTAAGGTATATATATCATCAAAAATAAAGGCTTGTGAAGAAATTGGTATTAAATCTTCTCATCATAATTTACCTGCAACAGCTACTCAGGAAGAAATAATTTCTTTAATTGAAAAATTGAATAATGACAAAAATATTAGTGGTATTTTGTTGCAGCTTCCACTTCCAAACGGGCAAAATGCCGAAAAATGTATAAATGCAATTTCACCGGACAAGGATGTTGATGGATTACATCCGTATAATGCCGGTATGTTAACATTAGTTAAGTCATGGCAGGAAATATTAAATCAAAAACTTTTAGTTTCTTGTACTCCTATGGGGGTAATATATCTTTTAAAGTATTCAAATATAGATATTAAAGGTAAAAATGTTGTTGTAATAGGCAGATCAAATTTAGTAGGTAAACCTGTATCAATGCTTATGCTTGCAAATGATGCTACAGTTACAATGGCACATTCTGCAACTCAAAATTTAAAAGATATAACAAAAAAAGCAGATATTGTAATCGCTGCTATTGGGAAAACTAAATTTGTAAATAAAGATTTTATTAAAGAAGGTGCAACAATAATAGATGTAGGTATTAATAGATGTGAAGACAAGCTCTGTGGAGATGTAGATTTTGAATCTGTAAAAGATATGGAAATAAATATTACTCCTGTTCCTGGCGGTGTTGGACCAATGACAATAACAATGTTATTGCATAATACAATCTTAGCTTTTGAAAGACAATGAAGATTATAAATTTAAAACCTGTAAAATCTTCAATAAAAGTTTTTAATTTTTTAGAAAAAAAAAGTTTAATTAAGACGATTAAACCTACAACGAAAACCTTATCAACAAGAACAAAAACAGGGGCTGTTGATATACTTTATACATCAAAAAAAACTTTTGGTTCACACAGATTGATGTGTATAGGTAAAAGAACACAGAAAGTTCAATTATGCTATCATTTAGATAACGAAGATTTTATGTTTTTAAACCCTTTAAATATTGATTTTCAGAAGTTGTTTTTAGTTTTTGCTTTAGATAAATTTGATGTTTTTTCTAAAAAATTATCTCAAAATAATTTAAAACATAGTGATTTTATTGCTTTAGAAATTATTTATAATGACCCAAATTTAAGCTTTTTTACAATGCTGAAAAAAACGGTGCATTGTGAGATTATACAAAATGAAGATAAACAACATCCGGTATTTTTTGTTACAGAATCATCTGAGTTGAAAAACAATAAAATAGTACATAAAAATATACAATTTATTATAGATGGAGAAAAATAATGCTGTTTGAAATTTTTGTTAATATCTGTGTTCCTATAATTACAGGATTAGTTTACTTTGTTATGGCTTTTGAAATTACAAGAGTCAGCAAAATAAGAAAAGTTATGTTTGGAGAAATAGGCTATAGGAAACTATATATAGCTTTTATTCTTTTTGGAATATATTTTATTACCAGACCTTTGCAAAATTTGATAGGACCTCATCCTTGGCCAATGATAATTAATTCAGCAAGACAATTTTTTATAATGGCAATAATAGCACCATCTATTTTTGTTGGTATATTGCATTGGGTCCCAGGAGAAGGAGGGGCCCCGAAATCATCGGTAGTTGCTTCATATACAATCGGAATCCTTATGGGTGTTATTTTTGTATTAACAAATTCCATGGCTGTAGATGGATCAAAAATAATATTATCATTTGGAGATTGGTTTAAACTTTATGATGCTACATGGTTTTCTCTTGGAAACAGAAAAATACAATTAGTTTTAATCCATTTGATTTCACAGTTAGTTTCACCAGTAGGGTTTATTATTTTAGCCGGAGCATTTGTGAGACATAGAAGGCATAACTATATGTTAGGAGATATCTATACTAAAATGAAAACTAAATGGAGATATTTAGAGACTGGACTTATAATAATGTCATGGTCAATCATATTAGCAGGTATAGCTGTAATGTTTGGTAGGTATTACACATATCTTTGGGTTATATATTTTGTTGGATCAATTATAGCAGGTTTCTTTGTTTTGTATAGTATAAAATTGGCTCCTAGAGAAAAACCGGCAGATTTAAATAATTTGTAATGAGGCAAAAATAATGTCATATCTTGTTTTAGCAAGAAAATTCAGACCTACAACTTTTGATGAAGTTATTGGGCAAGATCATATATCTCAAACATTAAAAAATGCAATTAGCGAAAACAAAGTAGCTCATGCATATTTGTTCAGTGGACCTAGAGGAACAGGTAAAACCACAATGGCAAGAATTTTTGCAAAAGCTCTTAATTGCAAAGAAGGACCTACTGCTGAACCTTGTGGAAAATGTGAAAATTGTTTAGAAATAAGTAAAAATCAAAGTATAGATGTTTTTGAAATAGACGGAGCATCTAATACCGGTGTGGATAATATAAGAGAATTAAGAGAAAATGTAAAGTTTGGTACAACTTCATCAAAATACAAAATTTATATTATTGATGAAGTTCATCAGATATCAACAGCAGGGTTTAATGCACTACTTAAAACATTAGAAGAACCTCCTGCCCATGTTATATTTATTTTAGCTACAACAGAACAACATAAAGTTCCTATTACTATATTATCAAGATGTCAGAAATATAGGTTTAGATTGTTATCAACAAAAGAAATTGCAGGGGCTATCAAAAAAATAGCACAAAAAGATAATTTTGAAATTGATGATGAAGCATTAGAAATTATTATTAATTCTTCTGGTGGTTCAATGAGGGATGCTCTTAGCTTGTTAGATCAGGCAATATCATCATCAACAGGAAAAATTACAGCCGAATATATAAGAAATTTAATAGGTCTTTTGCCAAAAGAACTTATAGCACAAACAACTGAAAATATTGCAACAAATAATACAGAAGCTTTATTAAAAACTTGTAAAGAAGTTTATGAAGAAGGATACAATATCTTACAATTCGCAAGAGATTTAAGAGATCATTTAAGACAATTAATGATATTTTCTGTAAATCCTAAGATTGCAGATATCTCAACTGAAGATACAAAATTATATGATAAACAAAAAAATCTTTTTACTATTGCCAGATTTATAAGAATGGGAAATCTTATATCAAAAGCTTTAGAAGAAATGAAATGGCATGACCAGCCAAGAATATTGCTGGAGCTTTATTTACTTAAAATGTCAGAACCATACTATAATGTAAAAGAGTTAGTGTCAAAAATAGATGAAATGAGTAAAAATATAAATGTTTCCCTGAAACAAGACTGTAATGAAGAAACATCTATATATGGAAAGGATAATATTTCTATAAATGATAACGTTACGAACGAAAATGTTGTAATTATGGCAGAATCTACTGATTATGATATGATAGATTTATGGAAACAATCAGTTGCTGAAATAAGAAAAAAACATCCTATGACTTCGCATCCGCTGGAAACAAAAAATATAAAAGAATTAAGTCAAAATACTTTGCAAATATCATTGCCTGATGCATTGTCATACAATATGGTAAAAGAGTATACCGAAGTATTGCAAAAATTAATGACAAGAAAAGCCGGTAGGGACATTTCTATTAAGATGATTATTGATTTAAACCCTATACAAGAGCAAAATTCTGTTATAAAAGAAGATATTGTTATAAAAGAAGAAGTTGAGGATCGTCAAAAAGAAGTTTATGCTGTTAGTGAAGATTTAAAAGAAACAGCAAAAACTGCTATTCCTTCCCGTATTGAAAATATAGCAAAAAAGTTTGGCGGAAAAGCTATAAAAAAGCAAGTCGGTTCAACTGAAAAATTATTAGAAGATACTAAAACAGATACTAATCAAGAGATAGAAGAATGAACAGACCACAGTCAGTTGAAAGAATGATAGAAGTAATTAAAAAGTTGCCTGGTGTTGGACCGAAGATGGCAGAACGGTTATGCTACCATATATTAAAATCATCTTCTTATGAAATTGATAAATTAATTGATTCTATACAAAAAGCCAGACAAAAAATTAAAATTTGTTCTATTTGTTTCAATATGAGTGAAGCAGACCCTTGCCCAATATGTTCAGACAACTCTAAAAATAAAGAAATCTTGTGTGTTGTTGAGACACCTCAAGATTTAATAGCAGTAAGTAAGGTAAAAGATTATAACGGACTATATTTTATATTAGGTGGGGCATTATCCCCATTAGATGGTATCGGACCTGATGATATAAGAATTGACAAGTTGATAAAAAGATTAAAAAGTGATAAAATTTGCGAAGTTATACTTGCCACAGATATGGATTCGAAGGGAGAAACTACGGCAATTTATTTAGCACAATTAATAAAACCTCTTGGAATAAAAGTTTCAAGGTTAGGTTATGGTATTCCTGTCGGTGGCGATATTGAATATGCAGATGAAGTTACAATATCAAGAGCTATAGCAGGAAGAAGAGAAATGTAAAAAGCAGTCTAAAAGTTTAAACAGGTATATTTATGTTAGCTATTTAAACAATTTAGCCCTCAGTAATTAAACAAGTGTTTTAAAATATATCCAAAGGAGTAGATAATGTCAGCAAAGATGATTGAAGTTCGTTGGCATGGGCGCGGTGGACAAGGTGCAAAAACTGCGGCATTGCTGTTTGCGCAAGCTTTATTAACAACAGGGAAGTACATTCAGGCATTTCCTGAATATGGACCTGAGAGAATGGGTGCACCAGTTCAGTCTTTCAATAGAGTTAGTGACACTCCAATAACAATTCATTGTGGTATTACAGAACCACAATTTGTAGTTATTTTGGATCCATCATTATTAGATGCAGTTGATGTAACTGAAGGTGTAGGAACTCAAGGTAAAGTTATTGTAAATACATCATTTTCAGCAGAAGAAATGGCAAAAAAACTTGGTATAGCTAAAGAACAAGTTTTTGTTGTAAATGCAAGCAAAATTTCTACAGAAACTATTGGAAAAGATATTCCAAATACACCTATGTTAGGTGCATTAGTTAAAGTTATTGGCAACTTAGATATAAATGGTGTTCTTGATGATACAAAATCAAAACTTGAAGTAAAATTCCGTAGTAAACCGGAAGTTATTGAAGGGAATCTTACTTCAATAAAAAGAGCATACGACGAAGTTAAAAATTCATAATAAAAGTTTTTTGAATATATATGGAGGACACAAGTGAAAGAAGATAAAAAATTAACAGCCGCAGAACTTCCTGCTGGTGGAATGTTAGAAGGTGGAACAGCAGAAGAGTTTAAAACAGGTCCTTGGAGATCACAAAGACCAGTTTGGAATAAAGATAAATGTATTCATTGTCTTACTTGTTGGATTTATTGCCCAGATGCATCAATAAAAATTGCTCCAGATGATAAGAAAACAACAGTAGTTACAGGTATTGATTATGACCATTGTAAAGGTTGCGGAATTTGTGCAAGAGAATGCCCTGTCAAAATTCAAGCAATAACAATGGAAGAAGAAAAGAAATAATTTAAGAAAATCTAAAGAGGTAAATAATAATGGTTAAAACAGTATTTTCTAAGGGGAAAATAGTTGCTAAAACAGGTAATGAAGTCATGGCAGAAGCTATGAGACAAATTGCTCCTGATGTTGTTGCAGCTTACCCTATAACTCCTGCAACAGAAATAGTGCAGATATTTTCACAATTTGTAGCAGATGGTAAAGTCCCGACTGAATTTGTTGCAGTTGAAAGTGAACATTCAGCAATGTCAGCAACAATAGCAGCATCAGTTGCCGGTGCAAGAGCAATGACAGGAACATCCTCACAAGGATTGGCTTATATGTGGGAAATGCTTTATATAGCAGCAGGATTAAGACTTCCTATCGTTATGGCAGAAGTTAACAGAGCTCTTTCAGCACCTATCAATATTCATGGTGATCAGTCAGATACTATGGGAGCAAGAGATGCCGGATGGATTCAAATTTATTCAGAAAATTCTCAGGAAGCATATGATAATATGATTCAGGCTGTAAGAATTGCAGAAGCTTCAAAGCTTCCGACAATGGTTACAACAGATGGATTTATTATATCCCATTGTATGGAAGTTGCAGAAGTTTATCCGGATGCAGATGTCAAAGAATTCGTAGGAGAATATAAGCCGGAAAGAGCATTGCTTGATTATAAAAGACCTTTCACATTAGGTGCAATTGACTTACAAGATTTTTATTTTGAACATAGATTTCAATTAGCACAAGCTATGAGAGACTCTAAAAAAATCATTTTAGATGTTGCTAGTGATTTTAAGAAAAAATTCGGCAGAGAATACAGCTTTTATGAAAAATACCAAATGGATGATGCAGAAGTTGCTATTGTTACAATTGGTTCAGCTGCAGGTACAACAAAAGTAGTTATTGATGAATTGAGAAAAAAAGGAATTAAAGCAGGTCTTATAAAAATTAGAGTTTATAGACCATTCCCGGCAGAAGAAATTGCAAAAGATTTATCAAAAGTTAAAGCTTTTGCAGTATTAGACAGAGCTGATTCTTGCTCAGGGACTTTTGCACCGGTTTATCTTGATGTTGTTGCAGCATTATATGCAAATTGTGCTTCTGCACCAAAGTCAGAAAATTATGTTTACGGTCTTGGCGGAAGAGAAATTTCAATGGAACACATTGAAGAAGTATATATGAAACTTGATGCTATAGCAAAAGGCATAAAGAAAGCATCAACCCAATTAGAATATATAAATGTAAGAATAAAATAAGAAGATTTTTTAGGAGATATAAAAATGGCAAATCTAAAAGAATTAAGTAAACATGCCGAACGCCTCACAGGCGGACATCGTCTATGTGCTGGTTGCGGCGCAGGTTCTGTTGCAAGACAAACACTTATAGCAGCTGGTGATACTCCAGTTGTAGTAGTAAGTGCTACCGGTTGTTTGGAAGTTTCAACTTCAGTATTCCCTTATACATCATGGAAAACTCCATTTTTTCACAGTGCATTTGAAAATTCGGCAGCAACATGTAGTGGTGTAGAAGCTGCATATAAAAGCTTAGTTAAACAAGGCAAAATAAAAGATGAACCTATCAGATTTATCGCATTCGGTGGTGACGGTGGAACATATGATATAGGACTTCAGTCTCTTTCAGGGGCAATGGAAAGAGGACATAGAATGCTTTATGTTTGTTACAATAACGAAGCATATATGAATACAGGTATACAGAGAAGCAGTGCAACGCCTAAAGGTGCGACGGCAACAACATCGCCTGTAGGTAAAGTTCAACAAGGAAAAGAACAGCTCAAAAAAGATCTTACGGCAATAATAGTTGCACATAATGTTCCTTATGCAGCTCAATCAATTATTGGAAACTGGAACGATTATATAACAAAAGTTCAAAAAGCTTTAAATACAGATGGTCCTACATTTATCAATGTAATGACACCTTGCAGATTAGGCTGGGGTTGTAAACCGGAAGATTCAATGGAAATGGTAAGACTTGCTGTTGATACATGTATTTGGCCGGTTTATGAAGTTGAAAATGGTAAGTATAAGTTAACATTAAAACCAAGAGGCGAAAAGAAGCCGGTAACTGAATTCTTTAAACTTCAAACAAGATTCAAACATTTGTTAAAACCTGAAAATGCAGAATTGTTAGCTTCAATACAAGCTGATGTCGATGCAAAATGGGATAAAATGTTGGCTCTTTGCGGTGAAAATAAATAAACAAATAATATAACAATCTTATAGTTTTGTTTACAATTTTATAATCCCAAGCTTTGTGTCTATTGTATTACTTGCATACACTACGGCTTGGGATTGAAAACTTTAAGGTCTATTTAATGACAACAATACGACAAAAACAAAGACTTGTGTTTCTTTATTTTTAACAATAAAAATAAAAAATTAACATTTATTTTGATGAAGATATTTTAGATATAATATTAATATTCTTTACTTGTTCACAGAGAGTAAATTTATAGTTATATTAGTTTGACTTAATGCTTTTACTCTAGGAAAAACTAAATCAATAAAAGTTATTAACCAAAAAATACCGCCAACAATATCAAGAATTTCAATTGTACTCATTTCTGTATTAATATTTGAATATGTGAGATAATATCCATAAGCATTTTAGTCATAATAGCTATATTTAAATTTCTTTTAACTGATGTAGTTGTTGTTTCATTTGCTGATATTTGTGCTGACATAACAGTTATAGTTTGTCTTGAAGCACCCATTAAAAAATAATACTACACTTAAAAGAATTGATTATTTTTAATCTATAGTTTTTTCATTAACATAAAATAAAAAAAGTATAATATATAATTTAAAATCAAATAATTACTTTTCAAGTTATTCAATTTTCTGAAAATTCTGAATTAATATATAGGTTGGTGGCTGCACTTAAAATTGGGCCAAAAGATTTATTTGAATTTTACCATCTGCAAAAAAGAAGTAAACTTAAAATCAGATATACTATCAATGTTGAATAAACTAAAAAGAGAAAACCTTTTTTTTAGTTTGTAAATTCATCAGAACCTTTATCCCTTAAAATATATGTTTTATTCAACTAAAACCTAAAAAATGCAATTTTTACAAAAAACTTTAATGGTCAAAAACAATAAAATTGTTGACAAAAATATTTGATTTGGTATGATTAGATTATGATAAAAATGATAATACTTTCTTATATATTTCAGCGTTATTACTAAAAACATAGAAAGCTGCATTATTATTGCAAAATAATAAAGAAAAATTTATATATATAGAAAAGACAAATAATAGTATAAAAGTTAAATTTGCTATATTTTTGTAAAAATTATTACTTAATTTGTCATATATATAATAAAAACTTAATATTGCAACAATAATTCCTAGATATACAATTTCAAAAACATATCTTTGTGTCATTCCAAAAACTGAAGAAATAAACAAATTACATAGAATAATTATTATAGAAATAACAAAGAAAACAAATGTATTTTTATTTTTTATTTTCAAACAATAGTTTATTATTTGCGGTAAAAAGAATAAAAGTAAAAGCATCGGGAAAATATAAAATATTCCAACAATAAGTTCATTCCCAGTGCTATGTCCTGTTGGAATAGCTAAAGAAAATATTGGGAAATTTGAACTAAGTATTGGGTACTGAAATAAATAGTATTTAAGCCCTATAAATAAATCTTGAAAATTAAAACTCCATGTAGATAATTTACTAGAATTTAATTGATATCTGAAACCAAACTCAAAAAAAGAATTAAATCTTAAAATATTATATATTCCTAAAATTACTCCATAACAAAGACAAGGGATTAAAAAAATAAAATTATTAAGTACTATATTTTTTGTATTGATTTTATTATGAGAATCTATATATATTATTGCAGCAATAAATAATGGAATAAATAAAATATATTGAGGTCGGCAACCAACAGATAGACTAAGTAGTAGCCCAATTAAAAACAATAATGGTGTTTGTTTTTTGCTATTATATTTATTAAATAAAAATATACTAGATAATAAAAGAGAACCAGCTAATGATATTGCAACTTCATATGTATGAGGTCGTATCAATAAAAATAGACTATAATTACAAAAACCAACTAATATAATAGTTAAAAATTTAATAAATATAGGGATTTTAGTTTTTGTAATTTTTTTTGAAATATTTTTTATGATAAATAACGATATTATAAAAATATAAGACGATGAAATTAATACAACTATATTATCTGATAAAAATAAATTAGTAACAAAGTTAAATGGTAAATAAAATAATAATAATGGTGTTAAACCAAAATATATATATAGTTTATTATTATAATAACTCAAATCTTGTAATATAATTAAATTACTGTTTTTATTAACATAATATGGGAAAGTTTTATAGATATTAGGATCTTTTAAAAATTGTAATTCTGTATCATCTACAATATACATATTTCCTTGTTTAAATGATTCTGTCAAGAGGTTATAGTAATTCCCAAGTAAAGGATATATTTGAATCTGTTTTGCTGGGATAAATGAATCAGGTGTGTGAATATACCTAGCTATAAAAAAATAACAAGACAAAACAATAATTGCAGAAATAATTATAAATATTAATGAATATTTATGAAAATAGTTTGCAATAAAAGATAATATTACTAATGCTATTACTAATAAAAAAAGAATCATATTCTGAAA
>JAQVBD010000004.1:0-58558 GCA_028690485.1 Endomicrobiaceae bacterium
AGCATCAACAGACACAGTAGCAGCTGATGTTGCAGTAAGTACAGAAACAAATTAATTTTCAAGGGGTATAATAATGAAGAAAATTTTGTTTGTGTTATTCTGTTGTACAGTTTTTGTTATTGGCTGTAATAAAAAACAACAAAATGAAAATGCTCAAGATGAAAACTTTGCTACTACGAATGTAGAAGAGGATAAAACTGTTGTTGATAATTCTGCTGCTAACAATGCTGTTGCAGAAGAAATAGATAGGATGGATATAAATACTATTCAGAAAGATATCGGAAAAGATCTTGATATAAAATCTCTCCCGCAAGAGGAAAGAACAGTTTTTGTTATGGGATATAAAGCAGATTTAAAAACAGATAAAGGAAGTTATCCGGAAGCAATTAATGATTATACAAAGATATTAGAAGTTAAAGAAAATAGTTGGACATATGGGAAAAGAGGAGTTGCAAAAAGCAAGATAGGTGATTTAGAAGGTGCTTTGGCTGATTTTAATAAAGCAATATCTTTAGGAAATGCTGTATCGTGGGTTTATGTTGAAAGAGCAGAAACAAGATGGAGATTAAACGATAAGCAAGGCGCAATTGCAGATTATGAAAAATCATTAATGGATGAAGAAGCTTGGAAATATGAAAAAATAGCTGAAATGAAAAGAGAAATTGGCGATAAAGCAGGAGCAGATGCAGCTATGCAAAAAGCAAAAGAACTTAATAAATAAGAAAGATAAGTTTCTTTTGTTTGTGGTATGATTTATATTTGAACAGGAGAAAAAAATGAAAAAGCTTTTGTTTGTGTTGTTATGTTGTACAGTTTTTGTTGTAGGTTGTAATAAGGAAAACAAAGTAGACGAAAATGATCAAATGGAATCATCAGAATCAACTGAATCAATGGATGTAATTGGAGATACTACAGATAATGTTGCTGATCAAAGTGCTGCAGAAGGTAAAAATGCATTAGAGACAGAAAAAGATTATGCAAAAGCAGTAGCTGCATTTACAAAATCATTAGAAAGTAAAGAAGCAGCTTGGGTATATGCAGACAGAGGAAGAGCAAAAGTTTTGTTAGGCGATAAAGAAGGTGCATTAGCAGATTTTTCAAAAGCTATAGAGTTAGAACAAAGAGATGTTTACTATGAATGGAGATCTGGTTTATATACAGAAATGGGAAATACTGCAGCAGCAACAGCAGATATGGCATCATTTGAAAAATTACAAAAAGAAGCAGAAGCTAAGTAATATTTATAATTATAATTAAAAATAAAAAAACTCCACAATTAATTTTTGTGGAGTTTTTTTTATTTTTTTGTAAAATATGCCCATATTTTTTTCTAAATTATGTATAATACAACATAGTCAGGATGATACTTCAATAAGGATACATATATGGATTTTTTTGGGACAGATGGTATTAGAGGCAATTCAAATGAATTCCCATTTGATAATAAGACAGTTTCACTTATAGGATATGTCTTAGCAAAAAATATTGCTAAAAATGGTAACGGTATTTTAATAGGACGAGATACAAGAGAATCAGGTAATAGGATACTTAAAGCATTACAAAGAGGCATAAATGAGGCAGGTGTTAAAGTTATTGATTTAGGAGTTGTCCCTACTCCGGCAGTTGCCTATTTGTTAAAACATAATAATTATCAGGCAGGTATTGTTATTTCTGCGTCTCATAATCCGTATCATGATAACGGTATCAAGTTTTTTAATTCTAAAGGAATGAAATTGGCAGATGCAATAGAAACTAAATTAGAAAAAGAATTAGTCAAATATATAAATGACAAAAAAGAAATAGTATTAAAAAATAAAATTAAAAATCAATCCGGAAAATCACTTATAAAACAGTATCAGAATTTTTTGATATCTTTACTGCCAAAAAATTCTTTAAAAAACAAAAAAATAATTATTGATTGTGCAAATGGAGCATCATATAAGATTGCTCAAGATGTATTAAAAAAATTAAAGGCAACAGTCGTTGTAATAAATAACAAGCCGACTGGTAAAAATATTAATTTGAATTGCGGAGCTTTACATCCGGAAGTTGTTTCGGGAATTGTAAAAAAAGAAAATGCTTTTTGTGGTTTTGCTTTTGATGGTGATGCTGACAGAGTAATTGCAGTTGACGATAAAGGTGTTGTCAGAGATGGAGATTATTTCTTGGCAGTAGTAGCAAAACATTTAAAGGGAAATAATAAATTAAAAAATAATACTTTAGTTATAACTGTTATGGCAAATTTAGGATTACTTAAAGCCATGAAAGAAGCGGGGATTAATACAGTTGTAAGTAAAGTTGGTGACAGATATGTGTATGAAGATTTAAAAAAACATAAGGCAATATTAGGCGGAGAACAATCTGGGCATATAATATTTAAAAATCTGTTAGATACCGGTGACGGGATAATCAGTGCATTGCAGTTGTTAAATATTTTAGTAGCAGGATCAGGTAATAATAAATTATCAGATTTGTGTAGTTGGATAAAAAAATATCCTCAGATATTAATCAATGAAAAGGTCGTTAAAAAAGTTCCAATAAAAGATTTACCTGAAACATCAAAACTTATAAAAAATATAGAGTTAAAATTAGCAGATAATGGCAGGGTATTAGTCAGATATTCCGGAACAGAAAATCTACTTAGAGTTATGATTGAGGGTCAGGATAAAACAGAAATTAAAAAATTAGCACAAGATATTATAAATATTGCAAAACAAGAAATAAGCAAACTTTAAACTTTTATATCAGAAAATATTTCACAAATAGATAAAATATAAAATTGTTAAAAAACTAGTAATTTTAACAGCATAACAGAAATAATAAAATAAAGGGAATACGATGATAAAACTTGGAGTAAACATTGACCATATAGCAACACTTAGACAAGCAAGAATGGAAGATTTTCCCAGTCCATTAAAAGCAGCATCTGTCTGCGAAAAAGCAGGTGCAGATTCTATTACTACTCATTTAAGAGAAGATAGAAGACATATTCAAGATAGAGATATTTTTGAGATAAAAGAATCTTTAAGAACAAGACTCAATTTTGAAATGGCAGCTTGTGATGAAATTGTGCAAATTGCTCTGAAGGTGCAGCCTTATTCTGTTTGTATAGTCCCTGAAAAAAGACAAGAAGTTACAACTGAAGGCGGATTAGATGTTTTTTCTCAAAAAAAACGTTTGTCTGAAATTGTCAAAAAATTAAGAGATACAGGTATTATTGTCAGTATGTTTATTGACCCGGAAATCAAACAAATTGAAGCTTGTGCAGATATTAAAGCAGATGCCGTAGAAATACATACAGGTAAATATGCACAGTTGTTTAAAATAAATTCTCCGGATGTAAATTCTGAACTTGAAAGAATTAAACAAGCTTCTATAGCAGCAACCGAAAGAAAACTTATATTTAATGCAGGTCATGGTCTTGATTATAAAAATGTTTCAAAAATTTGTGAGATGAAAAATCTTAACGAATTGAATATCGGTTTTGCAATTCTTGCTCAGGCTTTGTTTGATGGGTTGGAGAAGGCTGTTGGGGATATGAAAGAAATCCTTTCGCAATACTGACCGCAATATTTTAGCTGCAATTTTACAACTCATCATCTTATGTACTCCTTACAGGAAATGTACACTGCGATGATGAGTTATTTCATTTCACATAAAATCTTGCTAGTCTGCAAATAATATATCAAAATGTTAAAGTTTTTGACTGAAACAACAACAATTTTAGATTATATTTTTCAGAAGTCTGAAAAAATTAAAACTTTTAATTTGGAAAGTTTTGACAATAAATAAACTAAATTGTAATTTTAATTTATAAAGAATACTAATATTGATTGATATATTTTTTAAGTATAAAAAGTGTTCAATTATCAACTTTAACAATTTTTGTTGTTCGTTTTTTGAAACATTTTTAGAAATTTTACCGATAAGATGTAAAAATCCATTAATACATAATTTATTTATTGTCTTATTGGTAAAATTTCTTTTTTCTAATTCTTTTGTTAACATAATAAAAGAGTTAAGACTTTCAATTCTGAGTTGTTCATTATTGCTTGTCAGACTTGGAATTTGTTTCCTGTATACATATAATTCATCATCAATAAGAATGACATTCTTCATATATAAGTTAACCAATATATTGAAAGAAAAATCTTCTTCACTGTAAACATTTTCAAAAAAAGAAATTCTATTGTTTTTTATAATATCGATTTTATATAACTTTCCCCATACAGATCTTGAAATATCTGCAATTTTAAAAATATCTTTTATTGTTTTATTCTTTTCGGACAGTATTTTCTGATATAAATTATTTATTTTTTTAATATTAGATTCTTTTTCAAATATATTATCTGTATGGTGATAAATAATATGATGAGTAACAACGATATCTGCATTATTTAAGATAATAGTTGTATACAATTTTTCAAGATAATCATTTGTAATCCAATCATCAGAATCTATAAATGTTAAATATTGGGAAAAAACATTATTTAAACCGGTGTTTCTTGCTGCAGATACACCTTTGTTCTTTTGAGAAATGATTTTAAATCTTTTGTCTTCTTGTGCATATTCTTTCAAAATTGTCAGAGAAGAATCAGTTGATTCATCATTCACGCATATACATTCAAAATCTTTAAATGTTTGATAAGTAATACTATCCAGACACTGTCTTAAATATTTCTCAGAATTATAAACCGGGATAATTATTGATATTTTTGCCATTTTTTCTTTAAGTATTGATTTAATATATATTTGGATTATATATGAATAAGGACGTTATGTCAACTTATGGATGGTATTATGTGGCACCATATGAATAGTGTGCAAGTGTGTCAAAAAATGTGAAAATGAACATATGTGTTTTGGGGGTGTTTTATGACTGAAAATATATATACTCTTATAGGTAAAAGAATAAAAGAAGAAAGGCAAAGACTTTCTTTAACTCAGGAAGAACTTGCTACTAAAGCTCATATAGGTACAAAATTTGTCGGGAGTATTGAAAGAGGTGTAACAAAACCAAGTCTTGATACCTTTATTAAGATAGCAAAAGCACTTAATGTATCTTGTGATTCTTTAATCAATAAAGAAATCAAGAAAAAATCTAGTTATAAAACTTCTGTTTCAAAACCATTAGAATATCTGGTATCAGAATTTCCGGATAATAAGCAAGACCAACTATTAAAAGTATTCAAAGATATTCAAAAATTAACTTCAAAAAAATAAAAAGTTACCACTGATGATTTTTATTTAAATATTATTTTGTCAGATTAGAATAACGGAGTTTTTGCATTATTTGTTTTCTGGATAGAACACCTTTTATTTGTTTGTTTCTGCTTATGACAATAATATCTTTAATACCATTTGAATGTAAAATAAATAATGCTTTATATAAATCATCTTCTTGATTTATATAAATAGGTTCAGGATTCATAATAGTTTCAATATTTGCATTAGGATTGCTTTCTCGTAATGTATAATCTTCTAAATCATCTTTACTTATTGTTCCAACTAAATTGCCTTTTTTGTCCATAATAGGGAGGACATCATAATATTCTTCTTTAATTAAGTTTATTACATCTTTTATTTTTGTATCTAACCCAATTTTTGTTATGCTTGTATCCATAGCATCAGTAACCATAATTTTAGTTAAAATTGTTTTCTCTTTTGATGGGGTATCTTGTTTTAGAATTAAAGTTGAATATATAGGGGCATGATTCAGTTTTTCTGCAACTAAATCAGCAATGGCAACACTAAACATTACAGGTAAAATATTATGATAATCACCGGTCATTTCAAAAACCATTACAACAGCAGTTATTGGTGTTCTTGCAACTGCCGCAAGAAAAGTTCCCATACCTACAATAGAAATTGTTATTAAATTAACCTCAATGCCAAAATAATTTGATATCATTCCTATGGCATATCCCAAGAAAGATCCTAACATTAATACCGGCAAAAATATTCCCCCTACTGATCCGGATGAAAAACATAACGGAGTAACAAAAAATTTCCCTACAAAAATTAAAGCAATCCATCCTATAGTAAACTTATGTTGTAATAATTGATCTATAGTTAAGTTTCCTCCACCTAAAATATATGGTAAAAATAAACCTAAGACTCCTATTATAAAACCGGCAATTGCCGGTTTTGCCCAATTAGGGATTTTTTGCATTTTATCATACATTTTAAGATCAAAAAATATAGTTTTAGCAAATAAAACACCTAATATACCTGCTGCTATTCCAAGTGCTATAAAGATAACAAAACTTTCCGGAGATATGTGTACAGATGTGCTGGATAATGGGACTAAAAAAGATGGATTTTCACCTAAAAAATATCTGGAAACACTTACTGCGCTTACAGTTGCTACTAATACCGAGAACAATGTAGCTGCAGAGAATTTTTGAGTTAGTTCTTCTAAGGCAAATATTGTTGCAGAAATAGGGGCATTGAAAGTTGCTCCAAGAGCAGAAGCAGCTCCGCTGGCAATAAGATTATGCTGGCTGGTTCCTTTCATCTTAAATATTTTTGCAACAAAAGCTCCTACACCTGCACCAATTTGCACGCTTGGACCTTCTCTCCCTAAAGAGAGACCGGTTCCAATTCCTATAGCACCACCAAAAAACTTAACAATAATGCTTCTGATTCTGGTTCTTTTTCCTAATCTGGCAAGAGTTAATTTGACAAAAGGGATTCCGCTTCCCTTTGTTTCAGGTGCAATCTTGAATACCAACAAGCCTGCTATTAATCCGGCAACAGATGTCATAATTGGGAAAATAAAAAGCTTTTCAATGAAAGTAAAGTGAGAAATAAAACCTTGTGTTAGTGCAAATATTTTAGTTATAGTTAAGTTGAACAGTACTATTAATAATGCAGCTATTACACCTACAAATATAGCTTGTAGAATTATTTCGCTTCTGGAAATGTCTTGAAAGAATATTTTTGTTTTATTTAATATAGTAGTTTTCATAAAGATATATTATATAATTTTTAGCAAAGTTTAAATAAAAACTTGAAAATGCAATTCATGTATCAAAAAACAAATCGCAAATAATGTATAATACAAAATAGTACTAATATTAAAATTTAAGAGTATTAAAATAGGTAAATGGTATGAAAAAAATATTATTTTGGTTGATTATTATTTTTTGTTTATTTGCAATTGCGGTATTTATTGCTTTTAAAATATTCTTAACCCAAGAAAAAATAAAGTCGTATATTATTGACTATGCACATACTGAATTAAACCGAGAAGTTACATTTGATAAACTATCTTTTAATCTGATAGGTTTTAATTTAGAAAACTTTGCTATGTCAGAAAAATCAACTTTTGCAGACGGTACATTTATTAAAGCAAAACAACTCATTGTAAAAATAAATGTGCTTCCATTGTTACATAAAGAAATAACAATAGACACTTTAGGTATAGATAATATGTATGTTGAAATCAAAAGAGATGAAGAAGGAAAATTCAATTTTAATGATATTATAGATTCTAAAAAATCACAAGAAGAGCAAAGAACATCAGAAGATGATAGCAGTAATATGTTACTTAATATAAATGATTTGTATGTAAAAAATTCTACTGTAAAATTTAATGATAAAAAAATTAAATTAAATACAGAAATCAGTGATTTCAATATAGATTTGAAAGGATTTTCTTTTACAAATTTGTTTTTATGTAAAAGTTCATTTAATATTAAATATAAACAAGATACAATAGATGTTTACCTGCCAATAAATATTAACTTTCAAACAAATTTAAATGATTTTGATCAAGATAAATTGTTCCTAAACATTTTATCGTTACAAACAAAATATAATAATTCAGATATTATTATAAGCGGTAAAGTCGAAAACCTTAATATGCCAAAAATTGATTGTAATATATCAATGAAAAATATTGATGAAACAACATTTAGTGATTTTTTTACCGGTATTAAATATAATATAAAATCACTTGATTTAAAATCACAGGCTACAATAAATATTTCAAGTAAAACAGCAGTAATTGATAATTTAAGTTTAGTTTTACCACAATCTTCAGCAAATATATCCGGTAATATTGATTGGAGTAAAAAAGATATTTCGTATGATTTAAAATCAGATATTGATATTTTATTAGATAATTTATCTGAAGTTATACCGGAATACAACTTAAAAGGAAGATTTAAATCTAAAGCTAAAATAACACAAAATTTATTTGATGGCAGTATAGATTTTGAAGATGTTTTTTCATCAAATCAATCATATGGCAATATAGCAAATCTTAATGCCAAAACACATATAAAAGCTGAAAATAAAAAACCATTGTTAAGAGCAGATTTCAAATTTTTTGATATAGATAATCTTAATATAAAAATCACATCATTAAATGCAAATTATAATGATGCGGTATTATCTTTAAGCGGACAATTAATAAAATCTGCAGTATCAAAAATAAATCTTAATTTACAATCAAAAAACCTTTCAAATAATACAATTAATAATTTCTATCAAAGTAAAATAGAGTTTATCATGCCGACTTTAGATTTAGTTGCAGAAACCGCTTTTGATTTTAAGAATAAATCAGCAAATATTGCAAAACTTGACATTAAATTACCGGAATCATCGATTACTACATCCGGCAATATTGATTGGAGCCAAAAGAATTTTATATATAAATTGCATCTTGATGTTGACTTGTTATTAGATCAATTGGCTAAAAATATTACGACATACAATTTAAAAGGAAGGGTAAAATCGCAAGCGACAATATCTGACAGTAATTTTAGTGGAACTTTAAATTGTACGAATGTAGCTTTTGTCTATTCGCCTTTTGTTGATATATCGGGATTAAATTTGAAAGTTATTGCTCAATCCAAAAATGATATTGTCGTTGAACAGATGAAAGGTGTTTTTAACACAGGTAATTTTATGGCAAATGCATCATATACGGATGACAATTTAAATATTAAATTAAGAATGGATAAATTAATAATAAAAGAATCTTCACAAACTAATGCCCAAAAAGAAGAAAATAAAAAAAATGAATCGATATCAAACGACAAAAAATCAAATATAAATATTACTACGGATATAGTTATCAATGAAATCAATATACCATATCTTATAAGTAAACAGGCTGTTTTAAATACATCGTTGCAATCCGTATCTGATAAAATGGATAAAACAAACGGGACATTAAATTTGACTATTGCAAGCGGTAAAATTACAAATGTTAATAAACTTTCAAAAAATAAATTTGCGAAAGTATTTCTTATGATATTTAATGTTTTAAATAACAATATATTAAACAGTAACAATGTTAACAATAAAGAAAAAGGAATAATATATGATAATATGAACTGCAATTTATTGTTTACAAATGGTTTAATGAAAACTCAGCAAGTTTCTATAAAAATGCCTCTTACTACAATTGCCACATCAGGTATCATTGATTTTAAGTCAGGCAACATAAGTATGAAAGTTAATACAGGTTTATATGCAGCTATGAAAGTTTCAGGAACAGTTGATAATCCTAAAACTTCATTTGATTTAATTGGAACAGCTACAGATATATTAAACAGTCCCAAAGGAACTATAGAAGATGTAGGTAAAAAATTAGGAAAATCTCTTGGAAATATATTTAAATAAAATAATTATACGATTGTGTAACATTTTAGATAGGAGTGTTGTCTAACTAATCATTATGAGAAAAATATATCTATTAATTACCTTGATGTTTTTTACAAATTTGTTGTTTGCACAGGATACAAAAATTTTGACTTGGCAGCAATGTATTGATATGGCAAATAAATATAATCAAGATCTTATAGTTGCAAAGAACAATTTAGCCATTGCTGAATATGATTATTATATTTCTTGGAATAATTATTATCCTTCCGCTGATTTAAAATATGGTTTTAACAGAAAAGGCAGTGATGTTACGGAAGACAATTGGGATTTAAGTTTGAATGCTTCTCAAACTCTGTACAATTTTAAAGATATCAGTGAACTGAAAAGCAAAAAAGCCGGTATAGATAAAACTGTTGCCCAGTTAACACAATCTTGTGCAGAAGTTTATTATTCTATTAAAGATGCTTTTTTACAAATGTGTTATGCACAAGAAAACATAACTCTTTTAGAAAACATATATACTTTAAGAACTCAAAGTTCAGATATTGTCAGGTTGCAGTATGAAGGCGGAAAAGAAAGTAAAGGCAATATGTTAAGAGCTCAGGCACAAAAACATTCAGCATACACTGATGTTTTAAATGCCAAAAGAGATTTAAATTTAGCGAGAAGAACTTTGGCTCAAGTATTAGGTGTAGATATAAATCAAGATTTTACTGTTAACGGAGAGTTAACTTTAATAGAAGATAAAACAGAATTTGATATAGATTCAAAAGCTTTGGAAGTTCCGGATGTTATTATTTCGGCTTCTAATGTAAAAATAGCAGAATATAAAGTGTCATATTCAAAAGGAGATTTATATCCTAATTTGTCAGCTTCTGCTTCTGTAGGTTTATCAGATGCACAAGGGCCAATTCCTCCATCAGATAGCAAATCATGGAGTTTAGGAGTGTCATTAAATTATCCTTTATTTTCAGGCGGGATAACCAGTGTTAAAAATACAATTAATTCTTCAAAAGCTGCACTTGAACAAAGTCAGCAGGAATATAAAAAAACAATCTTGACCACAAAAACAAGTTTACAAGATGTTCAAATGACAATAGAAAGAACCAAAGATAATGTTACAACATATCAGATGTTTTTAGAGGCATCAATTCAAAGACAAAAAGAAGCTAATATAAAATATCTTGCAGGAACTATGGAATTTCAAACATGGCAAGATATAGAACAGGAATTAGTAAACAATCAAATATCACATTTATCAGCTTTGCATAATTATAATATTGCTTTAGCTAAAAGAGATAAAATGCTTGGTAATACAAATGGAGAAATCAAATGAAAAGAAAGATAATAATTGCTTTAATTATAGTGATACTGTGTTTTGTTGTATATAAATTGTTTATTAAAAAAGAAAAATTAGTACAGGCATCATATATGCCGGTAACAGTTGTATTATCTGATGTAAAAGAAATAATTAATACAACCGGAGAAGTTTCGGCATTAAACAGAGTTGAAATTAAGCCAAGTGTTGCAGGCAGAGTAGATACATTGTTAGTTAATGAAGGTGATAAAGTCCGCAAAGGACAAATTTTAGCTTATTTAAGTTCATCCGACAGAGTTGCTATTTTAGATGCAGTTAGAGCAAATGAGAAAGAGAATTTATCTGACTGGGAAAGTACATATAAACCAACACCTGTTATATCTCCAATGAATGGTAAAATTATTTTACGAAATGTTGTTGAAGGTCAAACAATAGCTACAAGTGATGTGTTGTTTGCTTTAGCAGATGAATTAATAGTTGAAGCTAGTGTTGATGAAGCTGATATAGGCAAAGTTAAAGTAGGGCAGAGAGCTGTAATTAGCTTAGATGCATATAAGGATATTTCTGTTGGCGGAAATGTATTCCAAATTTTGGAAGAAGGGCAGAATGTTAGTAATGTTATCACATATTATGTAAAAATCAGACCGGATGAAACTCCAAAATTTTTTAAATCATTAATGACAGCAAATATAGAAATAACTGTAAAAGATAAAAAAAATGTTGTTGTTATACCTTGGAATAGTGTCAACGAAACACAAGAAGGTAAATCTTATGTATTAGTTGGTGATAATCTTATCCAAAACACAAAAGAGATAGTTACCGGTATTGTTGACGGAGATAATGTAGAAGTTGTTTCCGGGTTGAATGACGGAGATACTATCTTAGTTAAAGCAGATAAATATCAATTAGAAAACACAACAGAAAGTACTAAAGGGTTTCTCCAGATGACACCACAAAAGAGAAAGAGTAATAGTGAAATTTTAGCGGGTTCGGAAACTACAAAAACCAAAAAATAAAAAAACTAATTGGAAAATAAATGCCAAAAGAAAACAAGCCGTTAATATCAATTAAAAATATAACAAAGGTTTATGAAGTCAGTGATACTAAATTAGAAATTTTAAAAGGAATAAACCTCACAATAGAAGAAGGAGAATTCGTCGCTATTATGGGTCCTTCCGGTTCCGGGAAAAGTACATTGATGCATATACTTGGACTTTTAGACAGACCAACTGATGGTGTGTATGAAATATATGGGCAAAATGTTTTAAAATTTGATGATAACCAAACAGCTTTTTTAAGGTCTAAAATTATAGGTTTTGTATTCCAACAATACAATTTATTAAACAAAATGACAGCTTGCGATAATGTTGCATTGCCTCTTATTTATTCAGGCGGGAAAAATCGTATAGAAAGAGCAAAAAAACTTTTAGAAGATGTCGGTCTTGAAGACAGAACAGATCATAAACCTAATCAATTGTCCGGCGGACAACAGCAAAGGGTAGCAATTGCAAGGTCGTTAGTTAATGATCCTAAAATTATTTTTGCGGATGAACCAACAGGGAATCTTGCTTCTGCACAGTCAAATGAAATAATGCAGATATTAACAGATTTGAATAAAAAAGGTATTAGTGTTATTTTGGTAACACATGAACCTGATATAGCTCAATGGGCAAACAGGGTAATAACAATAAAAGACGGACAAGTTATATCAGATACAAAAAAAGAAGAGACTCAGGAATTTGTATCAAAACCTTTAAAAATAAAAAAAGATGAGGCACATCTCAGCTTAGCGGAATTTTCAGAAAACTTCTTTTCAGCAATAAGAGCAATTTTGTCAAATAAAACACGTTCAATTTTAACAATGCTTGGTATTATTATAGGTGTAGCTTCAATTATATCAATGTTAGCTCTGGGTAATGGTGCTCAAAAATCTTTAGAAAAACAAATTACATCAATGGGAACAAATCTTTTATATCTTATGCCGGGTAGAATTTCTTTAGCCGGAGTTGCCGGCAGCGTAGTAAGAAGAATAACTTTAGATGATGTTGAAGCTTTGGCTACAAATACAAAACTTATAAAAAACATAGATCCTAATGTTAGTGGTTCTGCTCAGGTAGTTTATGGTAACAAAAATACAAATACAACTATTACTGGAGTAACTATAGCATATCAATATATGCAAAGTTCAGTTCCTCAATATGGTAGATTTTTTACAAAAAGTGAAAATGATTCATCTGCAAAAGTTTGTGTAATTGGGACAACAGTTGTAAAAAATATTTTTGGCAATGAAAATCCTATTGGTAAATATATAAAAATTGATAGAAAACAGTTTAGAATTGTTGGGATATTGCCTGTAAAAGGTGCACAAGGACCTAGAGATGGCGACGATAAAATAATTGTCCCTTTAAATACAGCAATGAAAAGGTTGCTTGGCACAAAATATGTGTCATCGGTATCTGTAGAAGTGCAGGATGGCAAAATTGATGAAACAGAAGCATATTTGTTATCTACGATGTTAGCCAGAAATAAATTAGGATCAGACCAGGCAGATTCTTTTAGAATAAGGAATATGTCAGATATGATACAAATGCTTTCTTCTACAACAAAAACAATGTCAATGTTGTTAGGTGCAGTTGCAGGTATTTCTCTGATAGTTGGTGGTATTGGTATTATGAATATAATGCTTGTCAGTGTTACTGAAAGAACCAGAGAAATTGGTTTAAGGAAAGCTATAGGAGCAACAAAAGTTGCTGTGTTATTACAATTTTTGATAGAGTCTTCAGTTTTGTCACTGCTTGGCGGAATACTTGGTGTTAGTCTTGGAGTTCTTATTTCTTTAGCTGTCTCAAAATTTGCAGGGTGGGCAGCGTTTGTATCAACTTTTTCAGTTATATTGTCAGTTTCATTTTCAGCAGGTGTTGGAATAATATTTGGGTTATGGCCGGCGAAAAAAGCATCAGAATTATCTCCAATAGAAGCTCTTCGTTCTGATTAACAAAGACATTGTATTATTGGATATATTTAAACATTTGTAGTTGTAAAGGTGTTGTGTTTAAAACTTTTACTTTGTTTTTTGAAGTTTCAAGAAAATCAATAATATTACCGTCTTTAGCTGCAACTATTTGGTAAGACCAATTAATTGGGTTGCCTCTTAAAATACTTGTTGGTATAGCAATACTATCTTTATTATTATCAATTGTTTTTAGCAGATTAACTACATTTGCAGAAAATCTATAAATTTTTATATTTACAGGTGTAACTCTTATTGCATATTCCCAACAATTTTCCGGGATAAAAAATCCCTCAATCCCTTTTAACATATTTTGACAACCGGTATAAGCAATTCCGTTCATATCTATATAAATATCAATATAATCTAATTGTGAAAAATCTGCATTAATCGAAAACAATACAGGATTTTCATTTTCCTTAAAAGAAAATGTTTTTATAATGCCATTATTATTTATTGTATAAGTATTCCCGTCTTTTATAAATGAACAAATATCTAGCATGTCAGTTTGTTCGGTTGGTTCAATCGTCTCTATTTTTGTTGATTCTTCAAATGTAGGTTTTTCTTTACCGGCAAGTTTAAAAATATTTGAATAAGAAATATCAAATATTTTATTAGCATATAAATCATTGTTAAGAATTTTACTGATGACATTGTAACTGTACATATTTGTTAATTCATCATACAAAGTTGGATATAAATCAGATTTTCCGAAAATTAAATTATCGTTGCTATTAACTTCATTTGATGCGTTTACAAGTTTTATAAAAATATCTTGAGGGATGTTTTCTAAAGTTTTTAGTTTTATATTGTCACCATTGATGTACCTGTCATAATCTTTAGCAACTGTATAGGAAACAGTTAGAGGTAATTCTGTTTCCAAGGTTTTACTCTTATTAAAAAAGGTTATCAGATAAAGCATAAAATCATCATTTTTAATATAGTCTTTTGTTAATAACACAGGTATAAATTCTTCATCTTTTTGAGAAAACCATTGAGATATTTGGTTTTTATCTTTTGGAAAATCTGTATAAGTGACAAATATTGCAAGTTTATTTTTTATAAAAATTCCTTTTTGTAAATTATCTTCAAGTTCAGCTGTTGTCCATAAAATATTATTTTTATAGAAAGCTTTCAGAGTATCTTCGTTTATAATTGCATCTTTTAAAAATAATCCATAGTTTTTTTTGTCGAATGCTAATCTAGAAGTTTTTTTATATGTTTTTAAAAGATTTTTTAAATCAGAAGTTCTGTCAAATGATTTAGATGATATCGATATTTCAGATGAAATAAGAGGGAAATAAGGTTCAGGATTAAGCATTAAAGTTGGTTCTATTTTATTTGATATGATTAGATTTTGGATATTTTCCGGAATCAATGAGTTACTATTTATATTTACGGAAAAACAAAAATTATCTGATGAAGATATTTTTTGTAAAACTTTTGGAGAAATACCATCAAGTGATTCAAAAAACAGTACAACACTTTTGTCTTTTGCAAAAATACTTGATGAAAACAACAGTATTATAGATAAAATAGCAAAATTTTTAATATTCATTTTAATTAAATTACCACTTAAATATATATATTATTATACATTAAATACTCATTAAAAAATATAGCCGACAGAAAAAGTATATTTTAAATATTCTATATCTATTTCTGCATTTGTTGATTCAATGCTGCTTCTGCCTGTGTTTGTTGAAGATAATAATTCAAAGACAACATTATTATATACAATGCCTAGACCTAATGCATAGTATAGCCCGCCCTGTGTTTTGTCTGTGTAATCGTCATATTCGGAATCCGGCATAAAAAAATTATATCCGAGTTGCCCTATAACATATCCATATTTATAAGGGTCAGTTGGGTTAGATCTTAACTTTGCAGACAAATATATTGGTAAGAAATAAAAACTTCCTGGAGTATCACCAATATCTCTTGAATTTTGTAAAGTTATACCGGCACCAAGACCGAACACATTCTGTAAATAATGGTAATATTCTGCGCTAAAATTTAGTCCTTTAGGAGAATCTTCGGAAGTTGTATGTCCTTTGTGTTTATATTTCCCATAAAAATCATATCCGAACTTGATTAAAAACTCATTTGAATTCTCTACTATCGGACCATCATTATCAATATCTAAAAAATCCAGTTTTTTTTTAGGCTCTTCGTCTTTCTTTATTTCTTTAATATCTTTAGTTGGTATCTTAATTAAATCTTCTTTTTGAATTATATAAACAACCTGATCATCTTGGTGAGGAATATTGCCGGTATAAGTAGTGCCGTCATTTAAAATAATTGTTTCTGCATAAGAGGATATTACAAAACATAATAATATTGCACAACAACAAATCAATTTTTTCATAAACACTCCAATTATTTATAATAACTATAAATAGTCCATACACCTATTAAAACAAAAACAAAACCGCTGATTAATTTTAAAGGGATATGGCTTAGATAAGTTTTAGCAAAAGTTCCTGCCAATACTGCTATTATAGAAGATAGTAATAATGCCCCTGCTGCTGCTAAAAACACCATAAAGGGAGATAATTTTGAATCGGTTGCGAATAACAAAGTTGCAATTTGTGTTTTGTCTCCAAGCTCTGCTATAAAAACTGATAAAAATATTGTGAAAAATGCACCCATAAACAACTCCGATAATTTAAAAATACAAGTTTTTAAATATTTATGATAATATCTTTCTTACTATCTTGTGATTATGTTGTTATTTAATCTTCTATTCTTACTTTAACAGTCTTTGCTTTTGTTATGGAAAGTTTATCAATTTCTTTTAAAGCATTTTCAATTTGTTCGCTGAGAGCTCTATGAGTTGTGATAATAATAGAAACCTTTTTATCTCTATTTCTATCGTTTTGATATAAACTTGCAATTGATACACCATAACTTCCTAAAATACCTGATATTTTTGAAAGTACACCAGGTTTATCAACAACAGTAAATCTTAAATAATAATCGCTTTTACTTTGTCCGTGCGATAAAAATTTAATACTTTTATTTTTTGAATATATAACATTCTGAACTTGTCCTGCAATTCCATTTGAAACAAATTTTGATAAATCTATAATATCAGAAACAACAGCTGCGGCAGCAGGCAGTTGTCCTGCTCCTTTGCCATAAAAAACAACATCATCACAAGCATCGCCTGTAATCATAACAGCATTATATTCATTATGTACATTAGCAAAAAAATGATGATGGTCAATTAAACAAGGTTCTACCCAAAGATCAATCCCTTTGTCTGTTTTTATAGCAGAACCAATAAGTTTGAATACATATCCGAAATCACTTGTTATTTTTACATCTTCAATATCTAATTGATCAATACCTTTTACTCTTATATCACTAACTTTTATCCAACTCCCCCAAGCAATAGAAGACAAAATTGCAAGTTTGTTAGCTGTATCCAAACCTTTTACATCGGATGTCGGATTTGCTTCTGCAAAACCGGATTTTTGAGCATCTTTTAAAGCATCATCGTATGACATTGCTTCGTTAGTCATTTTGCTCAAAATAAAGTTAGTAGTACCATTTAAAATCCCTGTAATTTTTTTAATTTCATTACCTGCAAGACCTTCATTTAAACCTTGGATAACAGGGATAACTCCACCGACAGAAGCTTCAAAATATACCATCTTTTTTTTGCTTTGAGCTAATGAAAATATTTCATCCCAATATTTTGCAAGAACAGCTTTATTTGCAGTAACTACATTTTTACCATTTTTTAATGCTTCTGTTATAACAGTTCTGGCAGGTTCATATCCGCCGATTAATTCAACAATAATATCAATGGATGGATCTTTTATTACATCCATATAATTTTTTACGTATAATTCTGTTTTGTCTATAGGATGTATATCACATATAGACTTAATCTTAATAGAAACTCCGGATTTTCTGAATACTATTAATTTGTTTTTATCAAGAATTTTTACAACACCTTTTCCAACAGTTCCATAACCAATAAGACCAATGTTTAAAGTTTTATTCATAAAGCATTATCCATTTTTTGTAAAATTTTTTAATCTTAGCAATGCATCATGAAATCTTTTATCATGAGTTACTAAAGATATTCTTATGTATCCTTCCCCATTTTGTCCGAATCCGACACCAGGGGAAACTACAACACCTGTTTCTTTAAGTAGTCTTTCTGCGACAGATAAAGAACCTTCTTTCTTTAATTTTTCTGGAAGACTTGCCCAAACATACATAGTGCCTTGGGTGTATCTGGTTTTCCATCCTATTTTATTTAATCCTTCAACCATTTTTATCATTCTTTTTTCATATATTACAGCCTGTTCTTTTACGCACTGCTGTGAACCGTTTAAAGCTGCTACAGCTGCAAGTTGTATAAAAGTAGGAACTCCATAATCTAAAAATGATTTGAATTTTTCTAATGGATAAAGAAGTTGCTTTGCTCCACAAACCCAACCTACTCTCCATCCGGCCATATTAAATGTTTTTGAAAAAGAGTGAAACTCTAAAGCGACATCTTTAGCTCCGGAAAATTCAAAAATAGAAGTACATACTGTATCTCCGAAAGTTAATTCAGAATAAGCATTATCAGAAACCAATAGAATATTATATTTTTTGCAAAACTTTATTGCATCTTTCCAAAAATTAGGATCTAAAGCAAATGCTGCTGTTGGATTATTAGGATAATTCAATAACATAATTTTTGCTTTCTTTGCAATTTTTTCAGGTATTTTAGTAAAGTCAGGCAAGAAGTCATTTTGTTCGAGCAGTGGCATAGAATGAACTTTTCCTCCTGCAAGAATAACGCCGTTGAAATGTACAGGATATGCAGGATCGCATACTAAAACATAATCACCGGGATTAAGATATGCCATACATAAATGGGCAATACCTTCTTTAGAACCTATAAGAGTAAGAATTTCTGAATTGAAATCTAAATCGACACCAAATCTTCTTCCCATCCATTCAGCAACTGCTTTTCTGAATTTAGGCATACCTTTGGCTTGAGGATATCTGTGTGTTTTAGTGTGATGTTTTACAGTATCACATAAACAATCAACTATATGTGATGGAGTAGGTGTATCAGGATTACCCATGCTTAAATCTATAACATCTAGTTTTTTTGCATAAGCTTCAAGCTTCAATTGATTTATTCTTGTAAATAAATATGGTGGTAAAGAATCCAATTTAACTGATGGTTTTAATTTTATCATTTTATTGTATAAGTTTTCTCAGTGTTGTTGTTGGTTTAAAAGAAACTTTTTTTCCGGCAGGCACAGGAACAATTGTCCCTGTCTTCGGATTCCTTCCTTGTCTAGCTTTTCTGTTTTTTGTTCTAAAAGAACCAAGCCCTGAAAGAGAAACTATTTCACCTTTTTTAAGATTATCTTGTATAACTTTTACAAGAGCTTTTATAGCTACATTTGCATCTGTTTGTGTAAGCCCAGAATAATCAGCAACCTGTTTAACAACATCAGGTTTTTTCATGCAATCCTCCAAAATACAAACTGCTTATCAGACAATCAATTATCAAAAATATATTAAAAATCAATTAAAAAGTCAATTAGATTAATAAATATAATTTATTAATCTTCCATTGATTCATTTTTTGAAAATCTTTTTCTTTCAAGAGAATTTAAAATTTTCTTTCTTAATCTTATTGAGATAGGAGTAATTTCAGCGAGTTCATCAGGAGCAATATATTCAACTGCTTGTTCCAAACTCATCACTTTATGAGGTATTAATGTTAAAGCTTCATCAGAAGCTTTACTTCTCATATTGCTTAATTTTTTAGGTTTACATGGATTAACAACTAAATCTCTTTCTCTTGAATTTTGTCCTATAATCATACCTTCATAAACTTCTACCGGTGCTCCGACAAACATTTGTCCGCTGATTTGTAAATTATGTAAAGCATAGGCAGTTGTTTTTCCATAAGCCATAGCGATAAAAACACCATTTTGTCTCAAAGCAGATACTGCTACTTTTGGGTAATATCCATAAAAACTATGATGCATTATTCCTTTGCCTCTGGTTGCTGTTAAAAATTCATTTTTAAATCCAATTAAAGCTCTTGATGGTACGACATATTCAAGTCGCAAATCATCTGTTCCTTCGCTTACCATATTTTCAAGTCTTGCGCTTCGTTTACCTATTAATTCAAAAATCTCACCTTGATTTTCAGAACTTATATCCAAAATAAGATATTCCATTGGTTCAAGAATCTGTCCATTTTCTTCTTTAAAAATAACTTCAGGAGATGATACTGCTAATTCAAAACCTTCTCTTCTCATAGTTTCAATAAGAATTGTTAAATGCAGTTCTCCTCTTCCGGAAACTTTAAATCTGCCCTCACCTTCAAGTTGTTCAACTTTTAAGCCGACATTTGTTTGAGCTTCTTTTTCAAGTCTTGCTTTTAAATGTCTGCTGGTCAAGAATTTTCCTTCTTTACCGGCAAAAGGAGAATCGTTTACAAAAAAATCCATAGATATTGTAGGTTCATCAATTACAAGAGGGGCAAGAGGTAAAGGGTTGTCCATTTGACAAATAGTATCCCCTACTTTTAATCCTTCAAGACCGGCAATTGATATGATATCTCCTGCTAAAGCTTCATCAACTTCCACTTTTGACAATCCTAAAAATTTTTCTATCTTTACAGCCTTAGTATTTTTCATTCCGTCTTGATTAACAAGTAAAATAGATTGACCTTTTTTTATTGTTCCGTTTAAAATTCTTCCGATACCTACATGTCCTAAAAAATTATTGTAAGCTATCATTGTAATCTGCATTTGCAGAGGTTTTTTTATATCTGCTACCGGCGCAGGAACATATTTTACTATACCGTCAAGCAAAGGTGATATGTCTACACCCTTTTTATCTATTTTTTTGCTGGCCCAACCTTCTCTTCCGGATGCATAAAATATTGGAAAATCAAGTTGTTCATCATTTGCACCAAGTTTCATAAATAATTCAAAAACATTATCTATAACCGTGCTAGGATCCGCATTTGCTCTATCCATTTTATTTATAACAACTATAGGTTTAAGTCCAAGAGACAAAGCTTTTCTTAAAACAAATCTTGTTTGTGGCATTGGACCATCGACAGCATCAACCATCAAAATTGCACCATCAACCATCTTTAACACTCTTTCAACTTCGCTTCCGAAATCAGCATGCCCGGGAGTATCAACAATATTTATCGTGCAGTCTTTATGTATGATAGATGTACATTTTGCAAGAATTGTTATACCTCTTTCTCGTTCAAGAGGATTGGAGTCTAAAACCATATCTTGAGCTTCATCTTGTTTAACATTAAATTGTCCGCCTAACTTCAACATTGAATCAATTATTGTTGTTTTACCGTGGTCAACATGGGCAATAATTGCAACATTTCTAACATCATTTCTTTTTGTCATATTCTAAAATTCCTTTGCAAAATAAAAATCCCTGACTAGTAAACACCAATCTGGGACAAACTAACACAGAATAAAACTAAAAGGTCTAGTCTATATAGTTTATTATTAAATATTATATAATAATAAAAACTTTTGTACAACTAATTTGATTAATATGTTTGACAAATAACAATGTTTTATATATAATAATCAAGATTTTTTATGGGATACAGGTATAGTAATAATCATTTCCAATATAGTTCAAAAAAATCCTTAGAGTTTCGATGGTGTGCTTTTGTGTGTGCTCTTGGCATTTCATTGAAGTATTGTTTAATTTAAACTCTAAAGGAGAGTCATTATGTCAAAAGAAAATAAGAAAATAATTTTAAGTGAACAGGATATCCCTAAACAATGGTATAATATACAAGCCGATTTGCCGGAACCATTGGAACCGGCTTTCAATATGAGGACAGGAAAAATTGCAACAAAAGAAGATTTGTGTGTAATATTTCCGGAAGAAATTGTTGAACAAGAAGTTAGTCAGCAAAGATGGATAGATATACCTGAAGAAGTAAGAGATATTTATAAAATTTGGAGACCATCTCCTTTAATCAGGGCAAGAAATCTTGAAAAATTTCTTGATACACCTGCAAAAATATACTTTAAAAATGAAGGTGTTAGTCCGTCAGGAAGTCATAAATCAAATTCTGCAGTAGCCCAAGCATATTACAACAAAAAAGCAGGTACTAAAAGAATTGCAACTGAGACTGGCGCAGGGCAATGGGGCTCAGCTCTTGCTATGGCTTGCCAGATGTTTGGTATAGAATGTGTTATATATATGGTCAAAGTTTCATTTGAACAAAAACCTTATAGAAAATCACTAATGCATGTTTATGGTGCAAATGTTTTTTCAAGTCCTTCTAATGAAACAGAAGTTGGCAGAAAAGTTTTAGCAAGTGATCCTGATTGCAGGGGTTCACTAGGAATAGCGATTTCTGAAGCAATAGAAGATGTGTTAAATCATAAAAATGCTAAATATTCATTAGGAAGTGTTCTAAATCATGTTGCATTGCATCAGACTGTAATAGGTCTTGAAGCAAAAAAACAGTTGGAAATGGTTGATGAATATCCTGATGTTGTCATTGCATGTTTAGGTGGCGGATCAAATTTCTCAGGGATAGCATTTCCTTTCTTAATGGATAAAATACAGGGAAGAAATCCAAATCTCAGAGCGATAGCCGTTGAACCTTCTGCATGTCCAAAACTTTCAAAAGGTGTTTATGCATATGATTACGGTGATAATTCAGGTTTTACTCCTGCATTTAAAATGTACACTTTAGGGCATACATTTATTCCTAGCGGGATACATGCCGGAGGACTTAGATATCATGGAGCATCGCCTTTAGTGTCTGCAATTGTGAAACATAAACTTGCCGAATCTGTTGTTGTCGGACAGAAAGAAGTTTTTGAAGCTGCTATAACATTTACAAAATGTGAAGGTATTTTACCGGCTCCGGAATCTGCACATGCTATCAGAACAGCAATAGATGAAGCATTAAAAGCAAAAAAAGAAGGTGTTTCAAAAACTATATTGTTTAATTTGTCGGGGCATGGTCATTTTGATTTATCTGCCTATGAACAATATCTTTCTGGACAAATACAAGATTGTAATTATTCAGAAGAAGATGTAAAAAAAGCTTTAGAAGATTTACCTAAAGTAAATATTTAATTAGGAGTTGTGTTTTGGCTAAAACAGGAATTATTTGTACAATGGGACCTTCAACAAGGTCAGAAAAGATTATCAAAAATCTTTCGGATAGCGGTATGACAGTAGCAAGGCTTAATTTTTCTCACGGAACATTTGAACAATATGAACAAGATATTGCTTTGATTCGAAATGTTAATAAAAAATATAAAAGAAATATTAAGATCCTCGGTGATTTGGAAGGTCACAGAATTAGAATAGGAAAATTGAAAGACGGGAAACCAATTGAACTTAAAAAAGATCAAAAATTAACACTTACAAACAAAAAAATTATAGGTGATAATAAGACAGTTTCCATAGATTATTCAGGACCAATATCTGATTTGAAAAAAGGGCTTTCTATTTTTATTGATGATGGAAATTTAAAACTTATTGTTTTGTCTGTTGCTAAAGATTCAGTAGTTACAACAGTTGGGATGGATTATTTTTTAAAAGAGCACAAAGGTGTAAACATACCTGACGGCAAATTACATTTTCCGGAAATAGAAGAACATGATAAAGCTCATATAGAATTTGCAATAAAAAACAAATTAGAATATATAGCAAATTCTTTTGTCAGAAATAAATCGGATATGAAAGTATTAAAAAAAGCTGTTGCAGAAGGGCATCCGACATGTAAACTTGTTGCAAAAATCGAAGATAGAGACGGTATAGATAATATTGCTTCTATTTTAGATGTTTGTGATGGTATAATGGTTGCTAGAGGTGATATGGGTATTTCTATTCCTCTTTGGACTGTTCCTGTCGTTCAAAAATATATTATAAAAAAATGTCGTGCTAGAAATAAATTTGTTATTACAGCAACTCAGATGCTTGAAAGCATGGTAGAAGCACCGATACCTACAAGAGCAGAAGTAAGCGATGTTGCAAATGCTATTATAGATGGCAGCGATTTTGTTATGCTTTCGGCTGAAACAGCAGTCGGTAAATTCCCTGAAAAAGCTGTTGCCATGATGGGAAACATTATTAAGTTTACAGAGAAGAATATTTATCGTTTGCCTTTAGTATAATTTAAAGAAAATAAAAGCTGTTCATTGTATATGATTTTTTTATATTGTGAACAGCTTTTCTATCTTCGGGACGGGAAAATATGCAAGAAATGTTATATTCTTTATTTGCAATGTTTTCTGCTTTGGTTGGAACTTTTTTGGTGTTAAAATTTACAGACTGGTCAAGAAAAAACTCAATACTTCTTATAGGTTTTGCTGCCGGTGTAATGTTATCAATAGCATTTATTCATTTAATACCGGAAGCTGTTGAAAGTAATCCAAATTCTTTGATTTATGTGTTTTCTGGTTTTTTGTTTATGTATGCTATTCAACATTTCTTGTTTTTTCATCCATGTCATGATGAACACTGTCATGTGCATTTAGGTGCATTATCGACTTTTGGTTTAGCAATGCATTCATTCTTCGACGGAATTATAATCAGTATAGGTTTTGGTGTTAATTCTACAATAGGATTACTTACAACTCTTGCAATCATTTTACATAAAATGCCAGATGGTATTACAATTACAGGTATTTTATTGCATTCCAATATGAAAACAAAAAAAATTATATCTTATTCTCTTTTAGTAGCTTTATTTACGCCTATAGGGACTGCGTTGGGTTTAATATTTTTTAATTACATTTCTCAAGAAATAATGGGAATATTTTTAGCTTTTACAGCAGGAACTTTTATTTATTTGTCAGCTTCAGATTTAATCCCTGAAACACATAAAGCATCAAATAAAAAAGCAGGAATCTGTCTTTTTTTTGGTGTTATTTTAGTTGCTTTTGTTGGGCATTTACTGCATTAATCTGAAAAAAATATTGAAAAAAATATAACAAAGTGATAATATTCTGATTATGTCAATATCATCGAATTGTGAAATCATATGTGATTGTGGCGAAACATTTGAAGCTGAGCTTTGGAAAGCAGTAAATGTTTCGGATAATCCGGAAATAAAAGAGTTGATTACATTGGGTGGATTCAATATTGTTTCTTGCCCAAAATGTAAACAAGTGTTTTATTGGGAACATTTTTTTGTTTATCAAGATATAGAAAATGAACTTATAGCATATGTCTATCCAAAGCAGTATGAAAAACAAGCTACCGAATATAGAAATCATATGGTAAAAGAATTTAAAGAAGTTGTTAAATCTATGGAAGAAATTATAAAAATTGATTTTGAACCAACTCTTTATTTTGGGATTGAAGATTTAGTATCAACATTAAAAAGTGAAGAATATATAAAAGACGAAATTCAAATATTGAATTTTATTTCCAAGAGGATAGAGTTAGATTTGATTTTTCTTAAACCTTCTGTTGCACGAAATTTATGTGTAATAAACACAATTCCCAAAATTAAAAAATCCACCGGTGATATAAAAAAAGACATAATATCCGGATTGGAAATGTTGCTAAAATATAATCCTAATCTATCAGAATACGAAAAACTCCTTTCAAGAATAAAGAAAAATGTTTCATGTTTAGATGAAATATTAATGTACAAAAAACAATAATGACATTAGAAATGATTGTTGGTATTATTTTGATTGCGATAAATGTTCCATTAGGTTGGTTTGGAATGTTATGGTTAGGATATTACGGTAAAAAAACCGGCAAGAAGATATATTATATTTTATCAATAACGGTTTACGTTTTTTCATGGCTTTTATTAGCAGCAGGTTTTTATTTGTGCGGTAAGGATTATGCAAGTTTTATTATTGATAAATATATTAAAACTTATATGTATCCGGTAGTAATCTTATCTCTAGTTGCTTTTATTTTAATATTTCTTATAAAAAAAAGAAGGAATAAGAAATAAAAAGCATTTTAAAATTGATATTTTGTTTTTATTAAAAATGATTGATTTTTATTGACAAAATTCAAAATTTCTTATATACTTTCTTTATTATATTTCACGCTTAACAAGGATTGTTTGTGAAGATAAAGTACATATCATTTTTTACGCTAGTATGTGTTTTTTTTGTATCTACTGCATGTTTTGCTATGGATGAATTTCTTGATGAATGTTTAAAACTTGCTCAGGCTAGAGATATGAAAATAACTGTAGCAGCAGAGCAAATAGAACTTGCACAGATAAGAGTTACAAATGCTCTTCGTTCTTTTTTTCCTCAAATAACTTTACAAAGACAATCTTCAAAAGGTAAAACTGCTTTGGCAGATGATTTGGGTTTTAGTAAAGAAGAGTATAATTCTGAGCAAATAGGAGTAAGAGCGGTTCAGGGAATATACGAAGGCGGAGGTACAAAAGCCACATTAACATACAATCAATTAATGATGGATGCTTCCAAACTTAATTATACTAAGGCAAAAGAAGAATTGTATGCCAAAGTTAAATTAGCATATTATGAATATCTTACATTAAAAGTTGAATACCTTGCATTAAGCAAAGCTTTCGAAAAAGTTGAAACTTTATTTAATAAAACGAGAGTTGAGTATAAAGCAAAAGCAATATCTGAACTTGATTTAGCTGAATCTGAAAATTTTAGAGATAAAGTTGCAAATCTTTTGAATTCTTCAAGGATAAATCTTGAATTTTCAACTAAAAAATTAATAGAAGCTGTAGGTGTAAATACTCTGGAAGAAATTCCGGCTACTGTTTCTGATGAATTGCCAACTGATGTACCGGAAATGTCATTTACATTACAAGATTGTATCAGCTTTATTCAAACAAATAATTTAGATGTACAGATTGCAAAAATGCAAATGGAGATGTCAGATTCAAAAATAAAA
The DNA here is from genome assembly GCA_028690485.1 of Endomicrobiaceae bacterium. Lineage (GTDB taxonomy): Bacteria > Elusimicrobiota > Endomicrobiia > Endomicrobiales > Endomicrobiaceae > Praeruminimicrobium. The sequence goes on from JAQVBD010000004.1 coordinate 26,850, forward strand.
ATAAATAGAGCGAAAGTTCATCCTAAACTTTACTTAGACGGCTTCTATGGGAAAAGCGGAGAAGCATTTGTTACAGAACCGTTAGAACTTACTACCTCTTGGAGCGTTGCAGCAAAAATGTCTTGGAGTTTATGGGGAAATTCTCTAGCAGCATCTTATAGTACAGACAGAACAGACCCTACAGAGATAGTTGATGCAAGTAAAAGAGTTGAAACAACTACTATGGATATACAACTTTCAATTCTAGATGATTTACAATATTTTATTGATGCAAAAGAAAGTAAGGTTTCTTTAAAACAAGTAAATGCTGAATTAATAGATCTTTTAAGAGATAGCAGATTATCTGTAGAAAAAGCATATAATGAATATCTGGTTTCATTAAATGAAGCAAAAACTCTTAGAAAAGAAATTGAATTAAAAGAAAGAAAGTTGGCTTTTATGAAGAGAAGAAATGATTTATATGAAATTCAGACTGTAGACTTAATGGAAGAATCTTGGAATTATGCTGAAGCAATTTCATCATATGCAAGAGCATCTTATACAAATCATGCTTCTGTTGTTGAATTAGAAAAACTTACATTAATGACTTTAAGATAAATACTATTTGAATTGGGGGGCACATTGAATTTCAAGCATTTTTATTATAAATTTTTAGAAGGGTTGATTTACAAATATAATCAGATAGTTGCTAGGTATCCTAACTTTAAAAAACATCTCATTATTACACTTTTTTCAATACTTGCAGTTATTTTAGGTTTGATTATTTATTTTGTATATATTGCAAAGGAAAAGGTTGTTGAAGAAAAACAAGAAATAATAAGTGTCAAAGTAAAAAAAGCTGTAAGACAAGATTATACTGATACTTATACTGTTATGGGAACAATAAAAGGTGCAGTAGAAAATGAAATGAGATTTGAGCTTGATGGACAGCTTGCTTCATATAACTATAAAGAAGGGTCAAAAATAAAACAAGGAGATGTTATTTGTTCTCTAGATCCTAAGGATGCATTAACAAAAGCAGATTATGCAAAGAGTAAATATAAAAGTGAATTATCGGCTTACAATTCAGCAAGAGAAAGATATAAAGTTTACGAAGAATTATTTAATATGAAAGCTCTTTCAGAGAGTAAATTATATGAAGCAAAGTATGAAATTGAATCTTCACAATCAAAAGTAAAAGCATCATTGTCTGAAGTTGAATTATCGCAGTCAAATTTAGCTAAAACTAATCTGATAGCTCCTAGTGATGGTATTCTTGCCGAAATAATAATCAAATCAGGAGATTATATAACTCCTCAAGATGTTGTTGCGAAATTTATTAGTGATAAAGGAACAAATTTTGAAGTTGATATACCTGAAAAAGATGTTTATAAACTTTCTATAGGACAACAAGTTACAATTAATTGTGATTCATATCAGGGAAAAGATTTTCTTGGCAAATTGACAGAAATTGCCCCTACAGTTAAAGAAAGAACAAGAACATCAATGATAAAAGTAAGTGTTGAAAATGAAGAAGGTCTTTTAAGATCAGGAATGTTTGGAAGGGGAGTTATTTTATTAAAGGAATTAAAAAATGTTTTATTAGTTCCTTCTGATAGTATAGTTTCTCTGAATGATAATGCATTTCTAGTACCGGTTGTAACTCCTGATTACAGAACACCAGGGGAGGGTATTATCATGATGAGACCTTGTCAATTAGGTGAAAAGTTGACGGATAAAACTGTTATAGAACAGGGCCTTCAAATAGGAGAGCTTGTTGTTACCGAAACACAGGGACAGCTTTCTGATGGTATGAAAGTTAAATTTTTAGAAGCTATAGAAGATAAAGTAGCAGAAACTCAAAAATAAAATATATAAACATCCCATTAAGCTTATATTGTCATAATATAAGGAATATTTTGATATGATAGAATTCGGAATAAAAAAGCCAATAACAACGTTAATGATTGTTATTGCTATGTTGATGTTTTCTGTTATAACCACATTTAGAATTCCAGTCGAATTAAATCCAAGTGGACAATCCGGGCTTGTCAGTGTTATTACAAGACTTAGAGGCGGCGTTGCCGCAAGTGAAGTTGAAAAATATGTTACCAGACCATTAGAAGAAGTTTTTTCTGAATTAAATGGTTTGAAAGAAATGATTTCATCATCTAAAGAATCTGAATCTAATATTATGATGACATTTCATCATAATGTAGATGTGGATTTTATAGTTATTGATATAAGAGAAAAACTTGCAATGGTAAAACATCTGCTTCCAAAAGAAACAGAAAAACCAATTATTGCAAAATTTGAACAATCCGATAGCCCGATAATAATATTATCATTAAGTTCCAATGAAAAAAGTCCTGAACAACTCAGAGAAATTGCAGAAGATCAAATAAAAGAAAAAATACTCAGAGTTTCAGGAGTAGCAAATGTAGAGTTTGGCGGCGGACGGGAAAGAAAATTTCTAATAGAAATGGATAATGCAAAACTTTTAGGATATAAGCTGTCAATTCTTGAAGTTGTTCAGAAAATTAATTTGGCAAACTTATCAATATCTGCCGGTGAAATTAATCAATATAATCAAAATTTTGTAATTAGAGCTACAGGAGAATATAATAGTATTGCTGAAATAGAAAATACTGCTATTGCGATAACACCATCAGGTTCTATCGTGAGAATAGGAGATATTGCAACTATTAAAGATTCTTTTTATGAGGCTACATCTTTTGCGAGATTAAATGTTCAACCGGTTGTTTCTGTATATATACAAAAAGAATCAAGTGCAAATACTATTAAAGTTGCTAATGAAGCCTTGAAAATAATTGAAAAATTAAAAACGACTGTAGATAAAGATATTGTTATTACAGTTGTAAAGAATGATGCTGAGTTTATTACAAAAGCAATAAGCTCTTTAATTGAAGCATTAATTGTAGGCGGAATACTTTTAGCAAGCATACTTTTTCTTTTTATGAAAAATGTTAGAAGTGTTTTTATTGTTGCAACAACTATGCCGTTGAGTCTTTTCATGTCAATTTTACTGATGTATTTTACAAATCAGACATTTAATATTATGACTCTGAGTGGACTTGCTATGGGTATGGCAAATGTTATGGACAATTCTATTGTTGTAATAGAAAATATTTCGTTCCATCATCATAGAAAAACATTTGCAACAAAAAAGGAACTAGTTGTACAAGGAACTAAAGAGTTATGGCAACCGATTTTCGCTTCAACTGTGACTACAATTATTGTGTTTTTGCCATTGGTTTTTTTGGAGCCTGAAGTCAGACAAATGTATGTTCCGTTTGCTCTTACAATCACTTTTGCACTGGTTGCATCTTTAGTGTCTACAATGATTTTTATTCCGCCACAAATTTATAAGTGGCAAAATAAATTCGAACTGGATTTTCAAAAATGGTATATGAAAGTAAGGAAATATTATGGAATGATTTTAAAATTCTGTTTTAAAAAACAAACTTGGGTATGGATAGCAACATTACTTATTTTCTTTCTGGCAATAAGAGTTTTAATGACAAGAGATTCTGAGTTTATGGATCCTGGCAGTGTTAATACTTTTCGTATAGGAATTCAATTTCCTCCTGCTACTAGGATAGAAGTATCTAATGAAGTAGTGAAAAAAATGGAAGTAGCTCTTGTCGGATACAGAGATCAAGTGGAAAGAGTTTCTTCTAAGGTTGAAAAGTTACACACTTTTATTGAAGTAACCGTATATGATAAGGCAGAAGAATTCAAAGAAGAATTTAGAAAAAGATTCGGAGAATTTTCACCGGCATTTGTTTATTTTCAAGACTCTCAAAGTGCTGCATCAAAAGAAATCTATGTAGATTTTTATGGGCAAAATTATGATACATTAAAACAACTTGCTTTTTCTGCATCAGGTAAATTGCAACAAATAAAGGGTTTGACAGATGTCAAAATCAGAATGAGAGAAGATGAACCGGAAGTTATTCTTACAGTTGATTATAACAGACTTGCTATTTTTGGTCTTACAACATATTATTTTAGTAACACATTACATTGTCAAATAAGGGGTTTGATTGCAACACAATACAGAACAGAAGGTAAGCAGATAGAAACGATATGCAGATTATATCCTGATAGCATTAAAAATGTTGAAGAAATTCCATTTCTCGGTATAGTTAATCCCAGACAGGATATTGTTTTTGTTGGTCAGGTAACAGATATGACCAGAGTTAAAGCAAATCAAGAAATTTGGCATAAAAACAAAAAAAGATTTATACAAATAAGTGCAAACAGGGCAAAAATAGGACTTACAACAGCTGCAGAAAAAATAAAAACTACTTTAAAAGGGGTTGCTTTTCCCCAAGATTATTCATTTAATATATCCGGAGATTATGAAAAGACAGTAAAAAATAAAAGTCAGTTTTTGGTAGCAATATTGCTGACAGTTATATTAATATTTTTTGTGTTGGCTTCTATATTTGAATCATATTTACAGCCTGCTCTCATAATGTTTGCTTTGCCATTAAGTATCATAGGTGTATCTTTTTCTTTATGGGCATTTAAAAAGCCAATCAGTCTTGGTGTGTGGATTGGTATGATGATTTTGTTTGGTTCTATTGTTTACAGTTCGATTATTATTGTTGATAAAATAAACCTTAGAAGAGTTGGCAGAACAAATTTATTACGAGTTATTTTTGAATCATGTAAAGAGAGATTAAGACCGGAACTTATAACTCTTCTGATGAAAACTTTAGGGCTTTTACCTATGGTGCTCAGCAGAGACGAGTCTGCATCTATGTGGAGATCATTAGGATTAACAGTTTTGTTTGGAACTATTTCAGGAACAATGTTAACAATGCTTATTATACCAACAGCTTATTATGTGTTAGAAAAGCCTAAAAGTAGTTTATATAAATTTTTAAAAACTTTAAGAATTATTTTTTTATTTAGTTTATTAAATAAAATTTTCAATAAATTTAAAGTAAAAGAATATAATAATATATGAGAGAAAAAATATGAGTTTATTAAGACTTCCGGTAGATAGACCAGTTACGACTATAATGATATTTCTTGCAATAATATTGATGGGTTTTATTTCGTGGACAAGAATTCCACAAGAACTATTCCCTTCAATGGAGTATCCCCAAATAACAATTGTTACAAAATATGAAGGGGCAGGTCCGGAAGAAGCAGAAAAATTAATCAGCAAAATTATAGAAGAAACAGCCGGTACAGTAAAAAGAATAAAAAGGGTTTCATCTATTTCTAAAGAAGGTGTATCTATTGTTTCCTGCGAATTCATTTGGGGAACTAATATGGATTTTGCCTCAATGGATATCAGAGAAAAAATAGATTTAGTGAAAGAATCTTTGCCAAAAGATTCACTAGATCCAATAGTTTTAAAATATAATCCTATGCAGGTAGAAGCTATGATTTTATCTGCCAATTATAAAGATGGAGAATCGTCTTTGCTTAAAATGGCAGAATTGAGAACATTCGTCAAAAAAAATATTAAAGATGAATTAGAAAGATTAGAAGGTGTTGCGAAAGTTGCCATCAGAGGTGGAGAACAAAAAGAAATTTTAGTTGAAATTGATAAAGGCAGACTGCTTGCAAACCAAGTATCAATCACAGATGTTATAACATCATTACAGACTGCAAATATTACTTATCCGGCAGGAACTATCAAAGAAGAAAAACATGAATATATTGTTAAAACTGTTGGCGAGTTTCAGAGTTTAGAAGATATAGCATCTCTTTCATTTGGCAAACAAACCCAGCAACAACAAAGGCAAAGTTATAGAAAAGATAGGACATATCAAGGCGATACCGGCGATAAAATTGTTTATATGCGGGATGTTGCAGATGTTAAGGAATCATTAAAAGACAGAAAAGGTTTTTCTAGATATAATTCCAGAGAAAATGTTTCTATCAGTATATATCCGCAGTCAGGTGCAAATTTGATTAATATGTCAAAATTAGTTAAAGAGAAGTTAAAAGATTTAAATGATAAAATTCCAAAAGATATTGAAATTGAAATAACTTACGACCAATCAATTTTTATTAAAAAATCATTAAATAATATTTATACATCGGGAATTCAGGGTGCTTTGTTATCTTTGATATTGCTATATTTCTTTATGAAAAGTTTTGTCGGTTCAACAATTATCAATACTGCTATACCTATCAGTTTATGTGTTACACTCAGTATTATGTATTTTCAAGGTATAACAATCAATTCAATGTCGTTAGGCGGTCTTACAATTGGTATAGGTATGGTTGTGGATAATGGAAATATGGTTCTTGAAAATATTTTAATGTCTGTACATAAAAATAAACATTTACCGAGAAAAGAAGCTATATATCAAGCATCTTCGAGCTTGCTTCCACCTATTTTGAGTTCTACACTTACAACTGTTGCTATTTTTATACCATTTATTTTTGTTGCCGGTATGATAGGACAATTATTCAAACAACTTGCATTAACAATAACTTATTCTATGCTTGCATCTATTTTTGCTGCTATGTTTCTTATACCAAGGCTTGCTTTACAAGCAAATATTTCGAAAATTTCAGTTACAGCAGGTATGAAAACCATAGATACATATTTTACTCCGTTATTAAAAAATGTATTAAATTTTAAAGTCAGCAAAATATTCTTCTTTACTTTGATATATGCTGTTTTAGGTTTAGCTACTGTATTTTTGATGCCTAAAGAATTTATGCCAAAAACAGATGAAAGAAGATTTGTTCTAAGTGTATCTCTTCATCCTGATACTCCTCTTGAGATAACCAATGGGGTTATTAAAAGAATAGAAAAAGCCATATCAAAATATGATGAGGTTACAGATATATCAACAAGTGTAGGTTCTACAGGAGAGGATGTCGGATCCGGATCAATAGAAACACTAGGTGTTTATCAAGCAAGAATTATTACAAATCTTACACCAAAAGGCAGATCTACAGATGAAATTGTCACTGAATTGAGTGATGAAATAAAAAAATGGAATGTAAAAGATCTTGAGGCTGAATTTGCAACTCAGCAAGGTCTTTTTGGTTCCGGAATTGGTTCATCTTCAGGTGTAGCAGTAGAATTAAAGGGGAAAGATTTACAAAAACTTAGAGAATATGCAAATAAGTTGAAATCACATATGGAATCGATGCCACAATTTTATGGAATTAAAATTGACCCATCTGATGAAATACCGGAGTTAAGATTAACTATAGACAGAGAAAGGTCATCATTGTTTGGACTTTCAACCCAAGATATTGCTGCTATGACACTTGCAGGTATTAAAGGTTTTGTTGCAACAAAATTAAAATTACCTGACGATGAAATGGATATAAGAGTAAGAATGAAACCTGATGACAGAGATACTCTTGATAAAGTTATGGAAATGACAGCTTATTCATCTTGGGGAATGACAATACAATTAAAACAAATAGCCCAAGCAAGTTTTGTTAAAACTCTTCCTGCAATTAAGAGAGTTGAAGGAGAAAGAACATATTTAGTTACTGCAAATGTTAAAGGTAACTTTACAAAAGCTGTTGGTGAATTACAAATATTATTAGATGATATGTATAATAATGATGAGGTTTCTACTATTGTTACCGGAGAGATGTTAGCGATGAAAGAAGCTTTATCACAGGTATCTTTTGCAATGATTTTAGGTATTATAATTATTTTTATGATTCTTGCATCAGAATTCGAATCTTTATTACAGCCGATAATAGTTATGACGGCAGTTCCTCTTGGAATTATAGGAGCATTAGTAACATTATTTATAACAGGACAATCTATTAATTCAATATCAATGTTAGGTATCATAATGTTAGTAGGAAATGTTGTTAATATTTCTATTTTGTTAGTTGATAGATATAATATGCATTATTCCAAAGATCCTGATCAATATAGAGATATAGTATCTTTAAAACAAATGGTGGTATCAACAACAGTTGACCATATCAGACCTATTGCAATGACAACTTTGACAACTATTGTTGGACTTGTTCCTCTTGCTCTTGGACTTGGAGAAGGAGCAACAACTAACCAGCCAATGGCAATAGCAGTTGTAGGTGGTTTATCATTTGCATTAGCATTAGCATTATTGTTTGTACCTTTCGTATATCTTTTTTCAAAAGGGATGAGAAACAAAACAGAAGATGAAATAATTTAATTATGAAAGTAAAAAAAAGCCTCTCATTTTATGAGAGGCTTTTTTTATAATCTTGAAGTTTATTTTTTCTTAGCAGTCTTTTTAGCAACAACTTTCTTCACGACTTTCTTAACTGCTTTTTTAATGACAGCTTTTTTTACAACTTTTTTAGCAACAGCTTTTTTTACAACTTTCTTGACAGCTTTCTTTACGACTTTTTTCGCTGGCTTTGCTTTGCATCCACAAGGCATGTGTACGCTCCTTTTGTCTCATAAGAGACATTTTTTTAAAGCAACTCCGTTATAATTCGGAGAAGAAAATTTCAAATATCACATATATATAATAAATCAATTTTCAATAAAATGCAAGTAATTTTTTATTTTCACAGTGTTATTTTTGATTGTTTTCACTGTTTAATTTTTCTTTCTTTTTATCTTTCTCTTTTTTCTTTTTTAAATAATTGATGTAATCAGAAAAAGTCATTATTGTTTTGTCTTTATTGCAAACCCAAATAAAAGCACTATAATTTTTCGATAATTCTATTTTTTCTAATTTCCCTGACATTTTATTATCAAACCAAGCCGAAGCTATTATGTTATTTTTCTCACCTTCTTTTTTTGACATAATTAATAATTCTGATTTTAATATTTTTTTAATTTCATCTAAAAGAGGGATTTCATCTTCGAAAATAACATAAATAATCACAGGGTATTTTTTATCATATTGTTTTATTTGTACATTGTAATTTTTTCTTTCGATAGTGTTTATGTTTTCATTTGTAAAACCAATTGCTGTAAAACAAAACATTAACAAAAACCCAATTAATAAATTTTTATATTTCATTTTTTTTCTCAAATTTTAATATTTCATTTACTGCTGAATTAGAAAATATTTTCTCTGCAACTTGTTCAGGAGTTAAACCTTCAGTATTAATAGTTAAATCGCAATTATCATATGCAACTTTTCTTTGAATTAATAATTTTTTTATTTCATCAAAAGGATGCAGCATTTTTTTTATAATAGGTCTGTTATCATCTTCACCAATTCTATTTAATATGTGCTGAGCAGAAGCATATAAATTAATTATTATTCCATTTTTGCGTAAAGAGGTAATATTATTTTTATTCAATACTAATCCTCCTCCGCAAGAAATTACAGAATCTTCTACGTTTGATAATACTGATACAACTTGAATTTCATATTCTCTGAAAGTTTTTTCACCGACTTTTTTAAAAATTTCCGAGATCGATGTTTCTAACTGTTTTTCAATCATTTCGTCAGTATCAAAAAAAGGTCTATTTAATTTTTTTGCAATCAGTTTGCCAACAGTTGTTTTGCCTGTTCCCATAAACCCGGTTAATACAAAATTCTTCATTATATTACCTGTATTCTTGAAATATATGATTTGTAATTATTTTTCATATCTTCTAAACAATCTCCGCCAAATTTTTCTTGCATAGCTTTTGCAAGTTCAAAAGCGACTGCTGCTTCGGCTACAATTCCTGCTGCAGGTACTGCGCAGACATCACTTCTTATAGCTTCAGCTTTTTCAATTTTTTTTGTGTGAACATTAACTGATTTTAATGGTTTTGAAAGAGAAGGTATTGGTTTCATTGTGCAACTAACCTCTATACTTTCGCCATTACTTATACCGCCCTCAGTTCCTCCGGCTCTATTTGTAGTCCTGTAGAATCCTTTTTTTGCTGAATAATAAATTTCATCATGTGCATCTGAACCAAGAATTTTTGCAAATTTTGTTCCTAACCCAAATTCAACGGATTTTATTGCTTGTATAGAAACTAAACTTTGTGCAATTCGTCCGTCTAATTTCATATCCCATTGGGTATGACTACCAAGTCCTACAGGTAAGTTTTCTGCAATAATTCTAAATTTACCACCTAAAGTATCTCCCTGAGAAGAAGCTTTCTTTATGATTTGAATCATCTTTTTTGTTGCTACTGAATCAGGGCATCTCACAAATGACATCTCAGTTTTATGCTGTAATTCATTTTTAGCAATGGAAGAAACTTTTGCAGATACTCCCCCAATTTCTTCAACATAAGAATAAATATTGATTCCGAATTCTTTTAGTAGTTCTCTGCATACTGCACCAACTGCAACTCTTGCCGCAGTTTCTCTGGCAGACGCTCTTTCTAAAATATCTCTGAAATCATGTACTCCATATTTCATAAGACCTGCTAAATCTGCATGACCAGGTCTAGGTTTATGTAAATGTTTGTCGTCGAAATCAACACCTGTTGGTGACATTAATGATTTCCAATTTGCCCAATCTTTATTGCTAATATAAAGAGTTATTGGAGAACCAAGGCTTCTTGCATATCTTATGCCTGACAATATTGCTACTTGATCAGTTTCTATTTTCATCCTCTGACCTCTGCCATAACCTTTTTGTCTTCTTGCAAGATCAACATCAATATCTTCAGTATTTATATTTAACCCTGCAGGTATGCCTTCAAGAATTGCAATTATACCTTGTCCGTGTGATTCACCAGCTGTTGAAAACCTTATCATGTCTTTCTCCTTAATGTAATATAATATTTGAAAATTTATTTAATTTATTAATAATATTATTATATCTAACTATTCTATATTTTTCTAAAGTTGATAGCTCTGATAGAATTATGCCATCAATAATATTTCTGTTATTGTACAAAATTTGAACAATAATTGATTGCTCAAATAATGAATTTATATCCACTTCAGCAAGAAGCCTGTTTTTTCCGGTAAAAAGGTAATAAATTTGATACGTTGGATATACCAATGTTCTCTCTTAAATATGTTGACATATCTCTGAAATACATATTTATTTTTGTACTAAATAGAAAACTATTTATTGTGAATGTGATTAATAATAAAAAAATCAGTGCCTTGTATTTTCTAAACTCTGTATTTAATGTTGAATATTTCAAACATATAATAAGTACAGCAAATATTAAAGGAATTATAAGATTTAAAATTCTCATATTATTTGCATATATCAATATTAAATTATTATTTAATATAAATTTAATATTGACTGCTATAAATAAAAACATTGAAATAAATACAATATAAATATTTTTACTTATTATAGTTAATATTCCGGCAACAATAAAAAAAATAAAATACGTAGATTTTAGAGCATGGAAACTATTGGTATATTCGTTCATATTATATTGTGTAGGGTTAACAGTATAATAGTAACTATATATGAAGGATGCAATTAAAAAAATGAAACTAATAATTAACAAAATATTTGTTCTTAAATTAATATTGTTTTTTACTTTAATCCATTTTGTAATTCCTACAAACAATAGAAGCGGTGAAAAAAATAACATTGTTTGATATGCTCTAATTGAAATAAAACTAGCTATTAATAAACATAATAATTTTTCAAAAGATATTTTAGTTAAATCGGAAAATAAATATATTAATAAGATAATCCAAAACAAACCAGCTGTTAAATGAGAATCATGAAAAATATAATAAGATGTAAAAATCATACATATCAAATATGATAGTAATGGGAAAACAACCCAATCTTTTTTATCTTTTGGGAGAGTTAAGTATATTATAATCAAACATAAGACAGTGCTGGCATAAGACCAGAAACCATGTAGAATTACTAATAAATTTAAATTATTAATATCTAGAATTTTGAAAATAAAAGTTGGAAAATGTAAAATTATATGTGTAAATAATCTTCCATGGTCTAAATGTACTTTTGGATCAAAAAATTCACATAACCAGTAAATTCCATCTGACCATAGACCAATAAAATTTACAGCATTAAATAAAGCAATGCCTGACAACACTGTAAAACATACAAGATAAAATCTTTTATCTAAAATATTTATTAATTTTTTCATTATGTTTATTTATTATTTTATTGATCCTATGGCAGAACTAACATTGTCAACTCCAACAATATTTAGTTTACCTTTGTAATCCAAAGTTCTCAGATTAGCTTTAGGAATAATTGCTTTTTGAAATCCAAGTTTTTCAGATTCAATCAGCCTTTCTCTGATTTGTCCGACAGCTCTAACTTCTCCGGCAAGTCCAACTTCCCCAAAAATAATAGTTTTTGACGGACATATAAAGTTACTATTTGCTGATGCTATTGCACAAGCAATAGCTAAATCCGTGGCAGTTTCTTTTATTTTTATACCACCTGCAATATTTACAAACACATCTTGATTTTCAAGGGGGATACCAATTCTTTTTTCAAGCACAGCAATTATAATAATGATTCTGTTTAAATCATAACCTGATACCATTCTTCTAGGAAATCCAAAAGTTGTTCTTGATACAAGAGACTGAATTTCTAAAAGAATTGGTCTGGTGCCCTCTATTGAAGCTGTAATAATATTTCCTGCAACATTACTGGATCTTTCACCTATAAAGATAAGAGATGGATTTTCAACTTCAATTAAACCATTTCCTTTCATTTCAAAGATACCGATTTCGCTTGTAGGCCCAAATCTGTTTTTATATGCTCTTAATATTCTATAAATTTGTTGCTTTTCATTTTCAAAATATAAGACTGTATCTACAATGTGCTCTAAAACTCTTGGACCTGCTAAATCTCCGTCTTTAGTTACATGTCCCAACAGGAATACGGTTATGTGTTTTGATTTAGCTATTCTTAATAATTCTGCGGAACATTCCCTGACTTGTCCGACAGAGCCGGGTGCGCTTGTGAACTCAGGGTGATAAGTTGTCTGAATAGAATCAATAATTAAAAATTTAGGGTTAATTTTATTAACGGCATCTATAATATTTTCAAGATTTGTTTCAGATGCTAAAAATATATTATCTTTAGATACTTTTAATCTTTCAGCTCTTGATTTTACTTGAGATAAAGATTCTTCGCCGGATATATATAGTACTGTCCCACTTTTTGATATAGCACCGGAAATCTGAAGCATTAATGTTGATTTTCCTATGCCGGGAGCTCCTCCTAAAAGTATAAGAGAACCGGGAACAATACCGCCGCCAATCATATTATCAAATTCAGATATGCCTGTTTTTATTCTTTCAAAACTTTTTACAGATACATCATTTAATGCAAAAGTTCCTGAAGAAAAACCTGTTAATTGTCTAAAATTTTGAGAATTAGATAGGTTAGCATCTACTTGTTTCTCTTCAACAAAGGTGTTCCAGCTTGAACAGCCTGGGCATTTGCCTAACCATTTTAGAGATTCATGTCCACAACTTTGACATACAAAAATTGTTTTTGTTTTTTTAGGTTTCATAAATTATTTTGTACTTACCGCAGCAATACTTGCAACACCAAATAATGAAGCAAGGTCTTGATCGGTAATTTTAATTTTAATATAAGGCATAAATGTTGATTTTGCTACAGCATCCTCAACTTGGAACCCAACATAACACCAATTGAAAATACCAAGTCTGGCACCAACAGTAACATTAGGAGTACTTTTTGATTGAGATGAACTGAAATCAAAAACATCAACATTGAAATATAATTTTTTATAACTTGCATAAATTTTGTCAAAAGGAGAGAATCCAAAACCAATTCCACCTTTAGATCTCATAGCACCGCCATAAGCTTCAAAATTTTCTGATCTAAATCCAATCAAAGCATCTAATTTGTTTAATTTATCTTTTTCGATTTCATCAGTTTTCTCGTCATTTGCGTTGCCAAGATTAGAAACCCCAACATAATAAAATTTATGATTATTTGGTCTGAATCTAATACCAAAATCACTGCGGAATCTATCAGCTCTTGGATCAAATCTTCCCATATACTCCCAATCGATTTCAAGCTTGCTTGTTTTTCCCATAACAGTTTGAACTTGTTCAACAGTTGTTTTAATCTCAGTAACAGTTTGCTTCAATTCTTTAGCCATTTCTTCATCATTTATTAAAGTAGCAAGAGTTCCTTTTCCTTCGCTTATTTTTGTTACAAGTTCATCAACTTTCATAGAAACTTTCTTTAATTCTAATACTATTGCTCTGATATCATCTTTGTTTTCTCTGGTAACTTCAGATAAATCTGATGAAAAATTCTTAAAATTATCAATAACAGCTTCTATGGATTTTTCTTTATTAGCAATTGTTTGACTAACTTTTTTTAAATTAGCAACAGTATCTGATAAATTTTTAAAAAATTCTTCATTTATTCCATTAGAAATATTATTTAAAACTGTACCGACTTGTTTTGCTACCGAAGAAACCATCTCTTCAAGAGAAGTGGTTTCTAAAGCAATTACATTATCGCCATTAACCAGTAATCTGTTTGTTGAACTACCAGGTTTAATATCTATATATTTTGTTCCAATAATTCCCATTGATACTATTTGTATCTGTGCATCTGAATACAACTTTATATCGTTATTAATCACAAGAATTATTTTTGCTTTACCATTTTCTAAAATAATATCTTTTACATTACCAACATCTACCCCTGAAATTTTTACCTTTGCTTTTTTAGGAAGGCCGGAAGCGTTAGAAAAATAAGCATTTATCTTATACTTAGAAGTCAAACTAAAATTCCCAAGTAATGTTATAGTAGCAAGGATTGATAAAATTCCTAAAACTACAAAAAAACCAAGCTTTAATTCATTAGACACGAAAATTCTCCATAATTACATAGTAAAGGTAGTTTCAACAGGGATTGGTCCTTCTCTTAATCCCTCAACAAATTGCTTTACATATGTATTTTTTGTTTGTTTTACTTCGTTTGCGGTACCATCGAAAATAACTTTTCCTTCATATAACATGACAATTCTATCAGCTATTTTATAAGCAGATTGCATATCATGTGTAACAACTATTGATGTGATAGCTAATTCTTTTTTTAAATATGTAATTAACGAACCTATAACATCAGACATTATTGGATCAAGTCCTGTCGTTGGTTCATCATAACATACGTATTTTGGTTTATAAGCAATAGCCCTTGCAAGTCCAACTCTTTTTTTCATACCGCCACTAAGTGCAGAAGGTTTTAAATGTTCTATATCGCTAAGTCCAACCATATTTAAGCATTGAGAAACTCTTGTTTTAGTTTCTTCTTTAGTTAAGTTTGTAAGATTTTTTATTCCAAAAGCTATATTTTCCTCAATTGTCAAGGAATCAAAAAGAGCTGCTTCCTGAAATAAAAATCCAATTTTTCTTTGTATTTCATAAATATGAGATTTATCAACTTTGGTTATATCAACATCATCAATTAGAATATTGCCTTTGTCCGGTTTCATAAGTCCGACTATATTTTTTAACAATATACTTTTCCCGGCACCTGAACCGCCTATAATAACAAGAGTTTCCCCGTCTTTAACTTCAAGATCAACTCCACAGAGAACTTTTTTTTGTCCAAATGATTTGTAAAGATTTTTAACTTGTATCATCTTATCATTTTATAATATTTTATACTGTTTTTACTAGCATAAAATATTTGTTTTAAATCAGTTACTTTATAATTAATCAAATTATAGTAAATACTAAAATTTGAATTGAAGAAGATTTTGTGCTATTATTTTATAATGAAATTTATGAAAATTTTTATATACATTATAGGTTTAATATTTTTTATATGTATAAATTCTTTTGCCCAACTTTCAGTCAAAAACATTATTAAAGTCGGGATTTTGCTAAATGTAAAAGAAGTCAGCATTGCATCAGATGAACAATACATATTAGAATCAAATAATAGAAAGAAGTATTTATCTGCAGGGAAAATAAATATCAGCATTTCTGAAAAAAAAGCGATTATACATAATCAAGTTTATATATTACCTATAAAAATTACTAGTCAATCATTTATAGCTGTTAATAAAAGATTCTATCGTGGAAACATACTTGTAGATTTATCGTCAAATAATAAATTAAATATTATTAACGAAATTTCTGTAGAAGACTATCTCAAAGGGGTTTTGCCAAAAGAATCCGATGTCGGCGAAATAGAAGCATTAAAGACACAGGCAGTTATAAGTAGAAGTTATGTTTTAAAAAACTTATCAAGACATTCTAAAGAAGGGTTTAGTGTGTGTTCAACCGAGCATTGCCAAGTTTATGGTGGTGCAAGTGCAGAAAGTAAAGCATGTAATGAAGCAATTGTAGAAACAGAGGGAGAAGTTGTAATTTATAATGGTAAAATAGCACAGACTTTATTTCATGCAAATTGCGGCGGTTTTACAGAAGATCCAAAATATGTGTGGGCATGGAAATCAGAAACCCCTGAATATTTAAAAGGAAGAAAAGATAAATATTGTAAAAAAGGTTCTCATTCTGATTGGACAACAACCCTTTCAGAAAAAGCTATAAGAGAAAAGTTAATAAAGGCAGGATATGAAATAGGCGAGATAAAAAGCATTAAAGCTTCTGGTACAACAAAAAGTAAAGGTAAAGAGAAAATTATAGTCAAATACAAAAAAGGAACATTGTCTTTAAATTCATATAAATTCAGGACAATTGTTGATCCTTGGCTTATAAAGAGTACAATGATTGATAGTATTAAGAAAAAAAATAATAGTTTTGTTTTTGTCGGAAAAGGATGGGGGCATAGAGTCGGCTTGTGTCAGTGGGGAGCAAAAGTAATGGCAGACAAAGGGTTTTCTTATAAAAAAATTCTTAAATTTTATTATCCGGGTACAGAAATAGGAAAAATTAAATATGAACAATAATAATGATGATAGTTTGTTATCGAGTTATAATTATGATATACCAGCGGAATTAATTGCACAAGTACCGGCAAAACAAAGAAGCGATTCAAAACTTATAGTTTTAAATCGAAAAAATCAAGCTATAGAGCATCAAAAATTTACAAATATTATAGATATATTGAATGAAAATGATTGTTTGGTGATAAATACAACTAAAGTCGTGCCTGCAAGATTATATGGACATAAAGCTACTGGCGGTAAAGTAGAGTTATTGTTTTTAGATCCTACAAAAACAGGGGCAAAACATGCAGTTTTAATTAAACCATATATTAAATCTGGTCAATCTGTGTATTTTGAAGATGGGTATGAATGTATCGTTCACGGTATTGATGAAAATGGTAATAGAGTTGTTGAGTTTAATAAAGAAAATATAGCCTCGTTACTTGAGCAACATGGTTTTATGCCGTTGCCTCCATATATAAAAAGGAAAGATGAATTAGCAGAAAAAATGTCTTTACTTGATAGACAAAGATATCAAACTGTTTATGCAAATACAAAGGGAGCTATTGCAGCACCAACAGCGGGTTTGCATTTTACAGATGAAATAATTGAAAAGTTAATAAATAAAAAAGTACAGATTGCAAAAATTGTTTTACATGTTGGTTGGGGCACTTTTAAGCCTATTGTAAGTGATGATATACAACAACATAAAATGTTGCCGGAAACATATATTCTTGATATAGAAAATGCTCAAAAAATAAATAATGCTATATCTAATAAGAATAGAATTATTGCGGTAGGAACAACGACTGTTAGGAGTTTGGAAACTATTGCTAATATAAAAGGACAGTATGATAATAACGGAAAATTAATGTCAATTGAAAGTTGCTGCGGGCAAACAGACATTTTTATATATCCCGGATACGATTTTAAAATAGTACAATCCATGTTTACAAATTTACATTTGCCCCATTCTACTCCGTTAATGATGGTTAGTGCTTTTGCCGGAAGAGAATTTATCTTAAAAGCTTATCAAGAAGCTATATCTGAAAGATACAGATTTTTCTCTTATGGTGATTCAATGTTTATTCAATAATTTTAATTTGATTTTTTCTTTTTCTTTTTTTTCTGTTTATTCTGTAATTTACTTTCATATTGAATGTATTGTTCTTGTGATAATAGGTATCTAGTTTTTCTTTTTTTATCAAATTTAACTTGTTCTATATCGGTAGTTAAATATTTTATATCAGTTAACAGATTATTTATAATATATTCGTTGAAATCTTGTTTTGATAATTCATCATCAAGTAATCTTTGTCTTAGTTTCAATTCATTTCCAAGTGCTATAAGTTTGCTTTCTTCTTCCATTTCTAGATATTCTAATTTTGCTTTTTGAATTTTTGTCAGATTCCATTTAGTTTTTGGATCTCTGAGGTTTTTGCCGGTTACTAAGTAAATTTTATTTGACGAGTTTGAATTAATATTCGAACCATTTATATTGTAAATGGTTCCAGCCATTGCTGGTTGACTTAATAAATGCTTCTGGTTGTTATTGTTTTTTATTTTTTTTGTATTTGTAAAACCGGTGCCGGTTATGAAATAAACTTTACTTGTTGAGCTCAAGTCATTGCCGGATATACCGGTTATATTATAAATGTTCTTAGATACTAAAGTTGTTTTGTTCTTTGAACTTGTAAGATTAGTTCCATTTATAAAATAAACTTTATTTATTGAATTTAAATCATTGTTTAAGATGCCGGTTATGTTATAAATGTTTTGAGGTGTAGTAATATTTTTGCTATTATTTTTTTGTTTAGGAAAAACATTAACACTTAATGTTAATAAAAATAGAATAAATATAAATTTTTTATATATCTTTTTGTTCATTTTTTCTTTTAAAACAAATGTAAAACCAGTATAAATAAAATTATAAATAAAATAATATATTAAATCAATAAGAATATTTTCAATGATTATATAATTGTAATATATTTTAAAGAATGATGTTTGACATTAGATTTTAAAAAGTGATAATATAGAGAAAATAATGTTGAAGAAGGAATATATTTTGATTAAAAAAATAGTATTTGTATTAATTGCGGTTTTATCTGTTAATGTGAATTCTTTTGCTAATCAGTCCAATATTACATATTTGATAGATACGCCAACGGATTCAATATTGGATTATGGCAGTTACGATTTACAATTCAGGCTGTTTTCTAATGGAGGTGTTCTTTCAAAGCTAAATTTTGGGATTTTTAAAACACTCAATCTTGGTGTTTCTTGGGAACTTTCAAATATTGTTGGGACAGGAAATGTTGTAGTTGCAGTTCCTACATTACAATTAAAGTTTAATATATATGAAGGTAGTCAAAAAGTTCCTGGTTTTGCAATTGGTTATGATGGGCAGGGCTTTTTTTATGATGAAGAAGAGGCCGATTTTCTCCAAAAAGGCAAAGGCGTTTATTTTGTTGCCGGAAAAGAAATTTTATTACCTACACTCAATTTGAATGTTGGTGTTAATGTTAATGATTTTAAAGATGCAAGGCTAGTTGGTTTTGTAGGGACATCGATTTCTATAATAGAAGAATCTTTAACAGGAATGCTGGAATGTGATAATATTGGTAAAGGTGCATATACAAGGCTTAATGCAGGTTTAAGATTATGGATAACAGAAAATTTTGATATTGATTTTATAGTAAGAAATTTATTAACTAATGATGAAGAAAAATTTGGTTGTGAAAGAATATTAAAATTAAGCTATCAAAGTAGATTTTAAGAGGTAATTTAATGGCAGAATTTATATTAGATTTTGAAAAACCTGTTGTGGAGCTTGAAAAGAAAATTTTGAGTTTAAAGGTTTCCGGAGAACATAGTAAAATTGATTTTTCTAGTGAGATTGCAGATTTGGAAGTGAAAAAGGAAAAATTAAAAAAAGAAATTTATGATACATTGACTCCTTGGCAAAAAGTTTCACTTGCAAGACATCCTAATAGACCATATACATTGGATTACATAAAAATCATTTGTGAAAATTTTGTTGAATTACACGGTGATAGAGCTTACGGTGATGACTTAGCATTAGTTTGTGGAATGGCTACAATTGATGGTAAACCTGTTGTTGTTATAGGTCATCAAAAAGGTAGAACTATACAAGAAAATATGGATAGAAATTTTGCTATGGCTCATCCTGAAGGATATAGGAAAGCAATGAGAGTTATGAAAATGGCAGAAAAATTTGATAGACCTATCGTTACTTTTATCGATACATCAGGCGCATATCCAGGTATTGCTGCTGAAGAAAGAGGACAAGCCGAGGCTATTGCCAGAAACTTAAGAGATATGTCTGTTTTGGAAGTTCCTGTAATAAGTATAGTGATTGGAGAAGGTGGTTCAGGTGGAGCTTTAGGTATTGGAATCGGAAACAAGGTTACAATGCTTGAAAATTCCTACTATTCAGTCATTTCTCCTGAGGGGTGTGCTGCGATTCTTTTTAGAGATGCGACAAAAGCTCAGGAAGCAACAGAAGCTTTGAAAATCACAGCTAAAGATTTGTTAAAAAATAAAGTTATTGATGAAATAATAAAAGAACCTCTAGGCGGAGCCCATATGGATGCTGTTGAAACAGCAATGAATATAAAACAATCGATAAACAAATATTTGGCATTATATTCAAAAATGACGAAACAACAAATTGTTGAAGATAGGTATAAAAAAATTAGAGCTATGGGAATATTTGAAGAAACAATTAACAAACAATCAAAAAATAAAGTAACAGCAAAAGTTGTCAAAAAAATAAAAAAGTAGGATGAATTTTAGGAGGAAGGAAAAATGGCATTAGTCCCAATGAAGCAAATTTTGGATGAAGCAAGAAAAAAAGGTTATGGTGTTGGTGCTTACAATGTAAATAATATGGAACAAGTGCAGGCAATTATGTCGGCTGCAAAAGAAACACAATCTCCTGTTATTATTCAGGCAAGCAGAGGAGCTTTGAAATATTCAAGCTTTACATATCTTAAGCATATAATGTTTGCTGCTGTTGAAGAAAATCCTGAAATTCCAATTGCAGTTCATTTGGATCATGGAAATTCATTAGAAACAGTAAAAAAAGCTATTTCTTTAGGTTTTTCTTCTGTTATGATAGATGGTTCATTAATGGAAGATGGCAAAACCCCTTCAGATTATGCATATAATGTTGCTGTAACAAAATCAGTTGTTGAGTATGCTCATCAATTTGGTGTTACGGTTGAAGCAGAAATTGGAAGACTTGGCGGAATTGAAGATGGTGTAGGTTCAGGTTCAATTCATTTAACAGATCCTAAAGAAGCTCAAAAATTTGTTCAAGAAACAGGTGTTGATGCACTTGCTATTGCTATAGGAACTTCTCATGGAGCATATAAATTTAAAGGTTCCAAAGAACTTGCATTTGATGTATTAAAAGAAGTTAGACAACTTATTGACATTCCTATAGTTCTTCACGGAGCATCATCTGTTCCTCAGGAATTAATAGATGCTGTTAATAAATATGGCGGAAAAATGCCTGGTGCAACCGGTGTTCCAATGGAAAGTTTAAAAGAAGCTATAAAACTGGGTGTTTCAAAAATAAATGTTGATACTGATGGAAGACTTGCTCTTACAGCAGCAATAAGAAAAGTTTTTGTAGAAACTCCGGAAAAATTTGATCCGAGAGATTATTTAGGCCCGGCAAGAGATGCTTTAAAGGGCATTATTGCAGGTAAAATGAAAGATTTTGGTACAAATGGACATGCAGGAGATTATAAAGCTATATCTTTAGATGAAATGAAAAAGTTTTATAAATAAATATTGACAATAAACATAATGTCTGTTATAATTTACACAATAATTTAGATAGGTTTAAAATTTTGAAGGTTAAGATAAAAAGGGGGATTTAGTATTATGGCAAATTATGAATTAAAAGGTGTTTGTGTAGTTTCTTTGTTTAAGAATTTTCCAATAGTATTTGCATTATTGGGAGCAGTAATCGGAATATTTACATTTTTTATTTTCCCAACAGAATTAGCAGGAAATCTTGGTTTCGGTGCAAGAATTCTTTCTTGGTTGATTTTTATCGTTCTATACACTGCTATTATGTCAATTGGTATAGTTGCAGTTGCATGGATTTATAATTTTGTTGTCGCTAAAATTGGTAAAGGTGCAGTTATAAAATTAGAACAAACAGTAGAATAATTTTTTTACACCGGTTTATTGAGGTTTTTAATATCTCAATAAACCGGTATTTCTTTTCTTAGAAGGGTATTTAATGAATCTAAGATTTAAGCTTACCCTATACATTTCATTCCTATTATTAATTGTTATTATTGGTGTTTCATATAACATTTTTATAGCTCAAAAAAAATTTTTAACTCAACAATTTTCAGAAAACAGAGAAAGAACTTTTAAAAGTTTTATTTCTATGTGTAATGAAGCAGCTAAAGTAAAAGATGATTTGCAGGTGTACAAGGCTGTATCTTTAGTAGTTAGTATATATAAACCATCTGCAGTGTATGCCGGATATGTAAATTCAAATAATGTATCAATGTATGTTTCAAGAGATAATAATAAAAATATTGATTCTGAATTCAAGAGAAGAATTCAAAAGTCTTCAATAGATTTTTCAGAAAAATATACGTCATTAAGCGGAGAACGAATTTGTGAATTTGTTGCTCCCTTATTTGCCGATGGTATTAATAATGGAACTTTTATTGTCGGATTTTCGCAGGATGAAATGCAGAGGCAAATTAACAAAGGCATTTCTACAATGACTTATCAAATAAAAGTTGTTTCAACAATAGCAATGTTATTGGCAATACTTCTTGCTAATTTTTTAGGTTATACTTTTGCAAAACCTTTGAAATTATTGACGGATGCTTCAGAACAAATAGCAAAGGGAAATTTAGATATAGAAATTAAACTAAATCGAAAAGATGAAATTGGTATACTTTCAACAACTTTTAATAATATGGCAAAGCAGATTAAAGAGTTAGATTCTATGAAAGACAGCTTTGTATCCAGTGTGTCACATGAATTAAGATCTCCTCTGTCAGCAATTGACGGGTATTGTGATTTGCTTATAGATGGTGTCCAAAAAGATTATTCTAAGGAACAACAGTTAAAAGGATTGCAAATAATAAAACAAGCAACTATAAGATTAACAAATTTTATCAATAATATTCTTGATTTAGCAAAAATAAAAGCAAATAAACTTGAAATTAAAAAAACAAAAACAGATATGCAGTCTTTAGTAATAGAAATAGTTTCTTTATTTCAACCATTAGCAATTCAACAGCATAAAGCTATTGATTATGTCATTATGGATAAGATTCCATTGGTAGAAATTGATGCGGAAAAAATAAAACAAGTAATAACAAATCTTGTAAGTAATGCTATGAAATTTACAAAAGAAAATGGAAAGATTATTATTAAGATATTTCCATTTTCACCTGGATATGGAGATAATTATATTGAGGTGTTTGTACAGGATGATGGAATCGGAATACCAAAACACCAAGTTGATTTAGTTTTTGAAAAATTTTATCAAGTTCAAGAAGGAGAATTTAAAAGGCCAAAAGGAACAGGATTGGGATTAACAATAGTATTTGAAATGATAAAGATGCATAAAGGGTATGTTTGGGCAGAAAGTGATTTAGGTAAAGGGACAACTTTTAAATTTGTTTTACCAAAATAAGGATTTAAATTAATGATTTTTAAAATTTTAGTTATTGATGATGAACCATTGCTAAGAGAAATGTTACGAGATATTTTTACAATTGCAGGGTACAATGTAATAACAGCTGAGAATGGTAAAGAAGGATTAGATAAAGTATATTCTGAATTACCAGATTTTGTAATTTTAGATGGTTCTATGCCGGTTATGGATGGTTTTGAAGTTTTAACAATATTAAGGAAAGATCCTAAATTTCTAAATTTACCTATAATGATGTTTTCTGCTTTGTCAGGTGAAACTGAACAAATAAAAGGGCTTAGTTTAGGAGCAGATGATTATATAACAAAACCGTTTAAAACATCTGTTCTTTTAACAAAAGTTAAAAATATTTTAGAAAGAAAAAAACAAAGTTTAGATGTAAATCCATTAACAGCATTGCCGGGCAATTTATCTATACAACATGATGTAGAAAGAAGAATTGCTGATAAATTGCATTTTTCTCTTCTATATATGGATTTATCTAATTTTAAAAGTTTTAATGATAAATACGGCTTTTATAAAGGTGATGAAGTAATAAAATTTACGGCAGATTTACTGCAAGAAACAATAAAAAGATTTGGTGTAACATCTGATTTCTTAGGACATATAGGCGGGGATGATTTTGTTATAATATCAGACATAGACAATAGTATAGGCATAGCAGAAAATATTATCAAAGTCTTTGATGATGGTATAAAGAAATTTTATGACAAAGAAGATTTGAAAAATGGATATATTATTTCCGTAGATAGAGAAGATAATGTACAAAAGTTTCCAATAATTACAATTTCTATTAGTATTATTACAACAAATATTGCACATATATCTCATTTTGCTGAAATTTCTAAAAGAGCTTCAGAACTAAAGAAAGTAGCTAAAAAAAACAATGGCAGTTCTTATGTATTTGAAAGAAGAAAATATAGTAGATAATTTCTACTTATCAAGAGGAGACAATGATTGAAAATAAAATAATAATCGTTGATGATGATGAAAATATTAGAGAATTGGTATCTGATGTTTTAGAAGCTGAAAAATTTAAAGTCATTAAATGTTCTAATACTGATGAAGGTTATAAAAGAATTTTGAAGTCAAAACCTGATTTGGCAATTCTTGATGTTAAAATGCCGCAAATAGGTGGGATAGAACTTTGTAGACTGTTAAGGGAAAATTTAGAAACAAAAAAAATTCCTGTAATAATGTTAACAGTTGAATCTACAGAGACAGATAAAATAATCGGTCTAGGTGTGGGTGCAGATGATTATATAACAAAGCCTTTTAGTAATAAGGAACTTGTCGCACGAGTCAGGGCTTTATTAAGAAGAATTAATAGAACAGCAGAAAATAATAATATTTTTGAAATTGATGATCTTGTGATGAATTTAGAAGCCAGAACAGTTTCAATTAATTCAAAAGAAATAAAACTCAGACCAAAAGAGTTTGATTTACTTCATATGTTTTTATTAAAGCAAAATGTTGTTCTTACAAGAGAATTTATTTTAGAAGATGTTTTTGAATATAATGTAGCTGTTACAACAAGGACAATAGATACACATATTAAAAATTTAAGAAAAGCTCTAGGTGATTGGGGAGAGAGAGTTGTAACTATCTTTGGAAGAGGATTTAAATTTGTTCCAAGTATTAAGAAAAAAAAATAAAAGTTTTGTATAATCTGAACTAATACTAAATAAAAAGGATATCTAAGATGTTGCTCAGAAAATTATTGATAGTTGTTTTACTGATAAACTTTGTATGTTATTCAAAAGCATATGCTACTGGTAAAATATATTCTTTAAATCCAGATCCTGTTTCTTCTGCTATGGCAGATTCAGGAGTTGCATTAATGT
Organism: Endomicrobiaceae bacterium; assembly: GCA_028690485.1. Taxonomy (GTDB): domain Bacteria; phylum Elusimicrobiota; class Endomicrobiia; order Endomicrobiales; family Endomicrobiaceae; genus Praeruminimicrobium. Next base: position 52,174 of record JAQVBD010000004.1, read on the forward strand.
CTGGTTTTATTACAGGAACAATTATTAATCCTGCTTCTTCTGTTGGTATATATAGAACAGTTGCTTCTTTGAGTACTTCAAATATTACCGGGGATATTCAGTATAACTTTGGTGGTATTGGTTTTTTAACATCTATAGGTGTTTTTGGTGCTTCGTTGATGTATGTAGATTATAACATAGATCAATATTATGATAATGAAGGTAATGTCGAAAATTTTGGGCAAACTAGCGATGTTGCAGCGGTATTAACTTATGCATTGCCTATAAAAAAATATCTTCCGACTTTTATTGATTATGGAGGATTTGGTGCAAATTTAAAAATAATGAGAAGCACTTTAGCAGATTATATATCTGAATCTATAGCAGTTGATTTCGGTGGACTTTTTGCAGTACCTAAGGTAAAAAATCTAAGTATTGGTTTTGCTTTTAAAAATATTGGATCTTCTGAAAAGTTTGTTAAAAGAAGTTCAGAACTTCCACAAACAATTGCTCTTGGTCTTGGTTATACAAATACAAATTATTATAATTTAAAATTAGCAGTAGATTTTAATGACCAAAAAAATTATGAAGATTATACATCGGTAGGTATTTCTATTAGTCCGGTATATTTTCTATCATTCAGAGCAGGTCTTAAAATGGGTGGAGAATCTTTGTTAAATAATGCAAGAATGGGTGTTGGTTTAGAATTCCAAGGTGTAAATTTTGACTATTCTTTCATTCCTACATCTGATTTGAATGCTACTCATAATTTTAATTTAAGTTTTGCTTTCGGTGAATTTTCAGATCAAAAAAAAGCATATGAATATTATTTAAATAATCATTTCAGGGAAGCAGAAGCTAATTTTTATGCAAAAGATTTTATAAAAGCAAGACAACAATTTGACGACATATTATCTGTTTATCCTGACCACAAACCTTCTCAGGAATATCTCAAAAAAACTGTTGAAGAACTTCAAAAAATTGATGACTATCATTTAGATCTTGTAAATAATTATATGACAAAAGCAGCAAAAGCTTTAGAAAAAAATGATGTAGTGACTGCTGATAGATATTATAGAAAAGTTCTAGAACTGGATCCTACTAATAGAATTGCAAAACTTGGTATAGAACAGTCGGAAACTGTTACAGATAATGTAAAAGTTCAGCAAAGCAGAGCTGAAAATAGCGAAAGAATAGAATATTTATGGAAGAGATACGAAAAGTTTTATAAGAAAGGTGATCTTGTAAGAGCTAGAGATTCATTAAAATATTTGTTAGATATTGATTCTGAAAATCAGTTAGCAAATGAGAAAATAGTAAATGTAGATAATCAGTTAGCAAAAATTGCATCAGACAAGGCTAATGAAATTTACGAACAGGCAATGAAATATTACAACAATGGTAAATATGAAGAAGCTATAAAATATTTTGAAGCAGTTGTAGTTGCAGCACCTCATAGACTTGATGTGCAGAATTTAATTGAAAAGGCAGAGAAAAATATTCAGCGTATTGCAGAAGATCAAAGATTGTCAGTTCTTGAAGAGGAACAAAGTAAAGTCAGAAATCAGTTAATAGATACATTTAATGACGGTCTTACAAGTTATGAAAAAGGGAAACTTGAAGCATCTGTAGTTTATTTCCAGAAAGCAAAAGAAATTGCAGAAAAATATGAATTTACAGAATATTACAGAAATGCTCAAAATTATATATCAAAGATTAGTTATAATTTGTCTGAAAAATATTATAAGAAAGGGTTTGATGCATTTAGAAACAACAAGTTTGAACTTGCAGCTAAGTCATATAAAAAATCTTTAGAATATAATCCTGGCAATACTTCAGCAACTTTTGAATTAGAAAGAGTTGTTGATCAAGTTTCACAAAATTTCTATGAAAAAGGTATGGCTGCTTATAGTAAAAATGAAATGGATAAAGCCAGAGAATATCTAAGAATGTCATTATATTATAAACCAAATAAAATTGAAGCTCAACGAGCATTGGAAAGAATTAGATAATGAAAAAAGCATTTTTAATTTATATCTTTTTTATTTGTTGCGTGTCTGTTGCAAATGCAGATATTAAAGTTTATCCTAATCCTTGGATACCTGAATCCGGAGTGTCACAAAGTTCAACAGGTGATACAAAAAAACATGGAAGTTTGTATGCTGACGGATGGATAAAATTTAAAGGTGTACAAACAGAAACCGGAACATTAAAAATTTATGATGTTGTGGGTAATTTGATTAAAACTATAAATTGGAAAGTTCCAGAAAATATACCATTACCAAGTACAACAACTGAAACTAACGATATAGTTCATTGGGATGGCAGAGATAATTATTATAATTATGTAGGAAGCGGAGTATATATCTGGATTATAAAAGAAGATAATGGTAAAAAATATAATGGTAAAGTAGTAGTTATAAGATAGTATTAATTTAAAATAATCATATTTAAAAATTTGACTATATTATATTATTTAAGCTATAATTAACGGATTATTTTGCACTAGTAAAAGAGGAAATTAAAATGGTAAAGAGAACGTTTCAACCAAACAAAGAAAAAAGAAAAAAGAAAATTGGTTTTATGGCAAGAATGTCTACAGCAGGCGGCAGAAGAGTTTTAAGTACTAGAAGAAAGAAAGGAAGAGCAACTCTTTCAGCATAAGATGCTTAATAGTAGCAGTGGTTTTTCATTTTGCTATCAAGAAAAGTTGCATCTAGGGCATGATTACAAAAAAGTTTTTAAAAATGGCAAAAAGATTATAACAAATTTTGTTAATGTTTTTGTTTTTGATAGAAAAGATAATAACGAAATCAGAAGACTTGGCTTGGTAACATCAAAAAAAGTAGGCAATGCTGCAGAAAGAAATAGAGCTAAAAGAAGATTAAGAGAAATTTTTAGAACAAATAAACATAAGCTGACACCAGGTTTAGATATAATTTTTATATTGAAGCCAGAGATTAAATTGATAGGGTACGGCAAAATTAAACAAACTGTTCTGGATTGTCTAAAGAGTGCGAAATTTTATAATGATATCTAATTTAGTATGAAGTGGTTTGCCCTTTTTCTTATTAGAATATATAGAAGTTTTTCGTCTGTTACCCCTCCCAGATGCAGATTTTATCCTACATGTTCAGCTTATGCTTATGAAGCAATTGAAAAATTTGGCATTTTTAAAGGGGCTTTTTTATCTTTAAAAAGATTATTAAAATGCCATCCTTTTCATAAAGGCGGTATAGATTTAGTTCCAGAAAAAAATAAAAAGTGAGTAATTAAAATGCAAAAAAATACAGTTATGTTTGTCGTTTTTTCAACATTATTTTTAATGTCTTGGTATCTTTTTTTTCAACCAAAACCAACTGAACAATTCATTCAGCAAACAAATAAATCCGAAAATCAAAATATTACAACACAGTCAAATAAAGAAGTTAAACTTAATATAGAAAAACAAGAAACAGAACAGCTTTTTAATGTAAATCAAGTAAAAGAAGAAGAAATAACAATAGAAAGCGATAATTATAAGGTTATTTTTTCAAACAAAGGTGCTAGTATAAAAAATTGGTTTATTAAGGAAAAAAATGGAAGTTTAGTAGATTTAGTTCTTCCTGAAGCATCTCCAATTTTAGGTAATTTCCCGGGATCTGTTTATGAGATTAAAGAGCAAACCAAAGATAAAATAGTTTTTGCTTATACTTCAAATCAAAATTGGAAAATAATTAAGACTTTCAACTTATCTCAAAAAAACTTGCATAAGTTAGATATTGAATTAGCAAAATTAAAAGAAGATGCAAAGTTGCCGGAAATAGAATTAAACTGGGGCCCGGGACTTGGAACGGATAATAAAGAGTTAAAAGAAAACATTTCAGTTACAAGAATTTTAGGCTATACATCTTCAATGCCTGCAAAATTAGAAAAAATCAAAACAGAAAATAATCCTGCACAGTTGTATAAATGGATTGCAATAGATAATAGATATTTTCTTGCAGCTTTTATGCCATCTAATGCTCTGAATTTTTCAAATGTTGGTATGTCAAGACAAAGTAAGAAAACAGCCCCAATGATGTTATTATCTGCTAATGTTAAACAAGATATAAATTTACAAAATTTTTCACTACAATTTTATATTGGTCCAAAATCATATTCTTATTTAAAAACATTTAATATTGGACTTGAAAAAACTGTTGATTTTGGTTTTTTTGGTTGGCTTGGGAAAATAGCAATGACAATATTGTTTTTCCTTTTTGGAATTACAGGTAACTATGGTTGGTCAATTATTATTATGACAATAATAATACAAATATTAGTGTTACCATTAACTTTAAAAAGTTTTAAAGCTACAGCTGCTATGAAAAAAATCCAGCCAAAAATAAAAGATTTGCAAGCTAAATATAAAAGTGATCCAAAAAGATTGCAAGTTGAAATGATGAATTTATACAAAACTCAAAAAGTAAATCCTTTGGGCGGATGTTTGCCATTATTATTACAATTGCCAATTTTTTGGGCTTTATTTACAACATTAAGAAATGCTTATGAATTAAGATATGCCGGTTGGATTTTATGGGTTAAAGATTTGTCTGCTAGTGATAGTTTGATGCATATTGGAGGAATTTCGTTAAATTTATTACCGTTAATTATGGGTTTAGGAATGTTCTTTCAACAGAAAATGACAGCAGCAATTTCTGATCCTATGCAAAAGAAAATGATGTATATAATGCCAATAGTATTTACCTTTATGTTTTGGGGTTTCCCTTCAGGGCTAGTTATATATTGGCTTACAAACAGTGTTGTTTCAATGATAGTGCAATACTTTGTTTTAAAACGAGATGAACAAAAGATTTAGGAGGAAAAATGCAAGAACTTGAAGTGTCTGGGAAAAATATAGAAGAAGCAATAACTATAGGAATAAAAAAACTTGATTGTACAAAGGATGAAGTTGAAATAAAAATACTTGATGAAGGCACATCAGGGTTATTTGGACTTATGGGTGCAAAGCCGGCAAAAATTTTGTTGACATTAAAAAAAGAGAATAATAAAAATATAAGTGAAAAAAAAGATGTAGATATTGATTCTGCTCTTGCTTGCAAGAATGTAGAAAGTTATGTAAGAGAGATTATATCTATGATGAATATAAGTTTAAAAACTTTAGAAACTTCTTATAAAGATGGAATTATTGAAATTGAAGTAAGTACGGATAATGGTAGTTTGTTAATCGGCAAGGGAGGACAATCATTAGATGCTTTAGAATATATTGTTCAACTTATGCTTAATACAAATCCTAAAACAAGGGTGAAAATTAATTTAGATACTGAAAATTACAGATTAAAACAACAAGAAAGATTGAAGGTTATTGCAGAAAAAGCAATTGAATATGTGCAAAGGACAAAGAAAATATATAGATTTGATCCGATGTCTGCAAAAGAAAGAAAGTTTATTCATATGTATTTGAAAGATATAGGTGGATTTGATACTTTCTCAGAAGGGGAAGGAACTATGAGAAAGGTTGGAGTAAAGCTTTTATCAGATAAAAAATGAATTTATTTAAACAAGAAGATACTATAGTTGCACTTGCAACTGGGAATGGCAAATCAGCTTTAGCTACTATAAGAATTAGTGGTAAATTTGCCAAGAATATAGTATCTTCTGTTTTTTTTGATAGCAAACACAATTTTATTAATATCCAAAACAGAACTGTTCATCATGGATATATTTATTCAAACGAAAAAAAATTAGATGAAGTTATTCTAATTTATATGAAAGCGCCTAATACATATACAGGTGAAGATACTGTTGAAATTTCCACACATGGCAATATGCTAATAGTTCAATCAATTATAGAATTATTATTATCAAAAAATGATATCCGCTTAGCAGATAAAGGTGAATTTACATATAGATCTTTTATAAATAATAAAATGGATTTATCTGAAGCTGAAGCTGTATGTGATTTGATTAATAGCAATAGTAATAAATCTATAGAATTAGCATTGAATTCGTTGCAAGGTGCTTTATCTTCAAAAATTAAAGAGGTAAAAGAAGATTTAATAGCCTTGTTTGCATATCTTGAAGTATCGTTAGATTATCCGGAAGAAGATATTGATTTTTTATCAAGAGATCAAAAAAAAGACAGTCTGCAGAAAATAATATCAAAAATAGATAATATCATAGATTCATATAGTTTAAGCAAAATAGTTATAGATGGAATAAAAATAGCGATTGTTGGAAAACCAAATGCAGGTAAATCGTCAATTCTCAATTGTATTTTGGGTTATCAAAGATCAATAGTAACAGATATTGCAGGCACAACAACAGATACAATAGAAGAAAAAATAGAATACAAAGGCATTCCTTTTACAATAGTTGATACAGCGGGCATCAGATGTCATAGTTCTAATCCAATAGAAAAAAT
>JAQVBD010000004.1:58658-68053 GCA_028690485.1 Endomicrobiaceae bacterium
TAAGGAGTTAAAATGGATATTTTATTTGACAGAAAAAGTTGTAGAAGTTATAAAACTGATGAAATACCTCAAGAAGATTTAAATTATATTTTGCATGCAGGGATGAGCAGTCCATCTGCATTGAATACAAGACATTGGTCTTTCATTGTTATAAAAAATAAAGAAACACATAAACAAATCATGCAAATACATACTGCATCTCAAATGTTAGTAAATGCACCGATAGCAATAGTTGTTTGTGCGGATTTAGATAAACAATACAAAGGATACTGGCAACAAGATTGTGCTGCTTCAACAGAAAATATGTTGCTTGCTGCAACAGCTAAAGGCTATGGTTCTGTTTGGTGTGGAGTTTGTCCAATAGAAGACAGAGTAAAAGCATTTACAGAATTGCTAAAATTACCTAAAAATATGGTACCATTTTCTTTAGTAGTTATTGGTAAATCAGCTGAAGATAAACCAGCAAAGCAGAGATGGGAACCTAGTAAAATTAAATACGAAAGTTGGCAATAATTTAAATATTTTGAAAATGGTATAAGTTTTTTAAATATAGAGGAAAGGCAAATGTTAAAAGTTAATATTGAACAGCAACTGAAAGTTATCATAAATGAGTTTTCTGTATCAAAAGGATTAAACGAAGATATTCTTTTTACTGTTGAAATTCCACCAAAAAATATCAATGCAGATTTGGCATTAAATGCAGCAATGATTATAGCTAAAAAAATTAAAACTAATCCAAGGATTATTGCAAAAGAATTAATAGATATAATAACAATTAAATTGGCATTAGTGATTAAAACAGCAGAAATAGCTGGTGCAGGTTTCATAAATTTATATTTTACAGATACTTTTTTACAAAAAGAGTTAGAAAGAATATTAGAAGAAAAAGATCATTATGCTAAGCAAGAAAATTTTAACAAAGAAAAAATAATGGTAGAGTTTGTTTCTGCAAATCCAACAGGTCCATTACATATCGGACATGGCAGAGGTGCTGCAATAGGAGATAGTTTAGCTAGAATTTTAAAACATTTAGGATATAATGTCGTAAAAGAATACTATCTTAATGATGTCGGTAACCAAATGAATATTTTAGGGCAATCGACAGAAACAAGATATAAGCAATTAAAAGGAGAAAATATTCCTTTTCTTGAGAATGGATACCAAGGTGATTATATAAAAGATATTGCAAAAGATTTAATTAATGAAGGTAAAAATGCAGAAGAAATAAATTTTAAAGAAGAATCACATAAAAGAATTTTAGAAACAATAAAAAAAGATTTGAATTTATTTGCAGTTTCTTTTGACAGTTGGTTTTCAGAGTCTAAGATTGCAGAAGAAAAAGATGTTAATGGTAAAACAGAAGTAGATAAAGTCTGTGATTATTTACAAAGTAAAAATTATGCTTATCAAAAAGATGATGCTTTGTGGCTTTCTTCTACAAATTATGGCGACGATAAAGATAGAGTTTTAAAAAGATCAGACGGCAGATACACTTATCTGGCTTCAGATGTTGCTTATCATAAAAATAAATATGAACGAGGATTTACAAAGGTTATAAACTTATGGGGAGCGGATCATCACGGATATGTTGCAAGAATTAATGCCGCTATACAAATGCTTGGACAAAAGAAGGGAGCATTAAAAGTTATTTTATATCAATTAGTTTCTTTAGTAAGAAACGGAGAACCTGTAGCAATGTCAACAAGAAGTGGAGAATTTATTCCACTTCAAGAAGTATTAGCTGAAGTTGGCAGCGATGCTTGTAGATTTTTCTTTTTATTAAGAGCTCCGGATTCTCAATTAGAATTTGATCTTGAACTCGCAAAAAAGCAATCCAGTGAAAATCCTGTATTTTATGTTCAATATGTTAATGCAAGATGTCATTCAATCTTTAAAGATTATAAAGAAGACAATAATATCCCACTAGATTTTAATTTGTTAAATAGTAAGGAAGAAAGAGATTTAATAAAAAAATTAATTTCTTTTGAAGATGTGCTACTAATTTGTGATAAAACTATGAGTCCTCATCATTTAACTACTTACTTAACGGAAACAGCAGATATATATCATAGATTTTATGAAAAGTGCAGAGTATTGGGAAATGAGGACAAACTAACAAAAGCAAGAATTGAGTTATTAAAAGCAGTTTCAATAATAATTACGAAGGGATTAGATTTGTTAGGTGTTTCTTCACCGGAAAAGATGTAATATTAAGTTTAATACTATTCAATTTTTAAATCAGTAATCATAATATAAATATGATTACTGATTTTTTAAATTTATGAAATCTTTTATATCACATACTTCTATTATCGTTATTTTTGATAATTTATTTTGTATATTTATCGGGTTATTTAAGTAAAATTTATCTATTTTGTTTATTCCTTGTGAAAGTAAATATTGTTCCAAGTTGATAAAATAATATCGGTCTTTTTTTATTTCATCAAAAACTATGATATTACCATCTTTTTTATCTTTGATATGTATTGTTATATTTTTATTGTTTGTAAAAGTTTTATAAAACTCTTGTTTTTGTAATGGAATACATAATATCAAGACAATTATAAAAGCTAGTATAGACAGCATTATTTTATTCTTTCTAAATTCTATCATTATAATTATTGCAAAATAGTAAAAAAATATTTCAATTATGGTCGGTATTTTTACATCGATCATTGAAAATTGTAAATTTGCAAAGAAATGAATAATTCCTAAAACTACATTTAATATAAAAGATAAAACAATAGATATACTGAGAGCAATATAAGAAGAAATAAATGTAGTAATATAAAATAAAAAAGATAATCCAACAATAAAACCAACTACCGGCACTATCAAAATATTTACAATAAAAGATATTGTAGATAATTGTCCAAAATAGAAAATTAAAAGTGGAATAAGTGCTATTTGTGCTGATAAAGTAACACTTATGATTTCCCATATAAATTTATATATTTTATTTTTAATATTGCCAAATATATTGTTAATTTTTGGATATAGATAAATTATTCCCAGAGTTGCTAAGAATGAAAGTTGGAAGCTTGCTGTAAATAATGTTTGAGGATTAAAAATAAAAATTATTAAAGCAGATAATGCAATCGCATTATATATTAGAGGTTCTCTGTCTAACAGTAAAGATAAAAGCATACAGGTTGCCATTATAGCAGCTCTTACAGCAGGCGGATTTGCCCCTGTCATTAAAGTATAAAAAAATATTATTGGAATAGTTAAGGTGTAAATATATTTAAGTGGCAGGGAAAATAGTTTTAAAATAAATATAATAATAACTATACAAAAACCTATATGCCATCCGCTTACTACTAAAATATGTATAAGTCCGGTATTTACAAAGTCATTTTTTGTTTCTTTATCTGAAAAATATTGATTTCCTATAAACATTGATTGCAAGACTAAAGAATACGGCTGCTTAAAATAAGATACAAGTTTCTTTTCTATATCTTTATTGACTTTTAATGCTATTAACTTAATTTTATTTGGATGTTTGTCTATTAATTCGAAATTATAAAGATAAAATTTTGTATAAATATTTTGTCTTTGTAAATATAAATTATAATCGAAATTATATGGAAAATTTGGTTTTTCTATATTTGAAAGTTTTCCTGATATACATATAATATCGCCGTACTCTATATTGTATGCCAATGGCGCATAAACTAAAGTTTTTTCTTTAATTATAGTATCGTTAATATTATTGACTTCAAGAACGAATTGTTGATTATTAGCTTTAATTATCGGTTGTTCTAAAACTTTGCCTGTAAGTATTACTTTTTTTTGGCTTATATTATAAATTAAAAAACTTTGGTTATCTGCTGAAAATATACCCAAATAATTCAGAACAATAATCGTAGCAATATATATAAATAAAATCGTTATTATTGGACGTTTAAATAGCATTTTAAATTGTTATTAGTTTTTGTAATTGTTTTTTATAATTAAAGTTATTATTAATCTTTATCGCTTTTTGTATATATTCTATTGCCTTTTTATTATCTTTTAAATTTTCAAATAATATACTTAAATTATAATAATATTTAGAGTTTTTATTATCTAATTTTATTAATTCGAAATTTACTATTACAGCTTGTTCATAATTTTTATTCATTATATATAAATCAGACAATAATTCAGAAAAAACTATATTGTTTGGATCTAACCTATATGCTTTTTGAGCATATTCTAAAGCTTTCTCAATATTATTTTGTTCCATATAAATTGCACTTAAAGTTTTATAACATAGAGGCTTATTAACATTAGCATCTATTGATTTAAATAACAATATTTCAGCTTCATTAAATTTTTTCTCAAAACATAAAACATTTGCAATAGCTAATAAATATTTAGTTTTTTTGATATTTTCAGCTCTATATAATAATGTTTTAGCTTTCTCATAATCCTCTTTAGATATATATATATTAGCAAGTCCATGTAATGTAGAGTGATAATTTGGTGCATCAAGATATGCATTTACCCAAAATATATCAGGATTTTGATATTTGTTTTGTTGTATATATGATGCATATGAATATATTGTAAAAAGTATGATAAAAAAAACAAGTAAATATTTTTTTGATATTGGATATTTTATTATAATTTTATTAATAATTAATGTTATTATAATAATCATACCAAGTGATGGTATGATTAATCTGTGAGTTAAAAATAAATATTCTTGCATGAAAAAAGTTGGTAATAAACAAATAATAAACCATAATAATGAAAATATGATAATTTTTCTATCTATAAAATTTCTGTAATATGAAATAGCTAAGAAACTGAAAGTTAGGATATTGATTACGATAGTCAATGGATTTATCCGGATGTTGTATAACATTACAGGTATATATTTTGGAATTATAAATTTCTCAATATAAGTCATAAATCCTGATAAAATATTAAATCCGCAGATACTAAAATTTAATATATATTCTTTTATACCTATTGAAGATACTGACAAACTTCGTAATATAAAATAAATAATTAATGTTAAAAACAATATCAGTAAGTTATTTATAATGTTTCTTGGTTTAATTCTATATCCAAAACTGAATATAAATATAAAATACATTGGTATTATTGCTATAGCTGTTTCTTTTGTAAATAGTGCTAATATGAAAAAAAAGAAATATAGAATGACATATTTAGATTTGTTTAATTCAAGATAATTAACAAAATTTATAAACGATAACATTATGAATATTGTTAGCAAAGTGTCATTTCTTCCGGGGATCCATACCGCACAGGATGTAAATATTGGATGAACAGCAATCAATAAAATTATAAATTTTAATATATCTTTGTCCAGTCGTAACTTATATAAAAAAACATACATTAGATATATAGATAATATAAATAATATTATATTTGTAAGATGATATATTTTGATATTGTTTTTAAAGAAAGTTGCTTCTATAACAAAGCTTAAACTTAAAATTGGTCTATAAAATACAGTGTCATTTGAATAATAACATGATGTTAAAAATAATTTTGGGATATTTTTTATTTCAGATGAGACAAAAATACTTCTTGGAATTAATAAATCGTCATCAAGATTTGTATAATCGAAATTTATACTTTTACCATAAGTTGTAAATATTGTTATAGTTAAAATTATAAAAAAAAAATTTGTTTTAATTTTTTTAGATATATAAGATAAAAACATTTATATTATTCCTATAATTTGTTATTTTTTAATATTGTATTCAACTCACCAAGTTTTTCCGATATGGATATATCATATGGATTTAATTTATATGCTTCCTGAGTATATAAATATGCTTTTTTAATATCATTTTTTTTGAAATAAATTTCTCCTAAAGTTCGTAAACTCCCAAATTTAAGGAAAGGTTTATTGTTTTTGTCTGATAGTATATTTAAACATATTTTTTCTGCTTCAGTTACATTGCCTTCATGTAATAATATTCCTATGATATCAAAAATATATCTGTCACCGGAACTTAACCTATATGACTCATAAATGAGATATTTATATTGATTGTAATCGCCGATTGATAAATAAACTTTAGCTAACCCATTTATAACCAAATGATAATCGGAGGCATCAACATAGGCATTTGTCCAATATACATCAGCTTTTTTATATTTATTCATCTGTGTATAGGACAAATATAAAAACATTGTAAAAAATATTAAATAACCAATTATGAAATATTTTTTTAATAGTGTATGTCTTTTTATAAGTTCAGCTATTGCTAATGTAAAGATAATGATGATTCCTATAGATGCAATTATTAATCTATGTGGTAAAAAGATATATTCTTTTTGAAAAAAAGTCGGTAATAATAAGAGCACAAACCACACAATTGCAAATAAAGTAATTTTTCTATTTGTAATTTTTTTAAAATATAAAAAAATCAATAAAAACAAAACAGATATGTTTAGTATGATAGTGCTTGTGCTGATTTTTATATTGTGTAACATTATAGGTATATAATCAGGGAATATAAGTTTATCTATATAAGTCATTATGCCTGTCAATATATTTGTTACATATTCATTCCAATTTAAAATATATTCTTTGAAATCTATTTGAGTTACCGCAATATGTCTTAAGATAAAATAGATTATTATTGTTGGTAAAAGTATTAGCAAAAATTTTATTATTTGTTGTTTTGTGATTTTGTAATTAAAACAATATATAAAAAATATATACATAGGGATTAGCAACAGCGTTGTTTCTTTTGTAAATAATGCTATTGTGAAAAACAAATAATGAAGCAATAAAAACTTTATTTTGTTTTGGTCTAAATAATTTACAAAATTGATCAATGACAAGCATATAAATATTGTCAACAATGTATCATTTCTTCCCGGTATCCATACAATACATGATGTCAATACCGGATGGACTGCTATTATTAAGCAGACAAATTTTAAAATATTTTTATTAAGTTTTAATTTTGATAAAAAAAAGTATATTAAAAATATCGTAAAAATAAACAATATGATATTTGTCAGATGAAAAATTTTAGTATTTAAACCAAATAAAATTATTTCTGTTGCGAATGATACATTTAGTATTGGTCTATAGTAGAAGCTATTATTTGAAAGATAACAAGAAGTTAGAAAAAGATTAGGTATGTTTTTAATGTTTGAAAGATAATTTACATTATTAATAATTAAAGTATCATCATCATGGTATGTAAAATCAAATGAAATACTTTTGCCATAAAGTGTAAATACTATAATTGTAATTAATATAAAAAAAGCAGTATTTGTTGTAATAAATTTATTTATTTTAGATAAAAACATAATGTCTCTTTTTTTATTCGTATATATTTCTAAAATTGTAAAGAATTTGAAACATTGTTTTATTGTAATGAAGATAATGAAACAAATGAATTAAATCTACCGGTAATATAACTAATTAAAGAAATTCTATTAAGTTTTAAATTTTCATCTTCACACATAACCATTACATTTTCAAAGAAAGAATCTAAATAAGGTTTAATATCATTTAGTTTTCTGATAGCTTTAGAATATTCTTTGTTTTCAAGCAAAGTTATGAGTTCTTGATCAATTTTTGAATACTGTTCATATAATTTTTGTTCAGTTTCTTCTTTGAGCAATAAAATGTTCACTTTTCCAGTGATATTTAAATTTTGTTTTTTTGCTTGGTTTAATATATTTGTTGCTCTTTTAAATATTGTAGTAATAGATTCAAAAGAAGTTTCTTTTCTTAAGTTTTGTAAAGCTTCTAATTTAATTTTTATATCCCCAAGATTTTTTATCCCATCTTTTTGACATGGAATAATCACACATTTGACCTCATCAAATTTAAAACCTTCATTTTCATAAATATTTTCTATTCTGTTCCATAAAAATTTTATAAGTCTATCTTTTGCAGTTTTAAATGTTTCCATTTCTTTTATTTTAATTGGTAAATTATTTAATGATATATCTATCATTTGTTCAACATCTGCATTTGGCATAAATTCTCTTATCATTCTAATTATTCCTATAGACATTCTTCTTAGTCCATAAGGATCAGCAGAACCGGAAGGTTCAAATCCGATAGCAAAATCTGCTACTAATGTATCCAGTTTATCTGATAAAGAAATTATAGTAGCTAACATACTTTCCGGAAGAGAGCTTGAAGCACTTAATGGATAGTAGTGTTGTTCTATTGCTTGAGAAATGTCATCTGTTTCTCCGGAAACTTTTGAATATATTCTTCCCATAATGCCTTGTAATTCAGGATATTCAAAAACCATTTCACTAACTAAATCTGTCTTAGATAAATCAACAACTTTATTTATTTTATTTTCATCGCAACTTAAATTATTTTCTTTATTTATAACATTAGCAAGATTTTTTATTCTTGAAAGTTTTTCATAAACTGTTCCTATTTCTTTTTGAAAAATCAGTCCTTTTAATCTTTCCAATGATGATTCAAAAGATTTTTTAATATCATTATCATAGAAAAATTCTGAATCTGAAAGTCTTGCTACAACAACTTTTTGATATCCTTCTCTGACAATATGTTGGTTCTCAGATTTGCCGTTTCTAATACCGATAAAGTAATTTGTAAGTTTTCCCTGGGCATCTTTTATAGCAAAACATTTCTGTTTTTTCTTCATGCAAGTAATCAAAACTTCAGGAGGTAACTTTAAATATTTTTCCTCAAATTTACATAATACTGCTGTTGGGAATTCTACGAGTTGGTTAACTTCATCTATTAATTCGTCATCTAAAATAGCTTTAGATGAAATGGTATCTGCAACTTCATTTATTGAAGCAATAATTCTTTTCCTTCTTTCTTCTTGGTCAACTAAAACACAGTTGTTTTGCAAAGTTAATTTATAATTATCAACATTGTCTATAATTATTGGTTTTGTAGTTAAAGTATGAAGACCAATAGTTTTATTTGAGGATTTTATTGAACCGTTTGCGAGAGAAAATTTAATTACTTTATTTCCGTACATTGCAACTATTGTTCTTATTGGTCTTGCAAATTTCATACAAGAACTTTCCCAAACCATAGTTTTCGGAAAATAAATCTTTTGTATTATTGAAGGAAGAATTTCCGATAAAAGAGTTTCGGCTTTTACTCCTTTTATTTGTTTTATGTAATGGAAATATTGTCCCTTATCAGTATCTTTTATTAAAAGTTGTTCAGGCTTTATATTAAGTTTTGTTGAAAAACCAATAATTGCCTGAGTCCAATTGCCTTGAGCATCTTTTCCTGCTTTTACCGAAGGTCCATTAAACTCCTGTGTTTTATCTTCGCTTTTTTCAGCAACATCATTGATTATTAATATTAATCTTCTAGGGGTAGAATATGTATTGATAACAGAAAATTTCAAACCAATATTGGTAAGCATATCAGCTGCAAATTTATGAATTTGTTCAAGAGC
>JAQVBD010000094.1 GCA_028690485.1 Endomicrobiaceae bacterium
TTAGAATAAACTTTTTCTTCAATTTTAAAATATTTTGTTTTATAAATTTCTTTTTGAACACGATCATTATCTTCAGGCATAATTTTTCTTGCCCTATGAAAACCAAATAAAAAGGGCTTAACAATCCAAACAAAATTAGTAATTTCTCTAATCACTTTATCAACACGAGCTAATGCTTGCGAAGTATAATAAATGTCAAGACCAAATTTACGCGATTGACTAAAAAAATAGAGAACCCACGGCGGAACCTTGGTCCACATACGAGAAGGAAAAGATAAATTGATCTCATCAATTAAAAGAGTCATATTAACAGGTTCTTTATTTTTAACCTTTTCTTTAATTAAGTCAACAATTTGTTTTAAATTTGTAAATCTTTTTGCTCCTTCTAAAGAAAAATTAGCATAAACTTCTTTACCTAAAGCAATATCTTCTAAACCTTTTTTAGCTAGTAAGTAAGTTTTTCCTGCACCAGGTAATCCAATAAATCCTTCAACCATAATCTTAAGTTAATTTACCAGGAATTTTAGCATAGAACCACCAGAAAATATCCCAAGACCAGACAGCTATCTGAATGGAAACAATAAGAGCTAATACCTGAAATAGTGTATCCATAGGAAAAATTGCATAAGCAGAATTGACAAATGGGCGTATTGTTTCAAAACCTAAACTAATCCCAGAAGGTAATCCTTGAAAGTTAGGCAATAATCCAATAGCAAAAGTTAAAAAAGAGATTACAAGATTGAAAAGAAAATCAATAATCATATTTATTTAAAATCTAAAGTTAATTGTTTATGTGCAAAAATTGATCGACCTAAATTAAAAACCCATACACCAAACATTATCCACAAACAAGCACGAATAAAACCAAAATACAAAGCAGTTAAGTCAACACCTGCTAATTCTGAAAGAGAATTAGTGTCTACAATCGGAATTTCTTGATCATTGTATGTCATATTAAAAGTCAAATTTTTTTCAGGAGCATAAGCTAAACTTGATATTTGATTCTGCCAAGCCTTAACATAACCGAAAGGAATTTTATTGACTAATAATGATTTTAATGCAAAAAAATTTTCCATTGATTCAGTATGGGGCAAGAACAACCAACTTAAAACAGATGCAATGCATTCTCCAAATCCTTGCGGATCTAAAATATCAGAGCAAGAAATATCACCAGAAGTAGGTAAAGAAGGTAAAAGAAAAAAAGGATTATCAGAATAAGAAGAACAAGAGACAAAATCATATTCCGATACTTCACAAGTCCAGGACCAAGTGTCATCAAGTTCTTGTTGCATATCTTTAACTGATCCATTGATACAAGCATTATATCCAGTTGGTTCAATTCCAGTATATTCAGTATTGGCTATATAACCACATTGAGCAGAAGCTACAGAAACAGATGCAGAGCAATTTTCAGAAGTGCTATTCTCTCCCGAACCCATACAAGTCCACAAGTAAGAAGTTCCGTTATCAATTACACCATAAATACCTGCACCTGTAAAAAGTGTTCCAGTAGCACATAAGTTAGTAGAAGGAGTTTGAGGAAAAGAACCACCATTAGCAGAGCCACAAGTTCCGTTGACAGCAGTAGAATATTCAGAATAATCATCATTTAGTAAATGTCTATTCCTAGAAGAATCAAAGTAAAGTAAATATCTTGCAGTTATATTTCCAAAAAGTCCATAATTAAAATATCCATAAGCATAAAAATTAGAATAACTAGAATCAATATTATATTCTAGTATCTGGTTTAAATATTCAGCAGGGGTTTTATAACTACCGCTTGGTCCCTCACTTAAAAAATAAAAATCTTCATCAACACAAGAAACTTTAACTGTTGCAGAAACTCCTACAATGTGAGTCCCAGAAGAATCATAAATTTTAAGGGCAAAACGTATTCTTTTGTCAGAAGATAAGCAAGGATTATATAAATTCCCATTATAATAAACATTATTCGCCCAACCTCCTAAATAATTAAAATGATCATCAAAAATAGCATTCACATTAGTTGCAGAAGAGTGAGTAATGTCCCAATAATTTCTCAACTCAGAATTAATAGGAGGTTCAAAACCAGAAGCACTAGCAAAATCACTTGTTCCAGTAAAAACAATTATCAAAGAAAGTATTAAACTGATAATGATTTTATTTTTCATTGTGGGATTATTGGAATCGAACCAACTCTGCAGGATCTCAAGTCCTGAGTGCTACCCTTACACTAAACCCCATTTAGACGACAAAATTGATATGTCTTGAGCCCCACAAGAGCAAGAAAGATTAAAATTTAAACGCTTTTATTTAGCAACTTTTCTAACTAATTTGAAAACTATAGTTATCGCTAAAAGAACACCAAAAATACCTGCAATTACTGGTAAATTCTCTCCAATCATACCAATTACATCACTGACTGTACCTGAAACAGCAGTAGAAAGAGCAGACATTACATCAGCGTTTAAAAATGTTGGGATAAATGCTACTGAAATTTATTTTATTATACTTGCTAATTGTTTAAACGACCTTTCAATTCAATTAAGAATTTTTATTAATACTAATCTGAAAAATAATAATCATTAAAGATATTACAAAAGAAAAGGAAAGAATGTTAAAAAAAATTGTTGTTGCTTCTATATCAGTCATATTTTATTAGTAATATTTTTAATTAAAGACAAAATAATAATAAAGGATAAACCAGATCCCAACAAAATTGTAATGTTAGAAGCCATATTAGCTATAAAAGTAGTTAATTCCATAAAATCTTTTTCCAAATTAAAATCAAAATTAAAAATAAAAAAACAGTACCTAATAAAATATAAGTATCGTTAAATTCACAATAATAATTAGTCATATATTCTAAAGGATTCAAATTACCTTCTTGTTGATAAGCATAACAACTAAACATCAGATCTATTTTTATTAATTTATAATCAAGACGACTGGTGAAGCAAACTACTCTTTATACGCGCGGACTAGTTCATAAGTCCTAGCCTTTCATCTGCTTCACCTAAGCAATCTTGCCGTCTTGTTTAAATTATAACTAAGCTAAATTTTTTGTCAAGTGTTAATGAATAAAAGCAATTATGCCGTCTTACTAGTACCCTTTGTATATGTTTCTCTATGCTGTTCCCTTTCTGCGAGCGTTCGCCCTTTGGCCATTCCCTTTTTACTTGTTCTCCCTTCTCCCTTTGAAAAAAAGAAAGGGGGAACGCTTTTAAAAGGGTGCTGGAAGGGGTAAAAAGATAGCTAGGAGAAGTTTAGGGGCAAAATGTGAGTAATTATGCATCTAACAAAAAATCGCTTCTTAAAAGCGATTTTAGAGCTTCCGCCTTCGGCCAAAAGCGATCTTAAAATTTAATTTTTGATAAAAGGTTGGTTCCTGGAAGTTTTTG
>JAQVBD010000095.1 GCA_028690485.1 Endomicrobiaceae bacterium
AAATAGATAAATTTTTAATCATCTGTTTGTATGAAGAATTTTTCGTTTCATTATGTTGTAAGGAAAATTCAAGTTCAGTGATGGCAGTAAAAAATATAAAGGAATATACTCTGCGGTGGGTCTTTTTGGTTACTTTTTAGGCTCGTGATAAAAAGTAACTTGCTGTGGGGCAACACCCACTCTTTTTAAAAAAATATTGTTTTAAAAAAACTAATATTTCTTTCTATATGATGATGATCCACTTTTACGAGAACTGCTATATGAACTGTGACGATTAGGATTTCTTCTGAAAGAACTATGACCGGATTTTTTCTCAAAATTTTGAGTAATAGTAAGTTTCTGTTTCATTCTGCCGTTTCTGTCTTTTTCAACAAAAATTTCTTTGCCGTTAATATCTCTTTCAGTATAATACATCAGTGTTGAATAAGTTGACGGAGTCGGTGTAAATACTTGTACCTGTTCAGGTTTAAATTGTAAATTCTTTTTTATAAATATTAAAAGTTCTTTGATATCATCTGAACTGCAGCATGGATGAGCAACCATAAAATAACAAGTTAAGAATTGGTTCAAATCTTTATTTATATTAGTAAACATCTCAACAAATTGTTTGAATGATTCTTGTTTCGGTTTATTCATTGCATCTAATACATTATTGCATGTATGTTCAGGAGCTATTTTTAATTGTCCTGAAATATTATTTTTTGATATAAATTCTAAATACTTTTGTCCAATTTCTTTATCTGCAATTATTAAATCATGACGAATTCCTGATGATACAAATACTTTTTTAATTTTTGCATTTGCTTTACATTTAGTAAACAAGTCCATTTGTTTGTCATGTGAGAAAACTAAATTCTTACAAATATTTGGATATAAACATTTTTTATCTTTACATTTACCGACAGTATCATGTATTTTACAGGATATCTGATACATATTGCCTGTAGGTCCGCCAATATCTGAAATATAACCCTTAAAATCTTGTTTTTGAGTTAGTTTATCAACTTCATTAAGAATTGATTGCTGACTTCTTGAAATGACTGATTTGCCCTGATGAACGCTGATAGCGCAGAAATTACATTCACCACAGCATCCTCTATGAGAAACAACAGAAAATTTTATAGTCTCCTGAGCTTTTACATCTCCCATTTTTGCATAAAAAGGATGTACTTCTCTTGTAAAATCCATATCAAAAACTTCATCAAGTTCCTGCTCAGTTAATAAATCCTGAGGCGGATTATGAATTAAAAATCTTGTATCGTGTTGTTGGTATAAGCCTGTTGAATTAACATAAGCTGAATTTTCATAAAATAATTTAAACATTTCTATAAAATTCTGTTTATTATCTAAACATGTTTCAAAAGAAGGCAACTCTATGTAGCCGTCTTTCTTAGTTTTTGATATATAACATAAACCTTTTATATCCTCAAAACTGGTATTATCTTTAATAGCATTAGCAAGTTCAAACATTGTTTTTTCTGCCATGCCATATACTAAAATATCAGCTTTGGCATCAAACAATAATGATCTTCTGAGTTTATCATCTTTTAAATCGTAATGGGCAACTCTTCTAAGGCTGGCTTCTATTCCCCCTAACACGATTGGCTTTGTATTTTTAAAATGTCTTCTTATAAGGTTTGTATATACCATAGAAGCTCTGTCAGGTCTTTTATTGTTAATTCCGCCAGGAGTTAAATCATCTTCATTTCTGAATTTTCCTGTAGCTGTATAGTTTGCTACCAACGAATCCATAGCACCTGCCGTAACACCCCAAAACAGTGCAGGTTCGCCAAGTCTGGCTATATCCTTGTTTGTTATATTAGGTTGTGCAATAACAGCCACTTTAAAGCCTTTATTGGTTAAATAGTTACCGATTACGGCAGTACCATTAAAAGGTGAGTCTATATAAGTATCTCCGGATACAATGATTATATCCGGTTTAGACCAGTTTAAGTTAATAATTTCTTCTTTAGTTGTAGGTAAAAACATTTAGTTCCATTTGTGAAAGATAAAAAATACTGCTAATACTATAAATGCAAAGCCAACTATATAATTCCATTTCATAGACTCGTGTAAATATAGTACAGAGAAAAAAGCAAAAACAGTTAAAGATATAACTTCTTGAATCGTTTTTAATTCGGCGGCATTAAACCGTCCATATCCAATTCTGTTTGCAGGGACCATTAAACAATATTCAAAAAACGCTATTCCCCAAGCTATCAAAATAACTTTCCACATAGCTACATTTTTAAATTTTAAATGTCCGTACCATGCAAAAGTCATGAAAATGTTTGACATTGTAAGAAGAACTATAGTTTTCATTTTGTGTATTATTTTAAATAAAAATTGTTAAATATTAATTGAATATTATAGCAAATAAAACTGTTAAATACTGTTTTAAATATTTTACTTGCTATAACTTATATATTTTTTTTAGATTTTATATGTTCAATCCCAAAAGTTTTTTGGCTAATATACCGATA
Source organism: Endomicrobiaceae bacterium (assembly GCA_028690485.1). Lineage (GTDB taxonomy): Bacteria > Elusimicrobiota > Endomicrobiia > Endomicrobiales > Endomicrobiaceae > Praeruminimicrobium. The sequence continues at coordinate 2,484 of JAQVBD010000095.1, forward strand.
ACAAATGAAAGTACTGCCACAGTTAAACTGATTATAAGCATTTCACTGAATCTTCTTAAAAACGGAGCATCTTTTGCTACTGAAATATAATAATTAAAAAATAATATTATCAATATCACAGTAATAATCATTGTCGTAAATGCTGCAAAGTACATATTTGCAGGAAACAACAAATATGGTAATACTAATAATAAAACTGTAACGAGATAAGCAATTCCTGTATAAACTGACGATTTAAATGCATTTTTGTTTCCATTGGCATGTTCAGCCAAATAGTTTGATGCTGCCATTGACAATGTTGCAGATATACCCGTAACAATACCTGTTAATGCAACAAGTTTTGTATTGTTAAGTGCAAAAGTAACACCTGCAATAGCTCCTGTAAGTTCTACCAAAGCATCATTTAAACCTAAAACCATTGAACCTATATACTGCAATCTTTCTTCATCAAGCATATTTATAAGTTCCAGTTCGTGTTTGTGTTCATCTTCTGCCATTTGTTTTGCTTCAGGTATTTCTTGTTGAATCATGTTGTAATCTTTTGTTGCCAACTGTTCTGCTTTTTTCAGTTTTTTCAGTATAAATGTATATCCGAGCAAAACAGTTATAATTTTATTTATCAATAAAGTCATTGCAGGTACTTTTACATAAATTCCAGTGTATTTCCCCCACATTTGGGCATGAGAGAGTTCATCATTGGACATATTTTTCAATATTTCACGATTTTTTTGATTTTTTTCACGGTGAGCCATAAAAGCATACAGTTTAGCTCCCATTTCTTCCGCTTTTTGATATGTAATGAGTTGTTTTTTTAAATTGTTTGAAATTTCAGTCATTTTATCGTCCAAAAATTATATTTTCATAATTCTATATCTA
>JAQVBD010000027.1 GCA_028690485.1 Endomicrobiaceae bacterium
CAGGCGACAATGTAACGATGGATATAGAATTAATAATGCCGGTAGCAATGGAAACACAGTTAAGATTTGCAATCAGAGAAGGTGGAAGAACAGTTGGTTCCGGTGTTGTTACTGAAATTGTTGAATAATATATAGAATAGGGAATAAATATGTCAAATGAAAAAGTAGCAGTTACACAGGCACAAAGATTAAGAATAAAACTTCGTTCTTATGATTGTAAAATGTTGGATGATTCTCTTAAGAAAATTGTAGAAACAGCAAGAAGAACAGGTGCAACAATAACTGGTCCAATGCTTCTTCCTACAAATATTAAGAAGTATACAGTCAACAGATCTGTCCATTCTGATAAGAAATCAAGAGAACAGTTTGAAATGAGAATTCACAAGAGATTACTTGATATTTGTGAACCATCAAATACAACAGTAGAAGAACTTATGAAATTAGATCTTCCGGCTGGTGTAGATATTGAAATAAAGATGTAAAAAAAATTGTAATTAGAGAGAAATTATGTTAAAGTCTATAATTGGTGCAAAAATAGGTATGACACAGGTTTTTGATGAAAAAGGCAGACTTGTGCCAGTGACAGTTGTAGAAGCGGGACCATGTGTTGTTACTGCTATCAAAACTGTTGAAAATGAAGGATATAATGCTGTTCAATTAGGCTTTTGTGATGTTGAAGAAAAGAAGCTCACATTGGCACAATTAGGGCATTTGAAAAAAAATAATATAGCTGCAAAAAGAGTTTTAAGAGAATTCAGACTTGATGATGTTTCTGGTCTTACAATCGGACAAGAAATAAAAGCTGATATTTTTAAAGCAGGAGACTATGTTGATGTTGGCGGTATCTCAAAAGGTAAAGGTTATGCAGGTGTTATAAAGAGACATAACTTTGGACAACAACCTGTTACAAGAGGTCAGTCAGACAGAACAAGAGCAAGAGGATCTTCAGGATCACAAGGTCCACAAAGAGTTCTTAAAGGTTTGAAAATGTCTGGACATTTAGGTCAAGAATATGTTACAATACAAAAATTGCTTGTTGTCAGCGTTGATGTTGAGAAGAATGTAATTCTTATAAAAGGAGCAGTTCCTGCAGTTAAAAAGGCTACTCTTCTTATAAATAATACAGTAAAAAGAATTCCTGTTGTTCAAGTAGAAAAGAAAGTTACGAAGAAAAAATAAAAATTTGTATATAGGACAAGACGATAATGGATACAATAGTTTATACCGTTGAAGGTAAAGAAAAAGGTAGATATGAACTCCCAGTATTTTTTAATACAGAAGTTTCAAAATCGCTTCTTCATGAAATAACAACCGGATATCTTGCTAACTTGAGATCTGGTACACATTCTACCAAAACAAGAGGCGAAGTTTCTTTTTCAGGTGCAAAACCTTGGAAACAAAAAGGAACTGGTAATGCAAGAGCAGGACAGAGAAATTCACCACTTTGGAGAAAAGGTGGTATAATATTTGGTCCTCAGCCAAGAGATTATTATCAAAAAATGTCAAAACAAAAAAGAAGACTTGCATTAAGCATGGCATTTTCTATTTTGGCACAAGACAATAATTTAGTTTTAGTTGATTTAATTAATATTGAACAACCAAAAACAAAAAATATTGTAGCTTTTTTGAAAAATCTTAAAGTTGACGGTCAAAAAGTTATAATAGCACTTGCAAAGAAAAATGATGTTATAAAAGTTGCATCAAAGAATATTCCAAATGTTATTGTAGAATATATTGGGAATTTAAATGCCTATCAAGTTATGTGGGCAAATAAAATTGTTACAACACCTGAAGCAATTGACAGTATAAAAGAAAAACAATTAGTATAGTTTAAGAGAGAGATAAATAAATGGATATCAGAACTGTTATAAAAAAGCCGCTCATAACTGAAAAATCTTCAATTATGAAAGAGAAAGAAAATAAATATACGTTTGTTGTTGATAAAGATGCAAATAAATATCAAATTAAACAAGCTGTAGAAGTTTTATTTAATGTAAAAGTTAAAAGTGTTCATACATGTATTTTTGCTGGCAAGGCAAAGAGAATGGGTGCACATGAAGGTTATAAAAGTGACTGGAAGAAAGCTATTATTAAGCTTCAAGAAGGTCAAGAAATTTCAGTGGTCGACGAAGCTTAAAAGCTTAAAAGTAGCAAAATATGGGCAATCTCTTAAATTAGAGAAGAGAGAGTTTTTTTAAACTTTTCCGCCCGATAATAGGAAGACTTAGTATGCCAATTAAAACATTCAAGCCGTATACCCCTGTAAGAAGATTCATTACTGTGGAAGACTTTTCAGAAATAACAACAAATAAGCCTGAAAAATCGTTAATCGTTCCAGCAAAAAAGAATGGTGGTAGAAATAACACCGGTCAGGTTATGGTTCGCTTTAGAGGCGGAGAACATAAAAGATTTTACAGAATGATTGATTTTAAAAGAAATAAAATCAATGTTTCTGCGAAAGTCATTTCTATTGAATATGATCCAAACAGATCAAGTAGAATTTGTTTGTTAGAATATGAAGATGGTGAAAAAAGATACATAATACAACCTAAGGGCTTAAAAGTTGGAGATGTCGTAATGTCCGGTCCGGATGCCGAGATAAAAGAAGGTAATGCTCTCCCGCTTTCAAGTATGCCTGTAGGTACATTCATACATAATTTAGAATTAGTTCCAGGTAAAGGAGCACAACTTGTAAGATCAGCTGGTTCTTCTGCGCAGTTACTCGCAAAGGAAGATGAGTATGCTCATATAAGAATGCCTTCCGGGGAAATAAGACTAGTTCTAGTTAGGTGTTATGCAACAGTGGGACAAGTTGGAAATATTGAACATGAAAACATTTCAATAGGTTCAGCTGGAAGAAATCGCCACTTCGGTAGGAAACCTCATGTGCGTGGTACGGCCATGAATGCTACAGACCATCCACACGGTGGAGGTAGAGGTAAGTCAAAAGGTGGAAACCAACCTCGTAGCCCATGGAATCAACCTGCAAAGGGTTTCAAAACAAGACCAAAGAAAGTTTGGGATTGGATGATAGTAAGTCACAGAAATAAAGCTAAGAATAAGTAATTCTAGTACAAATGTAGTTGGAGGAATTTAATGAGTAGGTCAATTAAAAAAGGCCCTTATGTTGATGGTAAGCTTTTAAAGAAAATGCAAAAACTTAACGAAACAGGTGAAAAGAAAATAATAAAAACTTGGGCAAGAGCTTCAGTTATTACACCTGATTTTGTTGGACATACGTTGGCTATACATAATGGAAAAAAGTTTCTTCCGATATTTATATCGGAACAGATGGTTGGACATAAACTTGGAGAATTTTCACCTACCAGAGTTTTTAAAGGACATGGTGGAATGACAAGACAAGATACATCGTTAACTTAAAAAAGGGCAAAGGACAAAAAAGATGGAAGCAAGAGCAATAGCAAAATTCGTAAGGTATGCTCCGAGAAAAGTCAATCAAGTTTTGACTGTTGTAAGAAATCAAAGAGTGGAAAAAGCATTTGAAATTCTTTCTTTCTTACCTAAAAATGCATCTGAACTTGTAGAAAAAGTTTTGAAAAGTGCAGTTGCAAACATAGGCAAAATAAAAGACAATTCTGGACTTAGAGTAAAAGAATGTTGGGTAGGTCAAGGTCCTTCATTGAAAAGAATGAGACCGGGTCCTATGGGCAGAGGTTTGCCATATAAAAGAAAAACATCTCATTTAACAATAATTGTTACAGACGAAGGTGTTATGCCTGAAAAAAGAAAGAAAAAATCTGTGAAACAGTCAGTAGCTAGTGAAACTGCTGTTCCGGAAAAGAAGAAAAGAGTTGTAAAAAAAGCAACAAAAAAAGAAGAAGATAAAAATATTTAGTAAAAGGGTAAGGTAGTCATGGGTCATAAAATTCATCCTAAAAGTGTTCGTATAGGTTACATTAAGGATTGGGATTCTAAGTGGTTTAATCTAAAAGAAATGCCTGACTTTATAGAAGAAGATTTTAGAATAAGAGTTTATTTAAAGGCTAAATTAAAAATGGCTTCAGTTTCTAGAATCGGTATCGAAAGAGCAGGAAAGTATATTAGAGTAAATATCTATACATCAAGACCTGGTATCGTTATCGGTAAAGGTGGACAAGGTATAGAAAACATTAGAATGGAAGTTGAGCAAATGACATCTAGAAAGGCTTTTGTTAATGTTATGGAAATTAAAAGACCTGAAGCAGATGCTCAGCTTGCCTCTGATAATATTGCATATCAACTTGAAAAACAAGTTGCTTTTAGAAGAGCAATGAAAAAAGTTATAGAAAAAGCAATGTTAGCAGGTGCTCAAGGTATAAAAGTTATGTGTAGTGGAAGACTCGGTGGTGCAGAAATTGCAAGAACTGAGTGGCTCAAAGAAGGAAGAATTCCACTCCAAACATTCAGAGCAGAAATTGATTACGGTTTTTCTGAAGCTAACACAACAATGGGAAAAATCGGCATAAAAGTTTGGATATTCAAGAAAGAACATTTTCAAAAAACAGCAAAAGAACTTCTTGAAGAAGCTAAGCTTGTTGAGAATATAGAAGCAGTATCAGCTACAGAAGGTAAATAAAGTTATTTAATAAGTAAGGAAGGACACTCATATGTTGATGCCAAAGAGAGTAAAATATAGAAAGACTCATAGAGGAAGAATGAAAGGTTATGCTAAAGGTGGAACAACTTTAGCTTTTGGTACTTTCGGTCTTCAGGCTCTTGAGCCTATTTGGTTAAACAGTAATCAAATAGAAGCAGCTCGTATAGCTTTAACAAAGTTTACTAAAAAAGGTGGAAAAATTTGGATAAGAGTATTCCCAGATAAGCCTGTTACTAAGAAACCTGCAGAAACAAGAATGGGTAAAGGTAAAGGCGATCCACAATTTTGGGTAGCTGTTGTAAAGCCGGGTAGAATTATGTTTGAAATGGAAGGTATTTCAGAATTAGATGCAAAGAGAGCATTAAAGCTTGCTTCAGACAAACTACCGATCGATTGCAAAATTTTAGTAAGACAAGAAATATAATAACGGAAAATAAACGATGAAACAGAAAAATTGGCAAGAAATAAAAAGTATGTCACCAGTAGAGTTAACAGCAAAGCTTTCTGAATTAGAAGAAAAATATTTCAGATTGAAATTTAGAAATTCTACTGCACCGGTAAAAAATCCTCTAGAAATTAGAGAGATTAGAAAGACAATAGCAAGAATAAAAACACTTCTTGCTCAATAGAAAAAAAGGGAAATAAACCCAGTTATAGGAAGGAAAAATGCTTGAGCGCGGAAAAAGAAAAGTAATGAAAGGAATAGTAGTCAGTGACAAAGCTCAGAAAACGAGAATAGTTGCTGTTGAAAGAACAATAAAACACCCAGTATACGGAAGAGTGATTTGTGTCAAATCCAAATTCTCAGTTCACGATGAGAAGAATGAATCTAAAATGGGTGATTTGGTATCTATAATGGAAGCAAGACCGTTGTCAAAAACAAAGAGATGGGTTTTGACTGAAATTGTAAACAAAGCATAATTTGAGGAATAAGAAATGATACAAGAAAGAACAGTTTTAAATGTGGCAGATAACTCCGGAGCTAAAAAAGTCCGTTGTTTTAGAGTATTGAAAGGTTTAAAAAGAAGATATGCAGGTCTCGGCGATGTTATAATAGCTTCTGTTCAAGATGCTATACCTCATGCCGCTGTTAAAAAAGGTGATGTCGTTAGAGTTGTCATCGTAAGAACTGCAAAAGAATATCGTAGAGAAGACGGAACATATATCAGATTTGATGATAATGCAGCTGTGATTATTAACGAAGAAGGCGAACCAAAAGGGACCCGTATTTTTGGCCCTGTTGCAAGAGAATTGAGAGAATCGAATTATCTCAAAATTATTTCTTTAGCGCCAGAAGTTATATAGTAATATATTTAACAGGATACAAATATGCTTAATATTAAGAAGAAAGACAAAGTAAAGATTTTAGTAGGAAAAGACAAAGGAAAACAAGGAGAAGTTTTAAAATTGTTTTCTGAAGATAACAGAGTTCTTGTTGCTAAAGTTAATTTTGTTAAAAGACATACAAAACCAACACAAAGAGATCCAGGTGGTATCAAAGAAAAAGAAGCCCCTGTTTCAATTTCAAATGTTATGTTAGTATGCCCAAAATGTGACAAAGCAAACAGACCTAAGTTTGATACACTTTCAGACGGAAAAAAAGTTAGAGTATGTAGAAAATGCGGAGAAATAATAGTTTAGTATAAGGGAAGACAAATATGAATCAAGTTCCTAGATTGAAAGAAATCTATGTAAAGAATGTAATTCCAGCATTGGAAAAAGAGTTTGGTTTTAAGAACGCTAATGAAGTTCCAAAACTTACAAAAATTGTTGTAAATATTGGACTTTCTGAAGCAAAAGAAAATGTAAAAGTTGTAGAAATTGCTACTGCTGAACTTGCTGCAATCACTGGTCAAAAACCTTTAGTTTGTAAGGCAAAACAGTCAGTTTCAAATTTTAAGATAAGAGAAGGTATGCCAATAGGTATAAAGGTAACTCTAAGAGGAAATATGATGTATGAATTCTTCGACAGACTTATCAATGTTTCTATGCCAAGAATAAGAGATTTCAGAGGCATAGAACCAAATAAGTTTGATGGCAGAGGAAACTTTAACCTTGGACTAGTTGAACAGTATATATTCCCGGAAATAAATGTTGAAAAATCAGATAAGCCTAGAGGAATGAATATAACAATAGTTACAACGGCAAAAGAAGATGAGCATGCAAGAAGATTGTTAGAATTTCTTGGGATGCCTTTTAAGAAAAGAGAAAATAAATAAAATAAAAAAGTAGAGGTTTTTTTATGGCAACAACATCAGCAGAAGCAAAAATGCGCAAACCTCAAAAGTTTGCAACTAGGTACAGGAATAGATGTCGCCTGTGTGGAAGACCTAGAGGCTACTATAGAGATTTTGGTTTATGCAGAATATGCTTCCGTAAACTTGCACATAATGGTGAAATACCAGGTGTTTCAAAGTCAAGTTGGTAAAAAAAGTAAAACAAATTTAAAAGAGGTTTGGGTAATGATTACAGATCCTATATCAGACATGTTTGTTAGAATTCGTAATGCGAATGCGAAACTCCATGAAAAAGTTGATATTCCTTCTTCAAAAGTAAAAACTGAGATTGCAAGAGTTTTAAAAGAAGAAGGCTATATCGCAAATTATAAGCACATTGAAGATCAGAAGCAAGGTGTTTTAAGAGTTTATTTAAAGTATGAATTAAGTGGTAAAGCTGTTATTCAAGGCATAAAAAGAGTCTCAAAGCCAAGCTTGAGAATTTTCAAAGGTCATGAAGAATTGCCAAAAGTTCTTGGTAGTTTTGGTACTGCAATAGTTTCTACATCAAAAGGAATGATGGCAAGCAAAAAAGCAAAAGATGGAAAAATCGGTGGCGAAGTAATAGGATATGTTTGGTAAATTATATTTAATTGAGGTTTTGAAATGAGTCGCTTAGGAAAAAAACCAATAACAATACCTGAAAAAGTTAAAGCAGAATTTAAAAATGGTATTTTAGAAGTTTCTGGCACAGCTGGAAAACTTTCTCAAGTAATACATGAGAAAATTAAAGTTACACTTGATAAAGCATCAGTACTTTTAGAGAAGGTTGATGACTCAAGAGAAGCAAATATGCTACAAGGGCTTACAAGAGGACTTATTTGTAATATGATTGAAGGTGTAGTTAATGGTTACAAAAAAGAATTGGAACTCAATGGTTTAGGTTTTAAGGCTGTTTTAGAAGGCAAAAAAATCACTATGGCTGTTGGTTATTCACATAATGTTGTAAAATATGTTCCGGATGGTATAAAAGTTGTTGTAGGTATGACAACAGATAAAATTCCTACACTTACAATTACAGGGATAGATAAACAGGCAGTTGGTTCTTTTGCAGCAGAAATTAGAGCTTCAAAGCCACCAGAACCATATAAAGGTTTTGGTATAAGATATGCTGGTGAAAAAATCATCAGAAAAGCAGGTAAGGCTGCAGCTAGTTCTAAGAAATAGAATTTATTTTAGAGGATAGAGTAATGAAAGGTGCAAAAATAAGGTCAGATTTTCGTAAAAAGAGAGTAAGGAGTAAAATTTCTGGGACATCAGAAAGACCAAGATTAAATGTCAAATGTGGACAAAAACACATTTATGCTCAAATTATTGACGATACAAAAGGTTTTACTATAGCAGCAGCATCAACGTTATCAGAAGATCTTAAAGGTAAACTAAAATCAACAGATACAATTGATGCAGCAAAAGCTGTTGGAAAATTGATTGCACAAAAAGCTATTGAGAAAAATGTAAAATTGGTTGTTTTTGACAGAGCAGGAAGAGCTTTTGTAGGTAAAGTAAAAGCACTTGCTGATGAAGCAAGAGCCGGTGGATTAGAATTCTAAACTTAAACTGCGGAATGCAGTTTTTATATCGTTGTTGTAAGTAACAGGGGGCTAAGTTGGCTGACAATAAATTTAATAGAAATGAAAATGAAAGTGGTTTAATAGAAACCGTAGTAGCTGTTAACAGAGTTGCTAAAGTTGTTAAAGGTGGAAAGAGATTTTCTTTCAATGCTTTAGTAGTTGTTGGTGACGGTAAAGGAAAAGTAGGTTGCGGTCTTGGAAAAGCAAATGAAGTTCAATCAGCAATTAAAAAAGGTAGTGCTTGCGCACAGAAAAGTATGGTAAGCGTATCTTTAAGAAATACATCAATCCCTCACGAAATAACTGGTATTTCAGGTGCAGGAAAAGTATTTTTAAAACCTGCAGTTCCTGGAACAGGAGTTATTGCTGGCGGACCTGTAAGAGCTGTGCTTGAGGCAGTAGGTATATCAGATATTCTTACAAAATCAATGAGAACAGCAAATCCTTTTAATGTTGTTTATGCAACAATAGAAGCTTTGAAAGGTTTAAGAACAAAAGAGGCTGTTGCAAAAATTAGGAATAAAGAGGTTGCAGAAATATGATAGGTCTTAATACATTATCACCTGCAAAAGGTGCAAAACATAGAAGAAAAATAGTTGGTAGAGGTGTTGGAACAGGACATGGAAGAACATCTACTAGAGGCAGCAAAGGACAAAATTCAAGATCTGGCGACGGAAAAATGTCTTACTTTGAAGGTGGACAGACTCCTATAGTTAGAAGAATGCCAAAAAGAGGTTTCAGTAATGCAATGTTTCGTAGCCAATACGAAATAGTCAACTTAACTTCTATTGAATCTAAATTCAATGCTGGTGATGAAATCACAATAGCAAAACTTAAAGAAGCCGGTTTAGTTAAGAAAGGTAAATTAGTTAAAGTTTTAGCTAATGGAGATCTTAAAAAGAATTTTACAGTTAAAGCAAGTGCATTTTCAAAAACAGCACAAGAAAAAATAGCAAAAGCTGGCGGAAAAGCAGAAATAATAAAATAAAAAAATGGATGATATTCTATGTTAAAAACATTTGGAGATATATTTAAAATTCCTCAATTAAGGAGTAAAGTTTTATTTACTCTTGCTATAATTATTGCCTACAGAATTGGTGCAGCAGTGCCTATTCCGGGAATCAATGCGGATGCTGTAAAATCATTATTTGACGCAAATAGCAATGGATTGTTGGGATTTTTGGATATGTTTTCCGGTGGTGCATTAAATAGAATGTCAGTGTTTTCTATGGGTATTATGCCTTACATTAATGCTTCCATTATTATGAGTTTGATGCAAGGTGCACATGTTATACCTTATCTTGACAGACTTGCAAAAGAGGGTGAACATGGCAGAAAGAAACTTACACAAATCACAAGATACGGAACTTTAATTTTAGGTGCAATTCAGTCATTTGGTCTTACAATGGCGATAGTAAAAATGCCTACACCAAGCGGTATGCCTATAGTATTAGACCCAACAATGTCTTGGATGGTTATGACAATTTTTACACTTGTAACCGGTACAGTTCTTATAATGTGGCTTGGAGAACAAGTTACTGAAAGAGGAATAGGAAACGGTATTTCTTTAATCATTTTTGCAGGTATAGTTGAAAGGTTGCCGTCTGCAACTTTAGGCGTTATAAAGCTTGTTCAGATGGATGAGCTTTCAGTCTTGGTTGCAATGGCTTTAGTAGCATTAGTTCTTGTAGTTTTAGCATTAGTTGTTTGGGTAGAAACAGCTCAAAGAAGAATTCCTATTCACTATGCAAAAAGAATGGTTGGCAGAAAAATGTATGGCGGTTCAACTTCTTTCTTACCAATAAAAGTTGACCAGTCCGGTGTTATAGCTGTTATCTTTTCAGTATCTATTTTGTCAGCACCATTAACAGTTGCACAATTTGCTCCAAACTGGGCAATTTGGGGTATTCCAATTTCAAAAATAATTACAGATTGGTTTAATCACAGTTCATTTGTCTATAATTTTGTTTATGCCGCATTAGTTATTTTCTTCTGCTATTTTTATAATTCAATATCATTTAATCCAAAAGATTTAGCAGAAAATATGAAAAAATCCGGTGGTTTTATACCTGGAATAAGACCGGGTGATCCAACATCAATATATATACAAAAAGTTTTAGAAAGAGTTACTTTAGGCGGAGCATTATTTGTTGCTTGTATAGCAGTTTTGCCTGATTATATAAGAACATTTATGTCAGCGCCATTCTTCTTTGGTGGAACTTCATTGCTTATCGTTGTCGGTGTATCTTTAGATACAATCGGACAGATAGAATCTCATTTGATTATGAGACATTATGAAGGTTTTATGAAGGAAGGAAGAATTAAGGGTCGTTGGTTTAACATTAAGTAGTGTAACCGGAATATTTTGGTTGCACTTTTGAATTTTTAAAATTTATTTACAGCTTTGATAAAAGTAAACTTCATTTGAAAAATTCTTCGGTTCGCTGGAAATGTTTCTAGTCACAAAAAAGAAGTGTTGTTCTTTGAATTTTGGGCTGCAACTTTGTAATTTTATAAGATTATTTTAAAATTATTGGTTTCATCGCAAAATTGAAAGAATAGCAGCTAAAAAGATTTCGATTTTTTTAGTTATAGTTCAAAAAGTAAGTTTTGATTGAATAATATATCTCTATTGGAATTAAACAATGGATAAAAATTTTATATTATTTGGGCCTCCGGGAGCTGGAAAAGGCACTCAGGCAAAAATGATAAGTAAGAGATTTGAAGTTCTTCATCTTTCAACCGGCGATATGATAAGAGAAGCGAAAGATGATCCGATATTTGCGCCTTATTTGACATCCGGACAATTAGTACCGGATCAAATTATTGTAGATATGGTTGTAAAAAGGCTTCAAAGAGAAGATTGTAAAAATGGTTTTTTGCTTGACGGATTTCCAAGGACATTATTTCAAGCAGAGCAGTTAGATAAATTTTTAAATAAATTAAATAAAAAAATAACAGAAGTTTTTTGTATAGAAGTATCAGAAGAAGATGTTATAAAAAGGCTTTCAGACAGAAGAGTTTGTCCGGTTTGCGGCGGAAGTTTTAATTTAGTACTTAAGCCGCCAAAACAAGTAGGGGTTTGCGATTTTTGTAACGCTGTATTAGTTAAAAGAAAAGATGATACTCCTGAAACTGTAAAAGAAAGATTAGATGTATATAACAAACAGACAAAAATTTTGATAGAATACTATATGAAGATTGGGAATATAGTTAAAGTCGATGGTACTTTAGCACCGGAAAAAGTGTTTGCAAAGATTGAAAATTTTGTAAATAATAATATAAAATGAAGGCAAGATTTTGACTAACAGCATAGAATTAAAAAGTGAAACAGAACTTAAAAAAATGAGAGTTGCCGGAAAAGCAACAGCAAATATCCTGGAAAGTTTGAAAAGTTTTATAAAACCGGGTGTTACTACAAAAGATATAGATACAGAGGTCTTTAAACAAATTAGTTCTTTAAATATGAAACCTGCTTTTTTGGGGTATGGTGGTTTCCCTGCATCAGCATGTGTTTCAGTTAATGATGAGCTTGTTCATGGGATACCGAATGACTCTTGTGAACTCTCTTCTGGTGATATTGTAACTGTTGATATCGGTACTATCTATGAAGGATATTATTCAGATTCAGCATTTACTTATCCGGTTGGCAACATTTCAAATGAAGCTAAGAAATTGTTACAAGTTACAGAAGACTCATTATATAAAGCTATAGAGCAAGTCAAACCAGGTAATAGATTGGGTGATGTTTCCTACGCAGTCCAAAGTTACGTGGAACCTTTAGGTTATTCAGTAGTTCGTGATTATTGCGGTCACGGTCTAGGCAGACATCTGCATGAAGAACCAAGTGTTCCAAACTATGGAAAACCGGGAACAGGTCCGAGATTACTTCCTGGAATGGTAATTGCTATAGAACCAATGGTTAATATTGGTAAATATTATGTAAATATTTTGACCAATAATTGGACTGTTGTTACAAGAGATGGAAGTTTATGTGCTCACTTTGAGCATACAGTTGCTGTCACCAAAGATGGATACGCCATCTTGACAAAACTGTGATAATGACTAAAAGAGTTTAGTTGTATTTTTAGTCTAAAAAGACAACAGAAATGTTGCTAAAGTTAAAGGGAAAAAATGAAAGAAGAAAAAATAGAAGTATCTGGTAAAATACTTGAATCATTGCCTAATGCAATGTTTAAAGTACAAATAGAAGGCGGTCATATAATTCTTGCACATATTTGTGGTAAAATGAGAATGCATTATATTAAAATTTTGCCAGGCGATAAAGTTAAAGTTGAGCTTTCTCCTTATGATTTAACCAGGGGAAGAATAACATATAGAGACAAATAAAATTAGGGAGTAACGTAATGAAAGTCAGAGCATCAGTAAAGCCTATATGCCAAAAGTGTAAGGTTGTTAAAAGAAAAGGTGTTGTAAGAATAGTTTGTGAAGATCCAAGACATAAACAGAGACAAGGTTAATTTTTGTTGAAATTAGTATCCAAATAATATAAAATAAATGTTTTTAACGGAGGAAGCATAATGGCAAGAGTTGCCGGAGTTGATTTACCAAAAAATAAAAGGTTAGATATAGCATTAAGATATGTATATGGTATTGGACCAGTTATTTCAAATGCAATTATAAAAGAACTTAATCTTGATCCAGCAAAAAGAATTAAAGATCTTACAGAAGGCGAAGTTAACCAAATCAACAATCTTATAACAAAAGAGTTTAAGGTTGAAGGTGATTTAAGAAGAGAAATTCAAGCAAACATCAAGAGATTGATTGATATCGGAAGCTACAGAGGAATAAGACACAAAAGAAATCTTCCTGTAAGAGGACAGAGAACAAAGACAAATGCAAGAACAAGAAGAGGAAAGAGAAAAACTGTAGGAGCAGGAAAAGCAGCATCGAAACCTGCAGCAAAAAAATAAAATAAATCAAAATAAGCTGGAGGCTTAAAGATAATGGCAGATGACAAAAAGAAAACTGGTGGAGTAAAGAAAAAGATAAAATTTGCTGGCGGTATGGCAAGAGCATACATACAATCAACATTTAATAATACTATTGTTAATATTACTGATGATAAAGGAAATACTTTAGCTTGGGCATCAGCAGGTGGTTCAGGTTTTAAAGGTGCAAAAAAGGGAACTCCGTTTGCAGCTCAAATGACAGCAAATGCAGTTGGAAAAAAGGTTATGGATTACGGTGTAAAACAAGTTTCTGTTTTCGTTAATGGTCCTGGACCAGGAAGAGAAACAGCAATTAGAGGACTTCAAGCATCAGGTCTTTTAATAGCAGCAATTAAGGATGTGACACCAGTTCCTCACGATGGATGTCGCCCACCTAAGCCAAGAAGAGTATAGTAATAGATAGTTTAAAATTTGTAGTAATTCATATAAGGGAAAATACTTTCGGAGGATTTTAATAGATGTCACGTTATATTGGTTCGGTTTGTAAACAATGCAGAACAGAAAGAGAGAAGCTTTTTTTAAAAGGCGATAGATGTTCGACAAATTGTACATTAGAGAAAAAAAGAGGCAAAAATGCACCAGGACAGCACGGTGCTAGAAAAAGTAAAATGTCTGATTACGGCAAACATTTGAGAGAAAAACAAAAGGCAAAAAGAGTGTTTGGTTTAACAGAACAACAATTTAAGAGATATTTTGAAGTCGCAGATAAATTACCTGGTTTAACCGGTGATACCTTGCTAAAACTTTTGGAACTCAGACTTGATAATGTTGTATACAAAATGGGTTTATCTCATTCAAGAAAAATGGCAAGACAAATGGTTATGCACGGAAATATTACAGTCAACGGTAAAAAAGTTGATGTTCCTAGATACGAAGTTTCTATCGGTGAAATTATTTCTGTAAAAGAAAAATACAAAGCAAACTCACAGCTTAAAAAACTTATGGAAAGTCCGGCTGCAGTTCCATCTTGGTTAAATTTTAGTAAAGATACTATTTCAGGAACAATTATTGGTGAACCTTTAAAAGAAGAGTTTTCACATCCTATAAATGGTCAGTTGATAGTTGAATTGTATTCAAAATAAAAAATAACCACTTTTAAATAGTGAGTTAAATGGAGTAATATAGCATGAAAATGCCAGATTTAGAAAAATTAAAAAAGTTACAGTTAGAAGAAAAGACAGCTACAAAAACATTTGGAAGATTTATTGCACAACCTTTTGAAAGAGGGTACGGACATACAATCGGAAATTCTTTAAGAAGAATTTTACTTTCAAGTATTGAAGGTTCAGCAATTACTTCAGCTAACATAGTTGGAGCACAACACGAATATGCAGTTATTAAAGGTGTTAGAGAAGATGTATTACAAATCACTCTTAATCTTAAGAAAATAAGAGTCAAATTAAATTCTGCAGGTCCTGAAATGTTGCATTTAAAAGTCAACAAAGCAGGGCAGATTACAGCAAAAGATATTGACAAGAATGCTTCTGTTGAAATTTTAAATCCTGAACAAGAAATTGCAAACATAGATGCAGGAACAACATTGGAAATGGAACTTGAAGTTTCTAAGGGAAAAGGTTATGTTTTTGCAAGTGATATAAAAGAACATAAATATTCTGCAGGAACAATCATTATGGATGCTCTTTTTTCACCTGTAACAAAAGTTAATTACGAAGTTGAAAATACCAGAGTTGACCAGGCATTAAACTATGACAGATTAGTTATGGAAATTTGGACAGATGGTTCAATATCTGCACAAGATGCTTTAATACAGTCAGCAAAAATATTGAGAAACAGCTTAACAATATTCACCGGTGAAGCTACTTCAGAATCAGAAGAACAAGTAGTAGAAGAACAAGCAAAACAAGAAGATAAAACAGAAGAGTTAAAGGCACAATCAATCAGCATTTTAGATTTATCAACAAGAGCATCAAACAGCCTTAAAAATGCAGAAATAGAGACAATTGGACAGCTTACATCATATTCTGAAATAGACCTTATGGAATTTGATAAGTTCGGCAAAACATCGTTAACAGAAATTAAAAAGAAACTTGAAGAGATCGGCTTGTCTTTGAAGGAGCAAATATAATGATAAAGAATCACAATACTAGAAAATTAGCAGTTACACCTTCTCATAAAAGAGCTATGATGAGAAATATGACAACAAGTCTTTTCTTACATGAAAAGATTACAACAACATTGCCAAGAGCAAAAGAAGTTGTAAGATTTGCAGAAAAGCTTATAACAAAAGCAAAACCATCAGATTTAGATGCAAAGAAAGTTTTGCATGGTGAAATCAC
>JAQVBD010000096.1 GCA_028690485.1 Endomicrobiaceae bacterium
TTTTCTATATTTATTTTAATGCCACTTCCTTCATCTTCCCATCCCTGTCTATCCAAAAATTCGGTATAGGTACCATTAAAGAAACTAACTTTATTTCTATCAAAAATTATGAGTTTTTTTGCAATACTATGAAGTAGTTCTTCGTTATGAGTAACAACAAGAACAGAACCATTAAAATCATTTATTGCATCTATAAGAGATTCTGTCGATTCTAAATCTAAATGGTTTGTAGGTTCATCAAGTAATAATAAATGAGCAGGTTTGGCTAAAATTTTACCTAATAATACTCTGCTCTTTTCTCCACCGGAAAGCACTGATATTTTTTTCAACATATCATTGCCGCCAAACATCATAGAACCGCATATGTTTTTTGCTATCTGTGGCAGACAATTAGGTGTAGATGATAATACAGATTCATAAACAGTACTGTCATCATTTAAATCTGCAACATCTGATTGCACAAAATAGCCAGTTTTTAATTCAGGATGAGGTTTTATAGTTCCGTCTAAAGGATTCAATCTTCCGGAAAGAAGTTTGAGTAAAGTTGATTTCCCTTTACCATTTTTACCTATTATGCAAATTCTTTCCTTTTTTAATATGTCTAAATTTAAATTATCTATTAAGATATTGTTTTTATCATATCCAAATTTTAATGAATGAATTCCCATCATTTTATTTGCAGGGAAATCAATACCTTTAAAAGAAAAATCTAAAGTTTCTAATTCAGTCAATTCCTTAAGATCTTTTTGTTTTTCTAAACATTTTATTCTGGATTGAACCATTCCTGCAAGCCTTGCTTTTGCTCTGAATTTTCTAATAAACAACTCTGTTTTCTTTTTTCTTTTTTCCTGGTTTACCCTTGTTTTCTCATATATTTCTTCTTCTTTGTCAATTTGTTCATAAAGTTTTGAAGTGTTACCAGTAATTTTTTTTGCTTTATATCTGTGAATGGCAACAGTATGAGTTATAACTTGATCCATAAAAGATCTATCATGGGTAATAAGAATGAGTTCCCCTTTCCAAGATTTTAAAAATTTTATTAACCATCTTATTGCAACAATATCAAGATAATTATTAGGTTCATCTAATAAGAGCATATCTGAATCAGATAAAAGTATTTTTGCAAGATTAATTCTAATTTTATATCCGCCGGAAAAATTTAAAGGATTTTTAAGAAGATCATCTTTTGAAAAACCAAGTCCAAACAAAATCTTTTCAGCCTGCCATTTTGATTCAGTTGCATCTTTAGATATTGCAGAAACAACTTCATCTATTACCGTTTCATAATTAAAACTGATATGTTGTTGCAAATATCCAAGTTTATAATTTCTAGGTATTTGAATCTCACCTGAATCATAATCTGTGCCGCTTGTTATCATTTTCAATAATGTTGTTTTCCCATACCCATTCCTTGCAACTAGTCCTACCTTTTCGTTTTTACCAACATTAAAACTCAAATCTTTAAATAGTACTCTTGTACCATAAGATTTTGATAATAAATTTATTGTAATCATAATAAAATCCCAAAAAAATATTTATGCTGCAGCAAGCATTTGTCTATACGCAATTATATCTATATTATTTACTTTCATTCTTCCTTTAGTTTTATATTCTTCTGAATATACTAAAATTAATTCTATTATTGTATTTATTACTTGTGGTTCATTATTTGTTAATGCTTTTTGGTATAGTTCATTAACTTTAACAATCATATCTTGTTCATTACCTTTAAATGTATCAAGTTCAGATAACAAACTGTTTTTATCTGTATTTGCTAATTGTAAAAGTAAAACTTTTCCTAATAATATTTCCAATTTTTTGTCTTTTAAACCATTTTCTTTATTTTGTTCTAATAATTTTGTTCTAACTAAAATTCTTTCTTTTATAACTGTTAAAAATATGTTTTTCATATCATTGCTTATTTTTGTGTCATTTAAAATAATGCTAATAACATTATTTTTGTCTAAATTTACAAGATTATTAAAATCATTAATATTTGCATCCATAATTTTATTTTTTATGGTTTCATTAATTATTGGAATATTAGTAATATCTATTGAATAAGCAAAATTAGCCATATCTTTTACATTAATATTTTGTAAACCAAATTTTATTTTAATATTACCTAATAATGAACTAAAGCCATTATATGCATCTGTAATATCTCGATTAGCTCTAAATATTTCTTGTAAAATGTCTATTCCTATAAGCAATGGCTTTTCAGAGTTTATCATTTTGTTTTCTAAATCTTTTATAGTCATTTTTGATTCAATCACTTCCAATTCTATAGTTTCATTAAGATAATAATCATAAATGGTATTACCTATAATTTGTCCGCTGATACCATAATTTGCATATATATTATTTATTCCTTCAGATTTTATGTATATTTCTATCCCTTTTTTTCTTAACTGAAGTATCTCTTGTACAATATCTTTATTTTCTTGTTTAAATAGATCTTTTAAATATTCAAATTGCCTGATTGTAATTGTTTTTCTAACAGTTCCATTACTTAATGCCTGATATAATTTTTCATTTTGAATATTATCTAACGATATTATTGTTTTTTGAGCATACATCATAGAAATTGATTTAAATATTTCTGTAATTGATTTTATATAAAAGTTTGTATTTGTAATTATTATTCCATCATCAAAATAGATACCATCAGTTGCAGTATCAACAAACACAGAAGAATCTATGTTAAGATTAATATTGTTTTTTAAATTTAATATCTTCTTTAAATCGTTTTTTATTAATCTACTATTATTAACAGTTTTTATAATTTTCAAAGTATCTACACCTGAAGCTGCATATACTAAGTTGCCATTTATATTTATTTGCCAAATATTTTGTCCATCTATAGTTAAATCTGTATTTATTAATTTATATTGCATCTTTAATTGTTCTATATCATTTGCTATATAAACAGAAACTGTATTCTGTCTTTCATTATTATATTGGATATCCAACAAATCATTAACTTGATATGGTACAAATTGTATAAAAATATGGTTATCTAAATTATTAGATTCAATATTTAATTTAGTATGATATTCAACATTCATTCTTTTTATTGTTTTATCTGCTACAATTTTTGATATTACAATTAACTTATTAATTAAACTTGAATTTTTGATTTCTTCTACAGAATTACCTATAACCTTAATTACTCCTTTTTCTGTAACTTTTTCTAAGTCTTTTAGTTTTTCATCTGTTACTACAGCGTTTTCATGTTTTTTTATGAACCAATCTCTTATCTTTGGGAAAAACATTCCTAATACAATTATTGGATACTCTACCGCTGTTATTATTTGTTG
>JAQVBD010000097.1 GCA_028690485.1 Endomicrobiaceae bacterium
ACGGCACCGCAGGCCCCGGCGAACAAGGGGCGGCGGCGGGTGGAGTTATAACCCCCCGCCCTGTTTCGGAAGGGATATAAAGGATAACAGGGAATAGTGTGTATACCAAGTTGCACATGCAGAAAAAATGAGGGACGTAAAATGTCACACATAACTACCATCAAGACCAAGGTTCGCCTCCAAGACGAGGGGATCCTCAAGGAAGTCCTCGCGGGGATGCAGCGCACCCTCCCGCACTTCACGGTCCAGCAGACGACGACCAAGGACGGCAAGCGGCAGATCTCCGTCCGCTACCCCCCCATCGAGACCTACCAGCGCCGGGGGAACCTCCGGTTCGTCCTGACAGGCGGGGTCTGGGAGATGCAGGGCGACGACTATAGCTGCCGGCAGGCGTTCAAGGCCGTCACCGACCAGGTTCTCGTCGGCTACCAGCAGGTCGGCCTCCAGCGAACCCTGATCCGGCTTCGCTACACCAGCCAGACCCGGGAAGCCTCCCCTGCCCGGGTCTCGATGCACGCCCGGAGGGTCTGAAGATGGCAGAGGAGTACACCATCGAGATCACGCCGGACGGCATCAAACTGGACGCAAAAGGCTTCCAGAACAAGGCGTGTCTCAAGGAACTCGCCGAGATCGAGCGGATGCTCAAAGACCTCGGCATCGAGACCGAGCTCGTGAACCAGAACCTCAAGCGGGAGGCCATGCTCGCGGACAACACCCCGCAGACCGCCCGGCGGGAGGTGCGGCGATGAGCCTGGAGGTCATCCCCACCCCGTCCAGAGAGGCCGCCCGCTACCTCGGCACCGGAGCCCCGGAGAACCTGCAGTATCAGGTCTATCCAGACGGGATCGTCCTCGCGGCCGACTACCCCTACGACGAGGTGGCCCTCTTCGCCGCCCTCGCCGACCTCGGGATCGAGCTCGCCCTGCCGCCCCAGTTCAGCCCCTGCGGGTGAGGACGATGGAGAAGATCTATATTGTCCAGGTCCGGATGAGCAGCCCGAATCACACCGATAAGGGGGCGGAAGAGGTCTCTGAGAAGGTCTCGATGATCTTCTATACGTTTCCCAAGGAGATCCGGCAGCAGATCCAGGCGTGCCGGCAGCGGTTCAAGGGCCCAATTTACAAAGAAACGATTGCCTACCCGCCCAAGACGAGCGATGCGAGTTTCTCCCGGCTCTACCTCTGCAATGAGCAGCAGAAGGCTACCATCGAACAGCGGATTCTGGAAGCCGATGCGGCCCTCAAAGAGATCAACGAGATCCTGGGGGCGAAGGCGGACTTCCTCCCGCTGGACGCGAGCGAGATCGGGCGGGGTGCCCTGTATGAACAGATCGCCGACTCGATCAAGTACAAGGTGCTGGACCAGGCGTTCAAGAAATTGGAGTCGGTGGTGTTGGACGAGAACACGGTTCTGACCCCGCGGACAAAGGCCCGGCTCCGGTCGATGACCGACCAGCTCGCCGCCCTCAACATCCTCGAAGACGAGGACGTCGCGGCCAAGATCGCCTCCATCCGGCAGAAGATCGAGGACGAGGCGATCATGCCCCTCAAGGGCGAGCTCGCCGACGATCTGAAGGTGCTGAAGGGGCGGTTCCATGCGCTGGAGTTCTGAGGGGTCTATCCCGGGGGTCAAATGACGATGATGGTCAACTGGGGGAGGTATCCCTCCCGCCCCGCGGATCCCGGTGCGGATCTCCGGGCGATCCGGCGGGACACGGAGCGGATCCGGGATGACACCGAGCGGATCCGGCAGCGGGTCGAGGAGGTTCTGCGAACCCAGCAGGCGCTCCTCCAGCGGGTGGACCGGCTCGCCCTGGTGAACCCCCAGATCCGGGCAACGATAGGCCCCGAACAGTCCGACCCGGCCGAGGTCTCCTGGCCCCACGGGAGCCGGTTCCGGGCGCTGGAGTTCCCACCGGCGCAGGAGGGCCCATGAGCCCGGCGGGCCGCAAGACCCCTCCAGACCAGATGGCAGACCGCCTCTGGCGGCTGGTGGGCGGGAGTCCCCGTGAGGGGCGCCCCCACTCCCCGACCGAGGACGAGTTCCGGGCGGCCACGGGCTGGTTCTTGCCAGAGGCCCCGATGCGGCCGAACCGGGGTTGGAGGCCGATGCCCCGCCCCCCCTACGCCCCCCCGGCCCCCGGCCCCGCGATCAAACCGGAACCGGTCGAGGCCCCCCCCTGGATTGAACCTGAGATCGCCCGTGAACCGTGGCGAGAAGAAGACCGGCGGCAGAGGAGAGAGGCCGAGCGGAGAGTGGCTGAGTCCCGGCGCAGGCAAGCGGAGGGTACTGAGGTAAAACCCGAGCCGGTTCCCCCCCCGCGCCCTGAACCCGTGAAGCGGAAGAGCCGGTTCAAGTCGCTGGAGTTGTGACGATGCCGGACGAAAAGCAGAGCCCCCCCGTCCTCTCGGCCCTGGTTGGGGCCAAGGGGTGCGGGAAGACCTGGGCCGCGGCGGAGGTCATCCAACCCGGCCCGGACATCTGGCGTATCCTCTGGCCGGAAGACCCGGCGCCAGGGGGAGAGTGGTCGGGCGGGAGATGGAACCCCCAGACCCCCGCGAGCCCGCAGGAGTTCAGCCGGTACTTCCTCCGGGGGACGCAGGACCCCTTGGCCCGGGGACGGGGGGTCCCCTCAATCGTGGAGGTTGACGGAGAACCGCACCTTGTCGCGGCTCTGGTCCAATCCCCGGAGGGGCATGTCTGGAGGTCCCCCCCGGCCATCAAGGAGGTGGTCGCGAAGGCGCACGCGATCCAGGGGGAGTGCCGGCAAGCCCTCGCGGCACCCCCGGGGCAGGTCATCCCGCCTCAGACCGCCAGCATCGCCAAGGGGCCGATCTGCGTGATCAAGGTCCCCCGCCATCTTCGGCAGGGTCCCGGATGGTATGTCTACCTCTGCGTCCCCCGGCCCCCGGAAGACGCCAACCAACCCCTCAACCCGAAGAAGCCCTCCCGAAGCCGATTCAAACACCTCGAACTATAAAAATGGAGTGATGTAAAATGCGTACCCTCTACTACCCTAGCCAACAGGGCAAACAAGCAGAGATCTGTCGAACCCTCGCCGCCGCGATCCTGGCCCGCGTCCGGGACCCCGGGTCTGCCGACCAGTACAAACCCGGCTTCACCGCCGCCGAGATCCGGGCCGATGGCGTCACGATCCCGGCCGGGGCCATGAACGCCCTGGAGGTCCGGGGCTGGATCACCAAGAGCCCGGCCCGGGCAGGCAAGAAGGCCAAAGGATCCGTCTGGTCCCTCACCCCGGAGGCCGTCCGGTTCCTGGACGAGCACGGGCTCGCTGCTGCCTCTTCCGGGG